>NZ_JBEZJY010000003.1:0-311392 GCF_040651415.1 Streptomyces sp. NPDC048484
GGTACTGCAGGGGGGACCCTGTGGGAGAGTAGGACGCCGCCGAACAAATATTGCAAAGAAGCCCCCGCACCTCGGTGCGGGGGCTTCTTTGCGTTTCACGGGAGGATACCGGGGCCCCTCCGCGCTGTGGGCGGATGCCTGAGGGTAAGGTCAGGGAGCAACGTCAGCACGTTCCCCACAGGAGGCCCTCGGGTGGAGGTCCAGGAGACCCGCGTTCAGACAGACCGGGTTCTCACCATCCCGAACGTCCTCAGCATGGCGCGCCTCGCGGGCGTACCGCTCTTCCTGTGGTTGATCCTCAGGCCGGAGTTCGGTGGGCCCAACAGCGACGGCTGGGCACTTCTGGTGCTCATGTTGAGCGGAGTCACCGACTATCTGGACGGCAAGCTCGCCCGGCGCTGGAACCAGATCAGCAGTCTCGGCCGGCTGCTGGACCCCGCGGCTGACCGGCTCTACATTCTGTCGACCCTGCTCGGCCTCACCTGGCGCGAGATCCTGCCACTGTGGCTGACCAGTGTCCTGCTGGCGCGTGAGCTGGTTCTGCTCGTGATGGTGGGCATCCTCAGACGGCACGGCTATCCGCCGCCTCAGGTGAACTTCCTCGGGAAGGCCGCGACGTTCAACTTGATGTACGCCTTCCCGTTCCTGCTGCTCAGTGACGGAAGTGGATGGCTTGCGTCACTCGGTGCTATTTTCGGATGGGCGTTCGCAGGATGGGGTACAACTCTGTATTGGTGGGCAGGGATCCTCTACATGGTTCAGGTCCGCCGCCTTGTTCGTGCGGACAACCATGGCCGACTGAGCTCGCCCAATGGGCGGCCGTAGTGGCCTCTGATGGCCCGCAACGAGAATGTGCGGGACAATCTGACGGGTGAAGTCGGCTAGACCGTCTCTTCAAGGAGGACGCTTCCGACATGAAGGCCGTCGTGATGGCCGGAGGCGAAGGCACACGCCTTCGCCCCATGACCTCAAGCATGCCCAAGCCGCTCCTGCCCGTGGCCAATCGCCCGATCATGGAGCACGTGCTACGGCTGCTCAAGAGGCATGGGCTCAACGAAACCGTCGTCACTGTCCAGTTTCTGGCCTCGCTGGTCAAGAACTACTTCGGTGACGGTGAAGAGCTCGGTATGGAGCTGACTTACGCCAACGAGGAGAAGCCGCTCGGTACTGCCGGCAGCGTCAAGAACGCCGAGGAGGCACTCAAGGACGACACTTTCCTCGTGATCTCCGGTGATGCTCTGACCGACTTCGACCTCACCGACCTGATCAATTTCCACAAGGAAAAGGGTGGGCTGGTCACCGTCTGCCTGACCCGCGTCCCCAATCCTCTGGAATTCGGCATCACCATTGTCGACGACGAGGGCAAGGTCGAGCGCTTTCTTGAAAAGCCGACCTGGGGTCAGGTCTTCTCGGACACCGTGAATACGGGCATCTACGTCATGGAGCCCGAAGTATTCGACTATGTCGAGGCCGATGTCTCCGTCGACTGGTCCGGTGACGTCTTCCCTCAGTTGATGAAGGAGGGCAAGCCGATCTACGGCTATGTCGCCGAGGGCTACTGGGAGGACGTCGGCACGCACGAGAGCTATGTGAAGGCGCAGGCCGATGTCCTGGAGGGCAAGGTCGACGTCGAACTGGACGGCTTCGAGATATCGCCCGGAGTCTGGGTCGCCGAGGGCGCCGAGGTCCACCCCGACGCGGTGCTGCGAGGACCGCTCTACATCGGGGACTACGCCAAGATCGAGGCCGACGTCGAAATCCGTGAGCACACCGTGGTGGGCTCCAACGTCGTCGTGAAGACCGGGGCGTTCCTGCACAAGGCCGTGCTGCACGACAACGTGTACATCGGTCAGCACAGCAACCTGCGTGGCTGTGTCGTCGGAAAGAACACCGACATCATGCGGGCCGCGCGGATCGAGGACGGCGCCGTCATCGGGGACGAGTGCCTCGTCGGCGAGGAATCGATCGTTCAGGGCAACGTGCGGGTGTACCCGTTCAAGACCATCGAGGCCGGCGCTTTCGTCAACACGTCGGTCATCTGGGAGTCGCGCGGCCAGGCCCATCTCTTCGGAGCCCGTGGAGTGACCGGGATCCTCAACGTGGAGATCACGCCTGAGCTGGCGGTGCGCCTGGCGGGGGCGTACGCGACGACCCTCAAGAAGGGTTCCACCGTCACGACGGCCCGTGACCACTCCCGAGGTGCCCGCGCGCTCAAGCGGGCGGTCATCTCCGCCCTGCAGGCCAGCGCCATGGACGTACGGGACCTGGAGAACGTACCGCTGCCGGTGGCGCGGCAGCAGACCGCGCGGGGCAGTGCCGGCGGAATCATGATCCGGACGACGCCCGGGGTTCCCGACTCGGTCGACATCATGTTCTTCGACGGGAACGGGGCCGACCTGTCGCAGGGAAGCCAACGCAAGCTCGACCGGGTGTTCGCGCGGCAGGAGTACCGGCGTGCCTTCCCCGGCGAGATCGGGGATCTGTATTTTCCGGCCAGCGTCTTCGACTCGTACACGGGCTCCTTGCTCAGGAATGTCGACACGACCGGGATCGCCGAGTCCGGGCTCAAGGTGGTCGTGGACGCGTCGAACGGCAGTGCGGGACTGGTGCTGCCCAGCCTGCTGGGCAAGCTCGGGGTCGATTCGCTGACCATCAACCCAGGGCTCGATGAGTCGCGGCCCACAGAGACAGCGGACTCCCGCCGGTCAGGGATGGTGCGGCTCGGAGAGATCGTGGCCTCCGCGCGGGCGGCCTTCGGGGTGCGGTTCGACCCGGTGGGCGAGCGGTTGTCGCTCGTCGACGAGAAGGGCCGGATCGTCGAGGACGACCGGGCGCTGCTCGTCATGCTGGATCTGGTGGCCGCCGAACGGCGCAGCGGGCGGGTGGCGTTGCCGGTGACCACCACGAGGATCGCCGAGCAGGTGGCGGCGTACCACGGGACGCAGGTCGACTGGACGACGACGTCTCCGGACGATCTGACGCGCGTCGGGCGCGAAGAGTCCACGATCTTCGGCGGCGACGGGCGCGGCGGGTTCATCGTGCCCGAGTTCAGCAGCGTGTTCGACGGCGCGGCGGCCTTCGTCCGGCTCATCGGCCTGGTGGCGCGGACACAGCTCACGCTCAGTCAGATCGACGCCCGGATCCCGCGGGCGCACGTCCTCAAGCGCGATCTCGCGACTCCCTGGGCGGTCAAGGGGCTTGTGATGCGGCGTGTCGTGGAAGCGGCCGGTGACCGGTTCGTGGACACGACCGACGGTGTCCGTGTGGTGGAGACCGACGGTCGCTGGGTGATGGTCCTTCCCGATCCGGCGGAGGCGGTCACCCATCTGTGGGCCGAAGGACCCGACGACGCGTCGGCGCAGGCTCTGCTCGACGAGTGGTCGTCGGTGGTGGACAGCGCAGGTCGCTGAGCTGCACACGCGCGTGCCGGACGGTGCCCTCAACAGGGCCCGTCCGGCACGTCGGTGGGGCCGTTCGGAGGTACTGGTCGCGACGTGCGACGATGTGCGGCATGCCGCAGCAGCCCCCCGTTCGGAGCACCCCTACGCGCCCCTCGCGCCCGGACGCGTCCATGTCGCTGCTCACCAACGTCATGGACCACAGCCTCGACGAGGGGTACGCCGAGGCGGCTGCCCGCAAGAAGGCCGAAGGCACCGGCGGGATGCCCAAGACGCTGCGGGCGAAGCTCGCTCTCGCGGCCGGGCTGGTGCTCGCGGCGCTCGTGGTGACCGTGGGTGCGGCGCAGGCGCGGATAGCGGCTCCGGGCGTGGCGAAGGAGCGCGAGGAGCTCATCGACCGTATCGACCGTGAGACGTCGTCGGCCGAGGACCTGGAGGACGGCATCGACGAGCTCCGCGACGATGTGAGCTCCCGGCAGCGTGAGGCGTTGCAGAAGCACGGCGGTGACCAGGGCGAGCTGGTGGGCATCCTGGCGGGGGCCGTCGAGGTGCACGGCCCCGGCGTGAAGCTCGTCGTGGACGACGCCAAGGAAGCCGGCCAGGGCGGTGAAGGGGACGCGCGCGAGACGTCGGGCTTCTCAGACACCGGACGCGTACGTGATCGCGACATGCAGCGCGTGATCAACGGGCTGTGGGAGTCGGGTGCCGAGGCCGTCACGATCAACGGACAGCGGCTGACGGCGCTGTCCGCGATCAGGGCCGCGGGTGACGCGATACTGGTCGACAACAAGCCGCTGGCGCCGCCGTACACGGTGTTGGCCGTGGGTGATGGGAACCGGCTGAGCACCAAGTTCCAGAACAGCGGTGACGGGCGGTATCTGCACGCTCTGCAGGAGAACTTCGGCGTCAGGACCAGCATGTCCGTCGAGGGCGAGGTCCGGCTGCCCGCAGCATCGAGTGTGATCGTACGAACAGCAGAACCGAGCACAGAGAAAGGCACATCGTGATCGCCGTACTGGGCCTCGTTGTGGGAGTCGTGGCTGGATTGTTGGTCCGGCCCGAGGTTCCGGCGATGGTCGAGCCCTACCTTCCGATCGCCGTCGTCGCGGCGCTGGACGCCGTGTTCGGAGGTCTGCGGGCGATGCTCGACGGCATCTTCGACGACAAGGTCTTCGTGGTGTCGTTCCTGTCCAATGTCGTGGTGGCCGCGCTGATCGTCTTCCTGGGCGACAAGCTGGGCGTGGGCGCCCAGTTGTCCACGGGTGTCGTGGTCGTCCTCGGTATCCGCATCTTCTCCAACGCCGCGGCGATCCGCCGGCACGTGTTCCGGGCGTGAGGCGGATGAACAGCGAGGACGAAACGCCGGGCACCCCCAAGAGTTCGCTGCGTAGGGAACTGCCCGAAGAAGTGTCGGCGAAGGCTCCGGAGTCCCCGGCGGCTCCGACGGCTCCGAAGGCTTCGGAGACGGCGGAGACAGGGGAGACGGCGGAGGGGCCCGCGGCACCGGACGCCGGGACTCCGGAGGCTGGGCCGGAGCCGGGCAGGCCTGCCGCCCTCACCGGCCGGCAGCGGCTGGTGAAGGGCCTGTGGCCGCCACGCGTGTCCCGTGCGCAATTCATCGTCGCGCTTCTGCTGTTCGGGCTCGGCTTCGGCCTCGCCGTCCAGGTGGCGTCCAACAGTGACAGCGACGGCGCCCTGCGTGGCGCACGTCAGGAGGATCTCGTGCGCATCCTCGATGAACTGGATGGCCGCACACAGCGTCTGGAAGAGGAGAAGCAGGGGTTGGAGGATCAGCGCACCGAGCTGGAGAACAGCTCGGACCAGGCCGAGGAGGCCCGTAAACAGACGGTCGAGAAGGAGAAACAACTCGGCATTCTGGCGGGCACCGTGGCGGCGCAGGGCCCCGGCATCACGCTGACGATCGACGACGAGAAGGGGACGGTCGAGGCCGACATGCTGCTCGACGCGGTCCAGGAGCTGCGCGCGGCCGGCGCGGAGGCGATCCAGGTCAACGGCGTAAGGATCGTCGCGGGCACCTATCTGACGGATGTGGACGGGGGAGTCGCCGTGGACGGGAACAAGATCAGCTCCCCCTATCGTTTCAAGGTCATCGGTAAGCCGCAGGACCTCGAACCGGCGCTCAACATCCCTGGCGGAGTGGTGCAGACTTTGGAGAAGGAGCAGGCCACTGTCACGGTGGAACGCTCGGACAAGATCGTCGTGGACGCCGTGCGACCGGCGAAGCGGCCTGAGCACGCTCGGTCGTCCTCCCAGTGAACCGGCGGCGCTTGAGGGCCGCTCCTCCAGGGCATGAGCTTGCGGGGGGTCGGCGCACCGAATGGGTGGTGCGTGGTGGAAACTGTCTGGTGGATACGGACGTTGTGAGGGTGTCCGGCTCGACCGGTGTGTGCAATCAGGGTTCGTCCTGCCCCACGGGCGGGTCTGTTTCGGTCAAGGGGAATCGCCCGTGAAGTTGTTTGCGAAGTTGTTCGGCAAGAGCGCACGAGAAGGCAGCGACAACGCGACTGCCCGGCATCGTGCACCGCGCCCCTCGGAAGGCGAGGAGCAGGGAGACCGCCCGCTGTTCCGGGACCAGGTCGGTGGGCCGGGCGGTGACATTTCCGGTGGTCAGGGCGCGCCGTCTGTT
The DNA here is from genome assembly GCF_040651415.1 of Streptomyces sp. NPDC048484. Taxonomy (NCBI): domain Bacteria; kingdom Bacillati; phylum Actinomycetota; class Actinomycetes; order Kitasatosporales; family Streptomycetaceae; genus Streptomyces; species Streptomyces sp. NPDC048484. The sequence goes on from NZ_JBEZJY010000003.1 coordinate 6,046, forward strand.
GACCCTGCCCAGTCGGGGCGCATAGGTTTCGGGGATCCGTCAACCTCAGGTGCGGGTGGAGGTTTCGGCTCCGACCCGTACGCGTCCAATACCCCGGCGGGGCAGCCGCGGCAGGAGGATCCGTCCATGTCGGCCCTGGTGTGTACGAGGTGCGGTAACCGCAACGCGGAAGCGAGTCGCTTCTGCTCCAACTGTGGTGCGCCGTTGCGGGCCGGGGCGACCCCGGAGCGCCCGTCGGAGACCACCTCGACGATTTCCATTTCCGGCCTTGAGGCCTACGACGCCGAGGTCACCGGCCAGACCCAGATGCCGATGCTGTCTCCCGAGGCGCAGGCCGCCGTCGACGCGCTGCCGCTCGGCTCGGCGCTTCTGGTGGTGCGGCGGGGGCCCAATTCGGGCAGCCGCTTCCTGCTGGACGGCGAGCTGACCACGGCCGGCCGTCATCCGCAGAGCGACATCTTCCTGGACGATGTGACCGTGTCGCGCCGCCATGTGGAGTTCCGCCGGGAGCCCGACGGTTCGTTCACGGTGGCGGACGTCGGCAGCCTCAACGGCACGTACGTCAACCGGGAGCGGATCGACCGGGTCCCCTTGTCGAACGGTGACGAGGTGCAGATCGGCAAGTACCGGCTGGTCTTCTACGCGAGCCAGCGGGGCATCTGACCCTCCCCCAGACTTTGTCCGGGGAGACCCCCAGGGAAGGTCCATGCTTCGAACACCGAGCGGCGGTGCCGGACACGGCGCCGCCGCCGCGGACAACGGGCTGATGAGTATCGGCACCGTGTTGAACGTGCTGCGTGACGAGTTCCCCGAGGTCACCGTCTCCAAGATCCGGTTCCTGGAGTCCGAGGGCCTCATCGAGCCGCAGCGGACGCCCTCGGGATACCGGAAGTTCAGTCCGGGCGATGTCGAGCGTCTCGGTCACGTCCTTCGGATGCAGCGGGACCACTATCTGCCCCTGAAGGTGATCCGCGAGCATCTGGACGCCCCGGGGCGCGGTGAGACGGCCCCGGTGCCGTCCGTGGGGCGTCAGCGCGACGGCGGGGCCCCGAGCGAGCCTGAAGGGCCCACGGTGGTCCGGATCGGCCGGGCCGAGTTGCTGGCCGCCGCGGAGATCGGTGAGCAGGTACTCGACGAGTGGGAGTCGTACGGGCTCATCGCCCCCCTGCCGGAGGGCGTGTACGACGCCGAGGCGGTGACGGTGGCCGGACTGGTCCTGGAGCTCGGTCGGTTCGGGATCGAGCCGCGGCACCTGCGTGCTGTGAAGGCGGCCGCCGACCGCGAAGCAGCGCTCGTGGACCAGGTCGTGGCGCCCCTGCGCCTCCATCGCAACCCACAGACCAGGGCACACGCACAGGCGCGTACCAAGGAGCTCGCGGGACTCGCGGTGAAGCTGCACGCCGCCCTGGTGCAGTCCGCGCTCGGGGTGCGGCTGCCCTGACCCGGCGGGGCGCGCCGGGCGTGGGATAGGGCACCATTCCGTGCTCGACTACCCAAAGGTGCCGGGCACGGCCTAGGGTTGCTGTGTGAACGAGCTCGACGTCGTAGGTGTCCGGGTGGAAATGCCCTCCAACCAACCGATCGTGCTCCTGCGTGAAGTGGGAGGCGACCGTTACCTCCCTATCTGGATCGGGCCGGGGGAGGCGACGGCGATCGCCTTCGCACAGCAGGGCATGGCCCCCGCGCGACCGCTGACCCACGACCTGTTCAAGGACGTGCTGGAGGCCGTCGGTCAGGAGCTGACCGAAGTGCGCATCACGGATCTGCGGGAGGGTGTCTTCTACGCGGAGCTGGTGTTCGCCAGTGGAGTCGAGGTCAGCGCCCGGCCGTCCGACGCCATAGCGCTGGCGCTGCGCACCGGGACGCCCATCTACGGCAGTGACGGCGTCCTGGACGACGCCGGCATCGCGATTCCGGACGAGCAGGAGGACGAGGTGGAGAAGTTCCGCGAGTTCCTCGACCAGATCTCGCCAGAGGACTTCGGGACCAACAGTCAGTGACGTGAGTGACGCGAGTGACGTCAGCGGCGGCGTGAAACACCGGCCGGTGACCCTCCGGGACCGTCGCACAACAGGCCGTACGGCGGCCGTCGAGAGGGCATTCGGCTAGCCTTTCCCCGCGGTGGGGCACGGGAAACCACTCTCAGGGTGATTATCACCCGGCGTGCCGAGTGTGGCGATCGTTGACGCGCCCCTGGTGACTGCCTACCGTCGAGGAGGCAGGTCAAGGACGGAGGTCGGCGTGAGAAGCAGCGGCGACGGTACGGCTGGGGGTGCCCCCGGACGCGGTCCGGGGGAGAGCGGCCCGTACTCGCTTCAGAGCAGCGCGGCCGATCACGTACAGCGGCCGACGGCGGTGCCGGTGGACGGCGAGGTGGCGTCCGAGGAGATCGGTTATCGCGGCCCCACGGCGTGTGCGGCCGCGGGGATCACCTATCGGCAGTTGGACTACTGGGCCCGGACCGGGCTGGTCGAGCCGAGCGTGCGACCCACTCACGGAACGGGGACGCAGCGGCTCTACAGCCTCCGGGACGTGGTCGTCCTGAAGATCGTCAAGCGGTTCCTCGACACGGGGGTCTCGCTGCAGAACATCCGCACCACGGTGCAGCACCTCAGAGAACGCGGATCCTGCGACCTGGAGCGCATGACGCTGATGAGCGACGGTGCGACGGTCTACGAGTGCTCCTCACCCGACGAGGTCCACGCACTTCTCCAGGGCGGCCAGGGCATCTTCGGCATCGCCGTGGGCGTGGTGTGGCGGGACGTGGAGAACGCGCTCTCGCAGCTGCACGGGGAGCGTGTCGACACGGGCGAGACACTCGTCGGGCCAAATCCCGCGGACGAGCTTGCCCGGCGCCGCAACCGGGCGGTCTGACCCGGCGGCTCCGGCGGCTCCGGAGGTTCCGCGGTCGGGCGGTTTCTGGCGCGGTCCCGCATCCCTCCGGAGGCGGTGTGCCGGGGCATTGTCAGTGGCGTAGGGCAGCATCGGACATGTGAGAACCGCGCCCACGATCCTGCATCTCGACATGGACGCCTTCTTCGCCTCGGCGGAGCAGGCGTCCAAGCCGAGTCTGCGCGGGAAAGCGGTCATCGTGGGCGGCCTCGGACCGCGTGGAGTGGTCGCCACCTGTTCGTACGAAGCACGGGTCTTCGGCGTGCATTCGGCGATGCCCATGGCGCAGGCCCGCCGCCTGGCGCCGAACGCCGCGTACCTCGTACCGCGCTTCGGGCTCTACCGGGAGATCAGCGAGCAGGTGATGAGGCTGCTGCGGGAGCTGTCACCGCTGGTGGAGCCTCTGAGCCTGGACGAGGCGTTCGTGGACCTGGAGGCCGGGCAGACGGCCTGGGACGAGAGATCTGCGCTGCTGGCCGGGGGGAAGCTGCGCGCGGACATCCGGGCCGTCACGGGGCTGACCGGATCCGTGGGGCTGGCAGCCTGCAAGATGCTCGCGAAGATCGCCTCCGAGCAGGCCAAGCCCGACGGGCTCGTGCTGATAGAGCCGGGTACCGAACGGACGCTGCTCGCTCCCATGCCGGTGCGCATCCTGCCGGGCGTGGGGCCCGCCACGGGGGACCACCTGCGCCGGGGCGGGATCAACACGGTCGGCGAGATCGCCGTAGCGGGCGAGGACGAACTCGTACGGCTGCTGGGGAAGGCTCATGGGGTCGCCCTGTACGCCATGGCGCTGGCCCGCGACGAGCGGCCCGTGGTGGCCGAGCGGGACACCAAGTCGGTGTCGGTCGAGGACACGTACGACGTGGACATCCACGACAGGGGGCGGGTGCGCATGGAGGTGCAGCGGCTCGCGGACCGGTGTGTCCAGCGGTTGCGGGGTGCGCATCTGTCGGGGCGGACCATCGTGCTGAAGGTGCGCCGGTTCGACTTCTCCACGCTGACCAGGTCCGAGACGCTTCGAGGGCCCACGGACGACCCCGCGGTGGTTCGGGAGGCGGCCGCACGGCTGCTGGAGTCCGTGGACACCACGGGAGGCGTACGGCTGCTGGGGGTCGGGGTCTCGGGACTCGCCGACTACACGCAGGAGGACCTTTTCGCCCAGGCTCGGGCGGCTGCCGCCGAGGAGTCGGAGGAGCCCGGCCGGGAAGAGGCCGAGGAGCCGGTCCAGGAGGCGGAGCCGGAGCCGCCGGCCGAGCGGCAGTGGCGGGCGGGGCACGATGTGCGGCATGCCGAGTTCGGGCACGGGTGGGTGCAGGGGAGCGGACTGGGGCGGGTCACGGTGCGGTTCGAGACGCCTGATTCCGGGCCGGGGCGGGTGAAGACCTTCCGGATCGACGATCCTGCGCTGGAGGTGGCGGAGCCGTTGCCGTTGGTCGCGCGGATACCCGCGGGCGTGCATGTGGCGCCGGAGGAGGGGTGAGGGGGGCCTCAAAGTCCGCAAGCAGGTCTTCCGCAAGCAGGTCTTCGTGCCTCTGTGCGGTCGTGCGTGCGGTGGGTGCGGGGCGTGTGTGGCCTGTCGCACCGTTCCCGCGTCCCTGAAGAACTCAGGTGGGTTCTTCCTTGGCTGACAGGTGGCCGAAGTCGTGGTCCGGGAAGGGGGGAGGTGGAGCCACATCCAGGCCGTAGTGGTGGTACAGCTGGATTTCCTGTTCGGGGGAGAGGTGCCGTCCGACGCCGAAGTCGGGGGCGTCCCTGATCAGGGCCCGTTCGTACGGGATGCGCAGCGATCCGTCGATCAGTTCGCTCGGCTCCAGGGGGACGAACGCGTCCCGGCTGAACAGGCCCGTGCGTATGGCCGCCCACTCCGGTACGCCGGTCGCGTCGTCCAGGTAGACCTCGTCAACGGTGCCGATTCTCGTGCCGTTGCGGTCGAACGCCTTGCGCCCTATCAGGTTGCGCGGATCGATGTCGGTCTGCACGGGCCCTCCAGCTGCTCGCAAGTCATCCGTAAGCACTACGAAAGAGCACTTTGAGGAGGGCGGCCACTCGAGGGAACCCCGCTGATAGGCTGGGCGGCGGCTGCTGACCCCATGCGGGAGAGTCCTCCGGGTTTCATCGGAGGCGCCGAAGGAGCAAATCCTCCCCGGAATCTCTCAGGCACACGTACCGCATGGACGAGGTCACTCTGGAAAGCAGAGAGGTGTCCGGGTGTTCGACGGGTTCCGCTCTCACCGACGGTGAAAGCCGGAGCGCCCTCGTGGCGAACCGGTGAAGCTCTCAGGTTGAGATGACAGAGGGGGAGGCCGTCCGGGCACCCATGCCGTGGTGCCCCTCGAAGGTCGTCAGACCAGGAGGCCTCCGCAATGACCGCCCATCGTATTCCGCTCTCCGAGCTCGAACAGGGAATCCCCTTCGAGCAGCGCCACATCGGGCCCGACTCCGAGGCCCGCGCCAAGATGCTCGCGCAGGTGGGGTACGGCTCGCTCGACGAGCTGACGGCCACCGCGGTGCCCGATGTGATCAAGAACGCCGACACGCTCGACCTGCCGGGTGCGCGTAGCGAGGCCGAGGTGCTGGCCGAGCTGCGCTCCCTCGCGGATCGCAACCAGGTGCTTGATTCCATGATCGGGCTCGGCTACTACGGCACGTTCACACCGCCCGTCATCCTGCGCAACGTCATGGAGAGCCCCGCCTGGTACACCGCGTACACGCCGTACCAGCCGGAGATCTCGCAGGGCCGCCTGGAAGCGCTGCTCAACTTCCAGACCGTGGTCGCCGATCTGACGGGCCTGCCGACCTCCGGCGCCTCGCTGCTCGACGAGGGCACGGCGGCCGCCGAGGCCATGGCGCTGTCGCGCCGCATGGGGAAGAACAAGAAGGGCCTCTTCCTCATCGACGCGGACGCCATGCCGCAGACCGTCGCCGTGATCCGGACCCGCGCCGAGCCCACCGGCGTCGAGGTCGTCGTCGCCGACCTGAGCGCCGGCATCCCCGCCGAACTCGCCGAGCGCGAGATCAACGGCGTACTCCTCCAGTATCCCGGCGCCTCCGGTGCCGTACGGGACCTCAGGCCCGTCGTCGACCAGGCGCACGAACTGGGCGCGGTCGTCACCGTCGCCGCCGACCTGCTCGCCCTGACGCTGCTGACCTCGCCCGGTGAGCTGGGAGCCGACATCGCCGTCGGTACGACGCAGCGCTTCGGCGTGCCCATGGGCTTCGGCGGGCCGCACGCCGGATACATGGCCGTACGGGAGAAGTTCGCGCGCAGTCTGCCCGGGCGGCTCGTCGGTGTCTCGGTCGACGCGGACGGCAACAAGGCGTACCGGCTCGCCCTGCAGACGCGGGAGCAGCACATCCGCCGTGAGAAGGCGACCAGCAACATCTGTACGGCTCAGGTGCTGCTCGCCGTGATGGCCGGGATGTACGCCGTCTACCACGGTCCCGAGGGTCTGAGAGCCATCGCCCGGCGTACCCACCGGTACGCCACGATCCTCGCCGCGGGTCTGACGGCGGGCGGGGTCGAGGTCGTCCACGAGGCGTACTTCGACACGCTCACCGTGCGGGTGCCGGGCAGGGCCGCGGAGACACTCGCGGCCGCCCGCCAGGGCGGGGTCAACCTCCACCTCGTGGACGCGGACCACCTGTCCCTGTCCTGCGACGAGACGACCACACGGACCCAACTGGGCGCGGTCTGGTCGGCGTTCGGCGTCGACGGCGATGTGGCGGCACTGGACGCGACGGCACAGGACACGCTGCCGGCTCCGCTGCTGCGCACCGACGCGTACCTCGCACACCCGGTCTTCCAGCAGTACCGCTCGGAGACCGCGATGCTGCGCTACCTGCGCCGTCTCGCGGACCGCGACTACGCGCTCGACCGGGGCATGATCCCGCTCGGCTCATGCACGATGAAGCTCAACGCGACCGCCGAGATGGAGCCGGTCACCTGGCCCGAGTTCGGGCAGCTGCACCCCTTCGCGCCCGCCGAGCAGGCACAGGGTTATCTGACGCTCATCCGTGAGCTGGAGGAGCAGCTGGCCGAGGTCACCGGGTACGACAAGGTGTCGCTCCAGCCCAACGCCGGTTCGCAGGGCGAGCTGGCCGGTCTGCTGGCCGTCCGCGGCTACCACCGGGCGGGCGGCGACGAGCAGCGCACCATCTGCCTGATCCCGTCCTCCGCGCACGGCACGAACGCGGCCAGCGCCGTGATGGCCGGTATGAAGGTCGTCGTCGTGAAGACCGCCGGGGACGGCGAGATCGACGTCGAGGACCTGCGCGCCAAGATCGAGCAGTACCGTGACGAGCTGTCCGTGCTGATGATCACGTACCCCTCGACGCACGGTGTGTTCGAGGAGCACGTCGCCGACATCTGCGCGCAGGTGCACGAGGCGGGCGGCCAGGTGTACGTGGACGGCGCCAACCTCAACGCGCTGGTCGGGCTCGCCAAGCCGGGTCACTTCGGCGGCGACGTCTCGCACCTCAACCTGCACAAGACGTTCTGCATCCCGCACGGTGGCGGCGGCCCGGGTGTGGGGCCGGTCGGGGTGCGCGCGCACCTGGCGCCGTACCTGCCGAACCACCCGCTGCAGCCCGCCGCGGGACCGGAGACGGGCGTGGGCCCGATCTCCGCGGCTCCCTGGGGTTCCGCGGGCATACTGCCGATCTCGTGGGCGTACGTCCGTCTCATGGGCGGTGAGGGACTCAAGCGGGCCACGCAGGTCGCCGTGCTGAGTGCCAACTACGTGGCCAAGCGCCTGGAGCCGCACTTCCCGGTCCTCTACACCGGTCCCGGCGGGCTGGTGGCGCACGAGTGCATCATCGACCTGCGGCCGCTGACCAAGGCCACCGGCGTGAGTGTCGACGACGTCGCCAAGCGGCTCATCGACTACGGGTTCCACGCGCCGACCATGTCGTTCCCGGTGGCCGGCACGCTGATGATCGAGCCCACCGAGAGCGAGGACCTCACCGAACTCGACCGGTTCTGCGACGCGGTGATCGCCATTCGCGCGGAGATCGAGAAGGTCGGCACGGGCGAGTGGGGAGCGGACGACAACCCGCTGCGCAACGCCCCGCACACGGCGGCAGCGCTCGGCGACACGTGGGAGCACGCGTACAGCCGTGAGGAGGCGGTCTTCCCGGCCGGGGTCTCGGCCGCCGACAAGTACTGGCCGCCGGTGCGTAGGATCGACCAGGCGTACGGCGACCGGAACCTGGTCTGTTCCTGCCCGCCGCTGGACACCTACGAGGAGTAGTCGTCACTCCTCGTGTCCGCCAAAGGGCGGCCGGGGCCGGCGGGCGCAGAGGTATGGGCGGCCGGTGTCGCCACGCGCACACGGGCCACGGTCGCCTTGCGGAGGTCGAGGAGTGTCTCGTCGCTGCCGGGAAGAACGGTGTCGAACCGCTCCAGCTGTCGGCCGCCGAGCGAGACGGTGCCGTCGAGCACCACCAGAGCGGTGGCGGACGTGGCCGAGACGGGCAGTTGCGCGTCGCCGCTGAGAAGGTCGACGCCGCCGCGGATGCCGCGCCGTGTCATGAGGTTGAGCGCCTGCGCCCGGCCCTGAACGGCGGTCGCGGCCACCTGCGAGGCTCCGGCGAACCGGACCACCTGGGTGTAGCGCAGATCGTGCACGACTCCGTCGATGGACAGCTGCAGGGGCACAGGAGCCGCTGACAGCAGATGGCGGTCCATCTCCGGAAGTGCGGAGAAGGGGCCGGTTTCCTCGATGTCCGCGAGGCTCAGCCGCCACGTGGTCGTCCTGGGCTGATCTGCTGCGAGCTCGCGGTGGATCTCGCGGGTCCAGCCTCGCCCGTTGGCCCACCGCTGTGGTTCGAGCGTGGTCATGCGGATGACGCGCGTGGCATCCGCGTAGCCGATTCCCGACTCTCCGGCGCGTGGTTCCGGTGTGAGCATGTCGAACTCACGGCCTCTCTGTCGTCCAGTCTGTTGTCCAGCGGTCACTCTCCCGTCCATCGTCGCTCAGTCGTGAGTCGTGAGTCGTCAGTGACAGCGGGTACGTCAGCGGTGACCAGCATTGTTCAGGGCAAACCTGGGCAGAGTGGTTACTCCTGAGTCATTCCTGGACATGCGTCGGGGCCGGTTCGGGGAGTGTTTCCCGGGCCGGCCCCTCATGTGTCCGGGCGGTCTGCCGCGCCGCCCGTGTGCGTCGTGCCGCTCAGGCGGCGGTCATCACGTCCATGGCCAGCGGCCGGTGCGGAGCGATGATCCGGCCGTCCGGCAGAAGTTCGCCGGTGTCCTCGAAGAGGAGGACGCCGTTGCACAGCAGGCTCCAGCCCTGCTCCGGGTGATGCGCCACGAGGAGCGCTGCCTCCCGGTCGGCGGAGTCGGCTGTCGGGCACGGTCGCTGGTGCTGGCACATTGATGGGATCTTTCGCTTTGGTGTGAGGTCGGTGATCGATGTGTTGTCTGTCCCGCGGCTCGAACTGGCGTTCATGGCCGCCCCCCGTTTGTCAGATGGTCCGGAACCCAGTGTTGCCCTACGGGCGTCAATCCGCAGGGATTTAGCGGCAGCACTCCTCACAGGTTGATGACGCATCACCCGTGCGGACGGTTCATCCCAACTGAGGTGTCTCTTTGGGTGGTTCGGAATGGTCGGATGGGGCTAGTCCGTACGGGCCGGGGGTGCGCTGCGTCCAGCATGCGTCACTCCACGCGACACCCTCCCCGTCCGCTCCCCATCCCTCGCGTATATCCGTTTCCCGTCCCTCGCGCATAAGGGCGACGCGCACAGCGGTGTGCCCCGCGGCCGGGGTGGAGGCCGCGGGGCACGAAAGTAGGGATGCGCTCAGGCGGGTGAGCCGAGCAGCGGGGTGGGCGTCGGGGTGAGCCGATGCGTCAGAACGGGCAGCAGTTCGGCCGCCCGGTGCGGGCGGTGAGCGGCGATGCCGGGTGGGGCGGGCGCCAGCGGCACCAGCAGGTCGGTGGCGGCGAGACGGCCTCCGGTGCCGTCGGCGGTGAAGTCGCCGTGCAGCCAGAGTGTGAGCATGTAGAGCTCGGGTACCGACAGCAGACGTGGCTGGTACGACCCCGGCATCGTCTCGGCCTGGCGCAGAGCGCGTTCGGTCGCGGTGACGTACGGGCCCTCGAAGAAGTGGGAGAAGGCCCAGCCGTCGGGGGTCAGCCTGGTTTCCGCGGCCGCTACAGCACGTTCGTGGCAGCGGATGAGGAATCGCCATCCGGCGAGACGGGTGGCCGAGGTGCCGGCCGGGGTGATCCGGTCGAGCACGTGGACAGGCAGTGGGAGTTCGGCTGTGAGGGGTCCCTGGGCGTTGCGAAGGGACGGGGTACGGGCTTCGCGGACCGCGGTGGGGGAACCGAGGGCCGTGACGACGGTGCGCAATGCCGGCGCGGGAGCCGGAGGGACGTGCAGCGGCATGATGGGTCGCCTCTCGTTCGACAGGCATGGTGGCGCGGGGCGGGGGCGGACGGCGCTGTCAGCTCTCTGGGTCAGCTCTCTGGGTCAAAGGGGCGTGGGTGCAGGGCCCGTCGGCGAAGGGACGTCTGCCGCGAGATGTCCGGTACGTGTGCTCGCCGAGTTGTCGGAAGGCCCTGGTAGCTCCGCTACGTTCCTTCCGACACACTGGCGATCGCACGCACCGGGCGCCGGCGGCCCGCCCTTCGGGCGAAGATGTCACTTCGACGACAGATTCTGCGACCGTGAGTGCCAACTCTCTGCCTCGTTCGCGGAGTTTATACGACACGTGTTCAGGCGATGTTTCGGCTAGCCGTTCCGCATATTAAGTGCAAGAGGCAATCAGGTCGCCTAAACGTGTGTTTGACCGAGGTTCTTTGCGGGTACCCGTCGCTGACCTCGGAATATTCCACCGAGGTGGACGGCCGGTTTTCATCGGTGTTTTTCACGACAGGGTCGACCGTCAACAAAAACGCGATGCCTCATGCCTGGTGAATGTGCCGGGAGAAAACTGAGTTCAGAGTAGTGCCCGGGGGGTCACCCCAGGGCGTTATCGATCACATTGCCTGGGCATCATCTTCCGTGAGCCGGACACCAGCGGCCGGTTCCACGGGCTGCCCAGTCGAGGAGGGAAGCTTCGATGGGGGAGAAGGTCGTGGTGGGGTCGATCGGTCTGTCCGACCGCCGACGGTACCGAGAAAAGCTCCAGCAGTGTCTGGAGGGGCTGGCGCGGTTGTTGGCGGAGAAGCGGTTCGACCGTCCCAAGAATCTCATGGGTCTGGAGGTCGAGCTGAATCTGGCGGGGCCCGACGGCATGCCGAGAATGATGAACGCTGAAGTACTCGAGCGTATCGCGAGCCGTGATTTCCAAACAGAACTCGCCATGTTCAATCTGGAAGTAAACATTGCTCCCCATCGGCTGGAAGGCCGGGTATTCGACCGGCTCGCCGAGGAACTGCGCACCTCACTCGCATACGCCCACCGGAAGGCGAACGAGGTCGAGGCCGGAATCGTGATGATCGGTATTCTGCCGACCCTCGCCCGCGACGACCTGGTCTCCGCGAACCTTTCCGACGTGGACCGCTACACACTGCTCAACGACCAGATCGTGGCGGCCCGTGGCGAGGACTTCTCGCTGGACATCGAGGGCGTGGAGCGGCTCAGCTGCACCTCGGCGTCCATCGCGCCCGAAGCCGCCTGTACCTCGGTGCAGTTGCACCTCCAGGTCACCCCCGACCGGTTCGCCGACGTGTGGAACGCCGCGCAGGTCGCGGCCGCGGCGCAGATCGTCGTCGGCGCCAACTCGCCGTTCCTCTTCGGCCGTGAGCTGTGGCGCGAGTCCCGGCCCCCGCTGTTCCTCCAGTCCACCGACACCCGTCCGCCGGAGCTGCAGGCGCAGGGAGTGCGGCCGCGCACCTGGTTCGGTGAAGGGTGGATCTCCTCGGCGTACGACCTCTTCGAGGAGAACCTCCGTTTCTTCCCTCCCCTGTTGCCCATCCGCGACGAGGAGGACCCGATGCGCGTCCTCGACGAGGGCGGTATTCCGCGGCTCGCCGAACTCGTGCTCCACAACGGCACCATCTACCGCTGGAACCGCCCGGTGTACGGCATCGACGACGGCGTCCCGCACCTGCGGGTCGAGAACCGCGTGCTGCCCGCGGGCCCCACCGTGATCGACGTCGTCGCCAACGCGGTCTTCTACTACGGACTCGTACGCGCCCTTGCCGCGGAGGCACGGCCGGTCTGGACCCGGCTGCCCTTCGAGGCCGCGGCCTCGAACTTCGACCGCGCCTGCCGGTACGGCATCGACGCACAGTTGGAGTGGCCGCGGCGCGGCAGGCACGGCGGGGTCACGCGGATGCCCGCGGTGGAACTGGTGCGGGACGAGTTGCTGCCGCTCGCCGCGGCGGGTCTGGACGCGTGGGGCGTCGAGCCGGCCGACCGGGATCTCTACCTCGGTGTGATCGAGGAGCGGTGCAAGCGGGGAGTCAACGGGGCCTCCTGGCAGTCCCGTACGTTCCACAGGGCGCTGGAGAGCGGCATGGGGCGCAATGCCGCGCTGGCCGCCACGACGAAGCGGTACAGCGAACTGATGCACCTCGGTGAGCCGGTGCACACCTGGCCGGTCGGCTTGCGGGAGCCGGCCGTTCCGCTGGGGTGACAGCGGCCGGAGCAGCAGGAAGGGAGCAGCAGGAACGGGCCGGTGGGAAGGGGCCGGCGGGAAGGGATCGGCAAGAAGGGATCAGCTTCTGTTGCCCGCTTTCACGACAGCCTTGAGGATCACCGAGTGGATCTGGGACGGGTCGGTGACCAGTTGTCCTGAGCCGCCGGTCGCCTCGGCGATCGCGTTCAGCTCGTTCTTGTCGGCGTCCGGGCCCACGGCGATCGCGATGAGGGGTACGGGATGCTCGGGGTCGGTGAGCTTGCGGAGTTCGGCTATCAGGCCAGAGCGCGAGATGCTCCCGGGATCTTTGTTCACGCCGTCGGTGAGCAGCACCAGTGCGTTGAACTTGCCCTTGGCGTAGGAGGCCGTCACCGCCTTGTACGCGGCCAGTGTGGTGTCGTACAGGCCGGTCGAGCCGTTGCGGACCGGCTTGAGGTCGCTGAAGGCCGCCGACAGCCGTTCCCGCTGGCTGCTGCCGCCCACCTGGTCGCCGAGCCGGTCGGTCGGTACGAGGACGCGGTAGTCGCGCTTGCCGTCGAGCTTCGTGGCGAACTTCCACAGCCCGATCTCGTCCTCCGGCGTGAAGGTGGCCAGGGCCTGCAGCAGTGCCGCCTTGGTCACGTCCATACGGGACTCGCTGGTGCCCGGCACCGGGTCCGACATGGACGACGAGGCGTCGACGACCGTGGTGAGACGGGCGCTCTGCACCGTGATCGTCCACAGGCCGAGGGCTTCCTCGACCTCCTTGTCCGTGGCCGGCTTCTCCGGCACTTCCTCGTAGGGCTGGGGGGCGCGGCCGCCAGCTCCGGCGACCAGATCGGCCGGGATGTCGTCCTCGTCCGTACGGAAGCCGTGCTTCTCCAGGATCCTGCGCCCGTCGGGCTCGCCGAGGAGAGTCATGAACCGCAGCGCTGCCCGGCTCTCGTCCGTGGTCAGGCTGGGCTCGTCGACCAGCGCGAACGGATGGTCGAGCCGGGGCGCACCGTCCTTCGGGTAGAAGAGGTCGAGATCGTCGCCGCTGTCCGCCGACGCGTTGTACGCGAACGTTTCCTGCTCGGAGAGGATCAGTGCCTGGTTGCGCTTCGGGTTGCCCTGCTCGGTGCCGGACAGGTCGCGCGGCAGGGTGTCCAGGACCTGGCCGTCGCTGTCGGAGGTGCGCTGCGAGAGGGCCTTCGCCGTGGCCGCCGCAAGGGTGTCGCCGCCCTTCGACTTGCCTGCCGTCTGGGCGAGTTGGGTCAGCGCGAGCAAGCCCGTGGCGCTGCGCGAAGGGTCGCCCGCCCCGAGTTTCAGGCTCTCGCTCGTCATGGTCGCACCCGCCAGCTCGGTCCAGGAGTACGTTTTCCTGGGCCAGCCGAGGGACTTCGCGGCCGTCGGGATCATGGCGACACCGATGGGGGACGAGGCGACATTGCCCGCCGGTGTCACGCTGATCGACTGGTTGTCCGCCAGCACCTGGTTCACCCACACGCCCGAGTCCGGTACCCATGCCTCGAAGTCGGTCGCACCCTTCTGCTTCGACCGCAGGGCATCCGTGACCTTGTACGTGTCCCGGGCGGTCACGCGCACGTCGAGGCAGCTGCCGTCGGAAGTCACGTCGTTGTCCCGGGCGTAGTCGGCCGCGTCCTTGAGCGCGGGTGCGATGCCGGGAGCGGCGGCGATCCTCAGCCGTACGACGTCGTCCCAGCAGGACGAGCCGAAGGAGAGCAGGCCACCGTCGACCGCGGCCACGGTGCCGGCGGCGAGTACCAGGGCCGTCGCGAGTGCCACGTTGCGGCGCCGCGTGCGTGGCCGGGGGGCGGCGCCGCCCCTGCGCAGCCCGTCGGGCAAGCTGTGACGTCCCATGGCGGTGGTGCCCCTCCCTGATCGAGCCCGGAGCCGTTGAAGTCGTTGAAGCCGTGAAATGGCTGGATGGCACGGCACGGCACAAAGGGAGTGCGCCCCCCATGGTGTCCGTCCCCCGACGGCCTGTCGCGCACGATCTTCGCAAGTTCATTCGAGACCCTAGCGGGGCGAAGATGGGGATGAGGCGGGATTACGCAACTGGAGGCAGGAGTGCACGTGGGGCAGGGGCCGACCGCTGGTTCTTTTTCCGAGGAACGGCCCGCGCGGCGGATCCTCCGTGACGAGACGCTGCTCGTGCTGGGCGTCTCGCTCGGGGCGAGCGGGGTCTCCGCACTGATCAGCTTTGTCGGCTCGGTCACCAGACCGGGGGGCCTGAAGGACCAGGCGGCCACGCTCAACGCCTCGGCCGCCCCGGGCCGTCCATGGCTCGATCTGGCATGGCAGTTGTTCGGCATGGCGTCCGCGCTGGTGCCGGTCGTGCTCGTCGCGCACTTCCTGCTCCGCGAGGGCGAGGGGCTGCGCACACTCGGGTTCGACCGCACACGGCCCTGGCCCGATCTCGCCCGTGGAGCGGGGATCGCCGCGGTCATCGGCAGCTCGGGCATCGCCTTCTACCTGGCGGCCCGCGGGTTCGGCTTCAACCTCACCGTGGTGCCGGAGGCACTGCCCGAGGTGTGGTGGAAGTACCCGGTGCTGATCCTCTCCGCGATCCAGAACTCGGTCCTGGAGGAGGTCATCGTCGTCGGGTATCTGCTGCGCCGCCTCGGCCAGTTGGGCTGGACGCCGGTCACGGCCCTGGTGGCCAGCTCGGTGCTGCGGGGCTCGTACCACCTCTACCAGGGCATCGGCGGGTTCATCGGGAACATGGTGATGGGCGTGGTCTTCGTCTACCTGTACCGCCGGTGGGGTCGGATCGGGCCGCTGGTGGTCGCCCACTCGCTCCTCGACATCGGGGCGTTCGTGGGATACGCGCTGCTGGCGGGGAAGGTGGGGTGGCTGCCCACCGCGTGACCCCGCGTGTGACCACCCGCGTGAGTGGTCGGTTCGCGCCGCTCACGCGAGCAGGTCACCCTCGATCACGGTGACCGCGCGGCCGGAGATCAGGGTGCGGTCGCCGCGAAGCTCGGTGCGGACCCGCCCGGAACGGGACGAGGCCTGGAGGCCGGTGAGCCGGGTACGGCCGAGGCGGCCGGACCAGAACGGCGCGAGGGCCGTGTGGGCGCTGCCGGTGACCGGGTCCTCGTCGATGCCGATGTTCGGGAAGAAGCAGCGGGAGACGAAGTCGTAACCCCGGGATGGATCTTCGGCGGGGGCCGTGGCGATGATGCCGCGCTCGGAGCAGCGGCCCAGGGACACGAGGTCGGGTGTCAGGGCGAGGACCTTTTTCTCGTCGGAGAGTTCGACGAGCAGGTCCCCGATGTTCGGGCCGGTGTCGAGTGCGGTGAGGGGTTCGGCGCCCAGGGCGTCGGCGAGGCCCGGCGGGATCTCGACCTCGGTGAGCGGGGCGGTCGGGAAATCCAGTGTGATGGAGCCGTCGTCGAGCGTCGTCGCGATGAGCACGCCGCTCCTCGTCGCGAACCGCACGGTGCCTCGTGCGGCCCCTGTGGTGGCCAGTACGTGTGCGGTGGCGAGTGTCGCGTGGCCGCACATCGCGACCTCGGCGGCAGGGGTGAACCAGCGGAGCGCCCAGTCGGCCTCGCCGCCCTCCGGGAGGGGATGGGCGAACGCCGTCTCGGCGTGGTTGACCTCCAGGGCCACGTTCTGCAGCCAGGCGTCGTCCGGGAAGGACGTCGAGGCGTCGAGCAGGAGGACCCCGGCCGGATTGCCGGCGAAGGGGCGGTCGGTGAAGGCGTCGACGATACGAATTCGCATGCGCCAGACGCTAACCGGTGATCAGAGGCACCGGCCAAGGCCAATTCGCGGTAGGTGGACCGGTGGTGGGGAGCGCCGTCACCGGCAGTGGTTCGGCTACGGCTCCGCACGACCCGGCACGGAGAAAGAAGGCAACCGGGGCCCGAGGCCGCCGATGAACTCTGCGGACGCGAAGAGCTCAGGCGTCAGATGCACGCCCGTGATGCGGTGGGCGAGGGCGAAGGCGGCGAGGAACTGGTTGCCGATGTCCAGGTCGTCGGTGCCGCTGAGATCGAAGCCGGATTCCCGCATCTCGGTGAGGAGCTCATCCGGCCGGCTGCCGGTGCGGTCGTCGGGATAGGCCTGGTCGAGATCCAGGAGTACGGCGCCGTCGCGATACCAGCAGAAGCGGCACGCCCCAGCGATGGCGTTGTGGTTCGTGACCACCGTGCGCCCGCGCGAGAGAGGGAGCATGACCTCATCCGTGGCACCCAGAAAGCCGTCGGGCTCGAACATCAGTGACCAACCACCAAGAGAAGTGGCCCCCGCGAACTCCCGGTGATGTTCGAGCACCGCGTCCTGTGACGGCTTGATCAGCCCGTCCACGCCGGTGATCCGCGTTCCGGACTCGACTCCCAGGGTCTGGAGCAACTCCTCAGGGGCGAGCCCTTGGACGAGCGTGACGCAGTACGTCTCGTACTGGTCGCGCTCTCGGATCCACGCATAGTCGGCGGCGGTAGTCGTGTCCGTCATGGGCGCAGCATGACAGCCGCCACTGACATTGATGCTGATACTCAGGTCCAGTGCCCGTACGGGGCGGTTCTTCGTCCTGGTCCATGGGGGCGGAACAAGGGCACGTTGGCGGCCCCTCAGTCGACACAGAACTCGTTGCCCTCGATGTCCTGCATCGGGATGCAGGAGTCGTTGCCGTCATACAGCGTTTGTACGTGTACCGCGCCGAGCGGGACCAGTCGTGCGCACTCGGCCTCAAGTGCGGCCAGGCGCTCTTCACCCACGAGTCCGGTGCCGACCCGCACGTCGAGATGCAGCCGGTTCTTGGCGGCTTTCCCTTCGGGGACGCGCTGGAAGTACAGTCGCGGGCCGACACCTGAGGGATCACTGCAGGCGAACCATGATTCCCACTCCTCAGGTGGCTGCGAGCGCTTGAAGTCGTCCCACGTGTCAAACCCCTCCGGCGGCGGCGGGACGACGTACCCCAACACCTCGCACCAGAAACGAGCGAGGCGCTCGGGTTCTGCGCAGTCGAAGGTGACTTGGAACTTCTTGGTCGACGTCATCGGTCCACCGTATGGGCGCGCTCTGTTACACCGGGATCTACACCGGGATCGCAGGGTTTCCTCGCCGTGCGGTCGAGGTCTCGCGTGACATGAGCAGCGCGGACCGGATCGCAGGCTGAGAGGAGTCACCCTCTACGGGCCCTCGGGGCCGGCGTCCCCGGCTCGCGCGGCGGCTGCCGCCTCCAGCAGAAGCCAGCCGTCGACCTCCACCGTCTGCCGCTCCCTCGGCTGCCACCCACGGGCCAGCGCCACGTCGAGCAGGGCCCGGACGGCGCCCGGCTCGTGCAGATTCAGGTCTGCGCCCTGGATGAAGCCCACGTCTCCGGAGCCGAAGGGGGCCCCGCCCGGGACGTAACGGCCGGGCCCGCCGGCGAAGACAATGCGCAGCCGGCCGCCGGTGCCGGCCGGCTGCGGAGACAGGGTGAGGGTCTGGCGGCAGCTCTCGGGCCGACCGTCGTGGTCCGTTCGGTGACTGTGGCGCATCGCCCACATGTACACGCGCCCGTCGGCAACCAGCCGGCGGGGCTTCTTCGCATGGCGAGGCACAAGGCCGAGGATACGCGGCCCGGCCCCTGGGGCAGCCCCAGCGATGATCAAACCCCGATGAACCGGACAGGTCGGTCGTCACACTTCGGCGAGACCGGTGAAGGTCCGACGAGACAGGACAGCTGCCTGTATCGGTAGAGCCTTGCCAGGCGAGCTATTCCGATATATCGTTGACGCATCGCGACAGATCAACGATGGAATGGAGTGATTGCGATGCGTTCCCATGGAGAGGAATACGGACCGGGCTTCGGCCCCGGTCATGGACGTGGTCGAGGGCATGGCCGGGGTGGCCCCGGCGGTCCCGACAGGGGTGCCTTCGAGGGGCTGCGCGCGGCTTTCGGTCCCTTCGGGCCCGGTTTCGGTGGTCCCGGCTTCGGTCCGGGCCCCTGGGGCGGGCGTGGAGGCCGGGGCGGACCGCGTGGCAGGGCGCGGCGCGGTGACGTACGCGCCTCGATCCTGGCCCTGCTCAAGGACCGGCCCATGCACGGCTACGAGATGATCCAGGAGATCGTCGAACGCAGCGGCGGGGCGTGGAAGCCCAGTCCGGGCTCGGTGTACCCCACCCTTCAGCTGCTGGAGGACGAAGGTCTGATCAGCAGTGCGACCGAGGGCGGCAAGAAGCTGTTCTCGCTGACCGAAGCGGGTCGCGTCGCGGCCGCCGAGGGTGCGGAAGCGCCCTGGGAGGATGCGGGGCGAGGAGTCGACTGGGAGGCGCTGAGCGACATCCGGCAGGCCGGCTTCGGTCTGATGGAGGCGTTCGGGCAGGTCTGGAAGACCGGCGACAAGGAGCAGCGTGAGAAGGCGCTGTCCCTCATCAACGAAACACGCAAGAAGCTGTATCTGATCCTCGCGGACGAGGACTGATGGCTCATCCGGCTGAACAAGCTGTGACATGGGGGGTACTTCGACTTCGAAGTACCCCCCATTGTGTCCATTGCGTGTGCCCGTGTGTCTGCGTGCCCGTGTGTCTGTGTGACTGTGTGGGGCGGCAGTGTTCAGAGGTGGTCATGGGTGGAGGGGTTCTCTAGGCGACCAACCCGCCCAGTTTGCGCAGGGACTCGTTGAGTGCCGCCGTCGCCGAGTCCTTCAGTTTGCCCGCCATCAGCGATACGGCGGCACCGGTGAACTCGCCGTCGATACGGACTGTGGTGGCTCCTCCCTCGGGAACCAGCGTGTAGCGCGTGGCGACGGTCACGGACATCGGCCCCTTGCCTCGGATCGCGAGCGTGCGAGCCGTCTCCAGTTCCTCGATGGTCCAGTTGACCTCGGCGGGGAAACCCATGAGCTTCATGTTCTCCTCGAAGGTGCCGCCGACTTCGAAGTTCTCGGGGCCGCCCTTCGGGAAACTGGTGTGGGTGGAGTTCCACTCGCCGTACGAGGAGAAGTCCGTGAGCTGCGCCCAGACCTTCTCGGCAGGCGCCTCGATCCGTGCTTCCGCGCTGACTTCGGCCATGCGGCCACCCCTTTGTCTCGGGCGCTGCGCCAGGCGCAGCTGGCTACGGTGTCGCGGAACGTAGCCGTAGAGGCTTGAACATTCAATACTGATGAACTGTCAGGAAGTGCGGGGATCTCATCCGTAAGGAGGAGGAGCCGGACATCGGGGCCCACCCTGTGTGGGACGCGAGAATGCTTCCCAGCGGGGATGACCGGACGAGAGGGGAGTGATGGGGTGAGGGGTGTGCAAGACCGTATCCCCCATCAGCAGGCCGCCGAGCGCGGCCGGACCGGCCTGGACGTCGAGGTCCGTCTCAGCGCGGAACTGGCAGCAGTCGTAGTCGGTGCGCGCAGAAGGGCACTGCGGGACGGGGACCGGCAGATCGACACGGCTCATCTGCTGCATACGCTCCTGGAGTCGGACCCCGATGTGCGAGAGGCCTTCGACAGCGGCCCGCAGCTCGCGCGGCTGCTCGGCTATCTCGTCCAGCGCAGCATCGGATACGGGCTCCGCTGGCAGAACTCCGTCGAGGACTCCGGTGCCGTGCCGACGCTGACCGGGGGTGAGTGGTCGCCGGTGGCGGCCGGCGCCCTGGCGGCCGCGTACGTACGAGCCACCCGGCGGGGTGACCGGCTCGCGGAAGGCGTCGACCTGCTCGCCGCGCTCGTCACCGAACCCGAGTCGCGGGCCGTCGAGGTGCTGACCCGCGCGGGGGTCGATGCGCGGGAGCTGCTGGTACGCCTGGACGGCGCGGCGGAGCGGGGTATCGGGGCCTGACGCGCTCGCCGGAATCGGGCTGGGCACGTCCAGGCATTGAGACAGGTGTCAACGGGAGTGACGCTCATGTCGTCGCCTGCCATCATGTGCCGGTGCATACGTCGATGAGCAGTCAGGACCACCGGGGGAGAGGCGTCGGGCTGGGGCTCGCGCTCGGGTCGGCGGTCGCCTTCGGAGGATCCGGCGTCGCCGCCAAGCCGTTGATCGAGGCGGGTCTGGAGCCCCTGCACGTGGTGTGGCTGCGCGTCGCGGGCGCCGCACTGGTCATGCTGCCGTTGGCCGTGCGTCACCGGAATCTGGTGCGCGAGCGTCCCTTGCTGCTCGCCGGTTTCGGACTGCTGGCCGTGGCAGGCGTCCAGGCCTGCTACTTCGCCTCGATCTCCCGCATACCCGTCGGGGTCGCGCTGCTCGTCGAGTACCTGGCGCCGGCGCTGGTCCTCGGGTGGGTGCGGTTCGTGCAGCGCCGGCCCGTCACGCGTGCCGCGGCCCTCGGCGTCGTTCTCGCCGTCGGCGGTCTCGCCTGTGTCGTCGAGGTATGGGCGGGGCTGAGCTTCGACGCCCTCGGACTGCTGCTCGCGCTCGGCGCCGCATGCTGCCAGGTCGGCTACTTCGTCCTGTCCGACCAGGGCGGCGACGCGGAAGAGCGGGCGCCGGCCCCGCTCGGCGTCATCGCGTACGGGCTGCTCGTCGGCGCACTCGTCCTGACGGTCGTGGCACGGCCGTGGGGCATGGACTGGTCGGTCCTCGGTGGGAGCGTGGACATGGACCGGACCTCCGTCGCCGCCTCGCTGCTGCTGGGCTGGATCGTGCTGATCGCGACCGTCCTCGCCTACGGGACCGGGGTCCTGGCGGTGCGCAGGCTCTCGCCCCAGGTGGCCGGAGTCGTGGCGTGCCTGGAGGCGGTCATCGCGACCGTGCTCGCCTGGGTCCTGCTGGGGGAGCACCTTTCGGCGCCCCAGATCATCGGCGGAACGGTGGTGCTGTGCGGCGCCTTCATCGCGCAGACGTCCACGCCCGCCAGGGCTTCGCAGGCGCCGGTGGCACGTGGCGCGGCGAACACCGGCGGGCCTCGAATCCCGGGCGAGCGTCAGAGGGTCGTCAGGTAGTCGGGGACCTCGATACCCGGAGCCAGATCGTCGGCGGGCAGGGGCGTTCCGTGGCTCGTGCGGACAGGGAGGACTCCGGTCCAATGAGGCAGGCCGAGGTCCTCGGGCTCGTCGTTCGGGCCGCCGGTGCGCAGCTTGGCCGACACCTCGTCGAGGTTCAGCCGCAGTACGGCTGTGGCGGCCAGCTCCTTGGCGTTGGCGGGCCGCGAGTCGTCCGAGCGACCGGGCACCACCTGGTCGACCAGAGCGTCGAGGGCCTCCCGCTTCTCGTCCGGGTCCGTCACCTGGCAGGCCACGCCGTGCACCACGACCGAGCGGTAGTTGAGCGAGTGGTGGAACGCCGAGCGGGCCAGCACCAGCCCGTCGACGTGCGTGACCGTGAGGCAGACGGGTAGACCCGGGTCGGTCTGACCCGCCATGCGCAGCGGGCGCGAACCCGTCGAGCCGTGCACGTAGAGCCGCTCGCCGACCCGCCCGTACAGCGTGGGCAGCACGACCGGCGCTCCGTCACGGACGAACCCGAGATGGCAGACGTACCCCTCGTCGAGGATCGAGTGCACCATCTCGTGGTCGTACGCGGCACGCTCCCGGGAGCGGGTGGGGACGGTGCGGTCGGTCGGGGTGTAGGTGTCGGGGCGCGGGGCGGCCGTCTCCGTCATTGGTGCTCTCCAGGTCAGCGTCGTCATACGTACGCACGGGACATGCGGGATATGCGGGACAGCGGAACGCGCGGACACGCGGTGCGCTCGCGCGCATCGTGTTCTCACCGCGCGTTCACCTTGCGTGGCATATTGCACTAGTGCATACTCTGCTTTGTGCTAGGAGAGTATCGGATCGAGGGCAGGCGCGCAGCCGAGATTGCGGCCAGTGTCGAGCGTGCGGTGGGTTCGGGAGAGCTGGAGCCCGGCCAACTGCTGCCGCCGATGCGGGAGTTGGCATCGCGGCTGGAGGTGAATCCCAATACCGTCGCGGCCGCCTATCGCACACTGCGTGAACGCGGGGTCATCGAGACCGAGGGCCGGCGTGGCAGCCGGGTCCGCTCCAAGCCGGTGACGACCGCTCGCGAGCTGTCCCGACTGGATGTGCCGACCGGGGTGCGGAACCTGTCCGACGGCAATCCGGACCCGGCCCTGCTGCCCTCGCTCGTCGACGCGCTGACGGCGGCCGCGGAACTCGCCGACCGCGAACCGACGCTCTATGGAGCGGCTGCCGTGGAGCCGGACCTGGCGCGGCTCGCGCGCGCGGACCTGGACGCGGACGAAGTGCCGGACGGGCCGGTCGTCGTCACCTCGGGGTCACTCGATGCCGTCGAGCGGGTACTGGCCGTCCATCTCAGGCCCGGGGACGCGGTCGCCGTGGAGGATCCCGGGTGGCACAGCGTGCTCGACCTGGTTCCGGCCCTCGGACTGCGGGCCGTTCCCGTCGGCGTCGACGCCGACGGGCCGCTGGCCGCCGACGTGCGAGCTGCCCTGGAAGCCGGGGCGCGGGCCCTGGTCGTCACCGACCGCGCGCAGAACCCGACCGGCGCCGCGGTGAGCGCCTCGCGCGCGCGTGCCCTGCGCGCCGTGCTGGGGGAGTATCCGGAGACCCTGCTCGTCGAGGACGACCACGGGCATCGCATCGTCGACCTGCCCCTGCATCCACTGGCCGGCGTGACCCGGCACTGGGCGTTCGTGCGCTCGGTCGCCAAGGCGTACGGGCCCGATCTGCGACTGGCGGTGCTCACCGGCGACGACGTCACCATGGACCGCGTCCAGGGGCGGCAACGGTTGGGGCCGGGCTGGGTGAGCCGGGTGCTGCAACGGGCCGTGGTGCGGCTGTGGTCGAGCGGCGCCGTGGACACCCGGGCCGTCTCGTCGGCGTATGGGCGGCGCCGGGACGCGCTGATCGCCGCGCTCGCGGAGCGTGGCATCGAGGCGTACGGACGCAGCGGTATGAACGTGTGGGTTCCCGTCCCGGACGAGACCGGCGCCGTCGCGCGGCTGCTGCACTCCGGCTGGGCCGTGGCGCCGGGGGCCCGCTTCCGGATGAGCGCGCCGCCCGGACTGCGGATCACCGTGTCGACGCTCGATCCGGGCGAGGCGGGGAGGGTGGCCGAGGCGATCGCCTCGGCCGTGGGACCCGCGCCCGCTCGGCGTTACGTCTGATCCGGCGAAGGCTTCACCGGATTCACGGGCTGCCCTGGCTGCCCCGGCTGCCCCGGGCTCCCTGGGCCGCTGTCTTGCGGGCTTCCCGTCTTCCCGGACCGCGGCGACGGGATCCTGGAGCCGGAGGGCCTGGAGCCGGAGGGCCTGGACTGGGTGAGCGCCGCGCCCGCCAGCACGATGACGGCACCCACCGGCGTCGACCAGGTCAGTGATTCGCCGAGGATGGCGACACCCGCGGCGGTGGCGATGACCGGGATGAAGTACGTGACCATCTGGGCCGTCGTCGGCCCGACCTCGGCGACCAGGCCGTACTGGACGAGGACGGCGAGGCCCGTGCCGAGGGTGCCCAGCGCGATCACCGCGAGCAGCGGTATCAGCGCGAAGTGGTTCGGCGTCGCGGTGAACAGTGGAGTGACGACGGCCAGTTGCACCGTCGCGAGCAACAGCTGGGCGCCGGCCAGCGACAGGTTGGAGTGGCTGGAGCCGGCCAGCGTGCGGCGGACGTAGATCCAGCCGATCGGATAACTGAGCGAGGCAAGCAGGGCCATCGTGGTGCCGGCGGCGTCCAGACCGTGGAAGCCCTGCCAGGCGCCGAGCACCGTCAGTACGCCGAGGAATCCGATGCCGAGGCCGGCGACACGGCGGCGGGTGGGCCGGTCCTCGGACAGGGCGACCATCGACAGGGCCATGCCCCACAGGGGTGAGGTCGCGTTGCAGATCCCCGCCAGGGTGGACGGGATCGTCAGCTCGGAGTACGCGAACAGGGAGAACGGCAGCGCGTTGATCAGGAGGGCCGCGACCGCCAGATGCCCCCACGTGCGGGCGCCGCGCGGCAGGCGCTCACGCTTCCAGACCATCGCTGCGGCGAGCACCAGCGTGCCGAACAGCAGTCGGCCGAACGTCACTTGGAAGGGTGCGTAACCGTCCGTCCCCACCTTGATCAGCAGGAAGCTGAAACCCCAGACGAGGGAGAGGGTGCCGAAGCGCACGCGCCAGTTGAGAGCCGGGGCCGGCGCCGGCGCCGGAGTCGCTGCCGGAGGGTGGGGAGTCAGAGCCGGAGCCGGAGTCGTACGGGGACGGGACGCGGAGCGCGGTAGGGACGCCGAAGAGGCGTTGGGTACGACGGTGTCGGCTGAGGCGGGGAGAGGAGTACGGGGCTCGGACGGGGCGCTCATACGGCTCACGATGACGGAAGCGATCTCGTAGAACAAGCGAGACTTTTCGTCAGGCATCTCGTAGCATCGCTTACATGTTGAACCTGGAGCGCCTGCGCACTCTCGATGCCCTCGCCCGTCACGGCTCGGTCAGTGGCGCTGCCGACGGACTGCATGTGACGACGTCGGCGGTCTCTCAGCAGATGGCCAAGCTGGAGCGGGAGGTGGGCCAGCGGCTGCTCGCCAAGAACGGGCGGGGGGTGCGGCTCACCGACGCCGGGCAGCTGCTCGCCGACCACGCCGCGCGCATCCTGTCCCAGGTCGAACTCGCCCAGTCCGACCTGGAGGCGCAGCGCGGACAGGTGGTGGGGGAGCTGCGGCTGTCCGCGTTTCCCACGGCGGCGCGCGGGCTGTTCCCGGCCGCCCTGGCCGCGTTGCGCGCCGAGCATCCCGGACTGCGTGTCCGCTCACGCGAGTTGGAGCCGGAGGAAGGGGTCTTCGGGGTGCTGCGCGGCGACATCGATCTGGCGGTCGTCCTCGACTGGTACAACAAGCCGTTGCCCATGCCCGAGGGGTTGGTCAAGGCCTCGCTCCTCGACGACGTCGCCGACGTGGCGATGCCCGTGGGACATCGCTACGCGGACCGCGCGGAGGTGGACCTCGAGGACTTCGCCGAGGACGAGTGGATCGCCTGGGAGGAGGGCGAGTTCTGCCACGAGTGGCTGCTCTTCACCCTGCGGGGCAAGGGGATGGAGCCGGTGATTGCCCACCGCGCGGAGGAGCACCACACACAGCTCGCGCTGGTCGCGGCGGGGCTCGGTGTGTGCGTCGCGCCCCGGCTCGGGCGCGGCCCGGTGCCGGCCGGCGTGCGGACGGTCCCGGTGCGGCACCGGGTCTCCAGGCATGTGTACGCCGTGTGGCGTGCGGACGCCGACCGCCGCCCGTCGATCAGGGCGGTGGCGGATGCGCTGCGGACGGCGGGCTCGGCGCTCGGGTGAGACACGCGCCCGCGCTCACCGGTGCGGGCCGGCCAACGGTTCCGGCGGCCCGACGGTTCCGGGGGCGGGAGACGAGGCGGGGCGCGCCACTCATCGGCTCCCCGTCAGCCCCTGCCGCTCCCCGCCGACGACTCTCCGACTTTCCGCTGGCTCCCCACCGTCTTCTTTCCAGCTTCTCTCCGGCTTCCCGCCGTCTCTTCTCCGGTCACAGCGTGGCGAGCTTGCGGAAGTCCCACGAGGCCGTCGCCTCCGGCGTCAGCCGCATCCAGGCGTGCCTGCCGTCGTGCGGCATCTCCTCCAGGCCGAAGTTCTTGCGGGCGAACAGCCGCTCCACGGCGTCGAGTTCGGAGCACGGCTCGCCGGTGCGCGGCGCCTCGCCGACGAACTCGACCGAGCCCGACACCTCGACGCCCCGCAGCTCCCCGTACTCCTCGCCCGTATCGACGACAACGGCCACCCGCGGATCGCGGCGCAGGTCGGCCCACCGCTTGCTGCGGGTGATCGAATACAGCCAGAGGGACTTGCCGTCCCAGGTGAACCAGAGGGTGCTGACATGCGGAGCACCGTCCGCGGAGACGGTCGCCACGCGGCAGGTGCGCTGGGTGGTCAGGAACTTGTCCAGCTCGTCGGGCGTCATCATGATTCTTCGGCCCCGGCGCTGAGTGACGGCCATACGGGTCCCCTCTTCGCTTCTTCCAGGACTTCTACGACGAAATCTTCTATGACCGTTCTTCCATGACTCTTCCGCGGCATCGAGCCTGACGGTGCGTCAGGAAATCATGGGCTGTCTTCCGTCAGTACGCAATGGTGGCTACGCTCGCCCGCCACCACCGGTCGGGGCGACCCGGTTCCGGCCGACCGGGACGCCGCTCGCGACAGGAGAAGTCATGCCGTCGTACGAAGAGCTCAGGGAACTCCTCGATCCCGCGACCACGGTGCTGCTGACCGTCGAGTGTCAGGAGGGCGTCGTCGGCCCGGACAGCGCGCTGCCGGAACTCGCCCGGGAGGCCCGCGCGTCGGGCGCGCTGGACCGGGTCGCCCGCCTTGTGGCCGCGGCCCACGAGAGCGGCGTACAGGTGATGCACGCGATCGCCGAGCGCCGCCCCGACGGCCGCGGCGCGAACCACAACGCCCGGCTCTTCCGTGCGGCCGAACGCCTGCCGGTGCAGCAGCTGACCGGCAGTACCGCGGTCCGTGTCGCGCCGCCCGTCGAGGTCGCCGCGGAGGACCTCGTCGTACGCCGCCTGCACGGCCTTTCGCCCCTTGCCGGTACCGAGGTGGACGCGCTGCTGCGCAACCTGGGCTGCCGCACGCTCGTCGTGACCGGTGTCTCCGCCAACGTGGCCGTACCCAACACGGTGTTCGACGCCGTGAACCGCGGATACGCCGCCGTGGTCCCCCGGGACGCCATCGCGGGCGTGCCCTCGGACTACACCCCTGCGATGATCCGCAACACGCTCGCCCTGGTGGCCACCATCACCACCACGGACGACGTGCTGGCCTGCCTCAAGCGGCCCCGCTCCGTCAGGCGAGCGTGATCGAGTCGCCGGTCACCGTGATCTTGGCGGCGGTCAGTCCGCTGGTCGCGGGTCCCTTCTTGACGCCGCCGTCCGTGACGCTGAACTGGCTGCCGTGGGCGGGGCAGGTGATGATGCCGTTCTCCACGCTGTTCACCCGCTGTTTCTGGTGCGGGCACACGGTCGAGAAGGCCTTGAACTCGCCCGCCGTCGGCTGGGTGACGACCACGGACTGGTCGGCGAAGACCTTGCCGCCGCCCTCCGGGATGTCGGCGGTCTTGGCCAGTTCCGCGCCACCGGCGGCTCCGGACGAGGCGTCAGAGGAGTCGGATCCGGCCGACTTGTCGTCGGAGCCCCCGCACGCGGTCAGGGCGGCGGCGATACCGGCCGCGCCCAGCCCCGCCAGGAGGGTTCGACGGCAGAGCGCCGGGGCGGGCTGAATCGATTCGCTGGACATAGTGGCGGTCCCTTCCACGGATGTGCAGATGTACTGGTGTGCGGATGTACTGGCGTGCAGATGTGCGGATGTGCGTTTGCGGGGAGGCGTGTCGATCCGACAAGAGGTACGGGCACGTCACCCGCATGGTTCAGGCGGTCCGAAGATCCAATGACTTCTTGATGAAATCGAGATCCATTCGGAGCAGGGTGTCTATCACGCCTTCCTGTGTCACCAGATGTGTCGCGCCTTCCGGCGGGAGACGGCTGTACGACACGGTGGTCCGGCTGTGGCTCAGGTGGTGGTGTCCGGGGTTGTTTCGGGCTTTGAGTGGAGGATTTCGCGGGCCTGTTCGGCGGCGCGGGCGGTGCTTTCGGAGACGAAGTCGAGGAAGCGGGCGATGTTTTCGAGGCGAGTGGCGGCGGGAGTGCCGCTGCGGAGGACGCTGATGCCCTGCCGTGCGGTGTCGACGACCTTGGTGATGGAGCGGGCGCTGGCCATCATGGACTGGTAGTAGACGTCGTCGTCGACGACGTACCGCTCGCGTCGGCCTTCGTCGCGTTCCCGGCGGACGAAGCCCTGGCTCTCGAGGAACGCGATCGCCTTCGAGATGGCCGCCGGGCTGACCTGGAGGCGTTGGGCGAGTTCGGCCGCGGTGAGGCTGCCGCTGTCGGTGAGGATCAGGCAGGCCGTCACCCTGGACATCATCGTGGGCATGCCCGAAGCGATGATGACGGTGGTGAACACCTCCTCGTACTCGCGCACTGCTTCGGCGTCGCGTCCATAGGGCTGCGGGGGTGTCTGTGAGTCCCGGGGCTCTGCCTTCCTGCGCCGGTGGGCGCGGTGTTCCGTGGCGCGGTGGGCCACTTCGGCGCGGTAACCGGTCGGACCGCCGTTGCGCATCACCTCGCGCGTGACCGTCGAGGTCGGCCGGTCCAGGCGTCGCGCGATCTCGGCGTAGGCGAGGTCGTCGGCCAGTCCCAGTGCGATCTGCTGGCGTTCCTGCTGGGTGAGCCTGCCTCCCGGCATCGCGGTCTCCTTCGTGGCCTGGGTGGCCCTGTGGTGGCTGGTGTGCCGACTATAGCGTTCACTCCTAATTCATTGCAACGAACTCTGGTTCGTAGCGTTGCGTTACGCGTCAGGTCATTGCATCGACTTCGGTGCTCCCGCCTGCGGTTATTGGCCCTAGACGCAACGAGCGTGTTGTCAGATCAGTGAATGCAACGTAGCGTTTCCCTCATCGGAAAGAGCGGGCCGAAGGGGCACGCGATACCGGAGAAGGAGAGCACCATGGAGAAGTTCGACACCCCCGCCGCCGTCCAGGCCGTCCTCGACATTCCCGCAGGACGCATCCAGCTCATCGCCGCTGACCGCACCGACACCACCGTCGAGGTCCGGCCGGCCAACGCCGCCAGGAGTCGCGACGTGAGGGCGGCCGAACAGACCGAAGTCACCTACGCCGACGGCGTCCTGCGGATCCAGGCCCCGGAAGCGAAGAACCGGATCCTCGGCAACTCCGGATCCGTCGAGGTCACCGTCCAACTGCCCGCCGGCTCCCATGTCGAGGCGAAGGCCGCCGCCGCGGAGTTCCGCGGTGTGGGACGTCTCGGCGATGTCACCTTCGACGGCGGCCACAGCTCGGTCAAGCTCGACGAGGCCGCAAGCGCCCGCCTCACCGGCCTCGACGCCCACATCACGGTCGGCCGGCTGAACGGTCCCGGCGAGATCAGCACCCAGCGGGGCAACGTGAACATCACCGAGGCCGTGGGCGGCATGCTCACGCTGAGCACCCAGCAGGGTGACATCACCGTCGGTGCCGCCCAGGGAGTCTCCGCCGTCCTGGACGCCGGCACCAGCCACGGCCGGATCAGCAACGCGCTGAAGAACGCCGACGGTGCCGCCGCCGGCCTGACCATCAAGGCGACCACCACTCAGGGTGACATCACCGCCCGCAGCCTCTGAGGCTCGCAGCCCTCTGAAGGAGCACTCCTCATGACCAACACGACCGACAAGACCAACACGACCGACACGACCGACTTGGCCATCGCGGCGTACGGGCTGCGCAAGTCCTACGGCGACAAGACCGTCCTGGACGGCGTCGACCTGACCGTCCCGGAAGGCACGGTCTTTTCCCTGCTCGGCCCGAACGGCGCAGGCAAGACCACCGCCGTAAAGATCCTCTCCACCCTCATCTCGCCCGACGCGGACTCCGGGCGGATCCATGTCGGCGGCCACGACCTCGCCACCCAGGCGCAGGCCACCCGCGCGGCGATCGGTGTCACCGGGCAGTTCTCCGCGGTCGACGGGCTGATCACCGGTGAGGAGAACATGTTCCTCATGGCGGACCTGCACCACCTGCCCAAGGGTGAAGGGCGGCGGGTCACCGCCGAGCTGCTGGAGCGCTTCGATCTCACCGAGGCCGCGAAGAAGCCCGCCTCCACCTATTCCGGAGGCATGAAGCGCCGTCTCGACATCGCCATGACGCTGGTCGGCAGCCCGCGGATCATCTTCCTCGACGAGCCGACCACCGGCCTCGACCCGCGCTCACGTCACACGATGTGGGGGATCATCCGCGAGCTCGTCACCGACGGGGTGACGGTCTTCCTCACCACTCAGTACCTCGAAGAGGCCGACGAACTCGCCGACCGCATCGCCGTCCTCCACGACGGCAGGATCGCCGCCGAGGGGACGGCCGACGAGCTGAAGCGACGCATCCCCGGCGGACACGTCCGCCTTCGCTTCACCGCCCCCGCCGACTATCAGCACGCAGCCGGCGCCCTCACCGAGGCGACCCGCCAGGACGAGGCCCTCACCCTCCAACTCCCCAGCGACGGCAGCCAGCGCGACCTGCGCTCCATCCTCGACCGGCTGGACTCCGCCGGCATCGAGGCCGACGAACTGACCGTGCACACCCCTGACCTCGACGACGTCTTCTTCGCCCTCACCGCCGCCACCGCCGTGCCCACCCAGCCGAACCAGCCGAACCAGTCCAAGGAGACCGTCCGATGAGCTCTCTCTCCCTCTCCGTGCGCGACTCCTCCACGATGCTGCGCCGCAACCTCCTGCACGCCCGCCGCTACCCGTCGCTCACCCTGAACCTGCTGCTCACCCCGGTCATGCTGCTGTTGCTGTTCGTCTACATCTTCGGCGACACCATGAGCGGAGGCGCGGGCCGCTCCGCCTACATCGCCTACATCGTGCCCGGCATCCTGCTGATGACCATCGGCTCCACCGTCATCGGCACCGCCGTCTCGGTCTCCACCGACATGAACGAAGGCATCATCGCCCGCTTCCGCACCATGGCGATCCACCGCAGCTCCATACTGTTCGGCCACGTGGCCGGCAGCGTCCTGCAGATCACCATCAGCGTCGTCCTCGTCGGCGCCGTCGGCGCCGCCATGGGCTTCCGCTCCACCGATGCCAGTGTCCTGGAGTGGCTCGCGGCGTTCGGACTGATCATGCTGTTCGCCCTCGCGCTCACCTGGATCGCGGTCGGCATGGGCATGGCCAGCCCGAACGCCGAGGCGGCCGCCAACAGCGCACAGCCGCTGATCCTCCTGCCCCTCATCTCGAGCGCCTTCGTCCCGCTGAACAGCATGCCCGGCTGGTTCCAGCCGATCGCCGAGTACCAGCCTTTCACCCCCGCCATCGAAACTCTGCGCGGACTCCTCCTCGGCAGCGAGATCGGCAACAACGGGTGGATCGCCCTGGCCTGGTGCCTGGGCCTGACCGTCCTGGGCTACCGCTGGTCCACAGCCCAGTTCAACCGCGACCCCAGGTAACGGCCATGCCGGCGGAGGTCATCTCCCGCCACTCGTCCCGCCCGGGGCGGCGTACACCGACACCGCGTCGGTCGTGCGCCGCCCCTTTCACGTGAGTGGGGACTCACAGCGGCCTGGCCGCACCGTGCCGCCGTCGATGCAGTCCTGCCCGGCCGCTGCGTCCAGTTCCTCGTGAACGCGGCGTTCGACGACCGCTCAGTTCGCCGGCTCGACCTGCTGGTCGACCTGGCAGAAGTCGACCGATGCCAGGAAGCGCTTCTCGAGCTTCACCTCGGTCTTTGCCTTGCCCTTCGCCGGCACGGTGACCATGTCGGACTGGGTCCTGAGGAGCAAGGTGCCCTCGGCGTCGTAGAAGGTGACCCAGGCCTGGAAGCCGGCCTTGCGCTTGTTCGGGTTCTTGATCTCGACCGTCGCGTACGGGGTGGCCGCGGTCGCACAGCTGACCAGCTTCGCCGCGCCGGCCTTCAGCGTCGTGCCGGAACCGGTGCTGGAGGAGGTGGGTGTGGAGCGATAGCCGGGGCGCCGGGTGTAACCGCTCCCGCCGCTGCTGCCGTACGTGGAGTCGTCGTCATCAGCGCGGTACCCGCCCGACGAACTGCCCCCTGAAGTCGATCCTGAACTCGATCCCGAACTCGATCCCGAACTGGTCGACGAACCGCCGTGGTTCTGGCTGGAGCTGCTGCAACCCCCGCCACCGCTGCTGCTTCTGTTGTGGCCGTGCCGCCCCGACGAGAAGCCGGTCATAGTGAGTACGACCAGGGCCAATACCGCTGTGAGCTTGAGTGTGCTCCCCCGAGAATCCATACGATCACTCTAGTTCAGGGACCCCCGCACGTGCTGCGGCACACCTGTGTCTCGATCATGCTGGAGGCCGGAGAGTTTGGTGTGACCCCGGCGTGGCGATTTGGGCGCTCCTCGCCCGCGATCACCCTCGGTTACTATGCTCACTTCATGCCGGATGCCGGAAGCAAGGGGCGCACCGCCATCGACGGACTGTTTGGTTGACGGGGGATTCCCGCTGCTACGCCCCTCCAAAGCCGGCCGTGGATCGCAAAGGCTGAATAGACGGGTTGCCTGGAAAATGCTGAAAGAGGTCACTGCGACCCGCTACATCACGCCCCTGCGTGAGGGCGGCTCGCTGCCGGGACTCGTCGAGGCCGACGATCTCGGTACGTACGTCATGAAGTTCACCGGCGCTGGACAGGGGCGCAAGACCCTCGTCGCTGAGGTCGTCTGCGGTGAACTCGCCCGTCGCCTGGGCCTGCGTGTACCGGAGCTGGTCACGATCGGGCTCGACCCGGTCATCGGACTCGGCGAACCGGACCATGAAGTACAGGAGTTGCTCAAGTCGAGCGGGGGGCTGAACCTCGGGATGGCCTTCCTCACCCGGGCGATCGGATTCGACGCCCTCGCGCACCGGGTGAGCCCGGAAGAAGCCGGGAAAGTCGTCTGGTTCGACGCGCTGGTCAACAATGTCGACCGGTCGTGGCGGAACCCCAACATGCTGTTCCGGGACGGCGATCTGTGGCTCATCGATCACGGTGCCACCATGATCTGGCACCACAACTGGCCCGGCGCCCAGGCTTCGGCGGCCAAGCCGTACGACGCCTCCGCTCACGCACTCGCCCCTTTTGACCCCGACATCTCCGCCGCCGCCGAGGAGCTGGGCCCGCGTGTCACGGAGGAACTGCTCGCCGGGGTGACCGCCGCGATCCCCGAGGAGTGGCTGAGGGGCGAGCCGGGCTTCGACTCGGCCGACGCCCTGCGGCGCGCGTACGCGGAGCCGCTCCTCGCCCGGGCCGCCACCGTCCACGAGCGCATCTGTATCCAGGGCAAGGATGAGGATAAGGGCGCGGGCAAGGGCAAGGGCAAGGGCAAGGGCAAGGGCAAAAAGAGCATCCAGGGCGTTCGGGGTGTTCGGGGCGTCAAGGATATTCAGGAGGAGGTGAAGTGAGCGGGCGTGAGGGACAGGTCGGCCGCGTCGTCTACGAGTACGCGCTGCTGCGCGTCGTGCCGCGTGTCGAACGGGGGGAGTGCTTCAACGCCGGAGTGCTCGTGTACTGCCGCGCGCGATCCTTCGTGGCCGCCCGCACCCACCTCGACGAGACCAAGCTGCGCGCTCTCGACCCGGGGGCGGACGTGGCGGGCGTGCTGGCGGCCCTGCGGGCCGTCGAAGGTGTCTGCGCCGGGGGTGCGGAGGCCGGACAGGCCGCGGGCGACGACGCCGGGCGACGCTTCCGCTGGCTGATCGCGCCCCGCTCCACCGTCGTACAGCCGGGGCCCGTCCATACCGGTCTCACGGCGGATCCCGTGGCCGAGGCGGGGCGGCTGCTCGACCTGCTGGTCAAGTAATGGATCATCTACCGGTCAGGTGATGGATCACGTGCCGGCCGGGTAATGGATCACATGGGCGCGGCTTGCCGTTGACACTGGGTGCCAAGGCTTCTAGCGTCTCGTCTGCTGAAGGTACTAAGCGGTCGCTCACCAGAGGGGCGTACCGTTCCAGGGCTTCCCCAAGGGCGAGGAGAACCAGCAATGTCCACCACTGAGCAGCGCGTCGCCGTAGTCACCGGTGCCGCGCGCGGCATCGGCGCCGCGACCGCCGTACGACTGGCCGCGGAAGGCCGTGCCGTCGCGGTGATCGACCTCGACGAGGCCGCGTGCAAGGACACCGTGGAGAAGATCACCGCTGCCGGCGGCAAGGCGATCGCGGTGGGCTGCGACGTCTCCGACGAGGCGCAGGTCGAGGCCGCCGTGACACGGGTCGCCCAGGAGCTCGGGGCGCCTACGATCCTGGTGAACAACGCGGGCGTGCTCCGCGACAACCTGCTGTTCAAGATGAGCGCGTCCGACTGGGACACGGTTCTGAACGTGCACCTGCGCGGCTCCTTCCTGATGACGCGGGCCGTGCAGAAGTACATGGTGGACGCCAAGTTCGGCCGGGTCGTCAACCTCTCCTCGTCCTCGGCGCTCGGCAACCGCGGTCAGGCCAACTACGCCGCCGCCAAGGCCGGTCTGCAGGGCTTCACCAAGACTCTCGCGTTCGAGCTCGGCAAGTTCGGCGTCACCGCGAACGCCGTGGCGCCCGGCTTCATCGTGACCGACATGACCGCCGCCACCGCCGAGCGGGTCGGCATGGGCTTCGAGGAGTTCCAGGCCGCGGCCGCCACCCAGATCCCGGTGCAGCGCGTGGGCAACCCGGACGACATCGCCAACGCGATCGCCTTCTTCACGGGCGACGCCGCCGGATTCGTCTCCGGCCAGGTGCTGTACGTGGCCGGCGGACCGCTCAACTAGGACTGGGGACAGGGACATGACCGCTGTGGAACTCTCGGGCAAGGTCGCCCTTGTCACCGGCGCCAGCCGCGGCATCGGCTACGGCATCGCCGAGGCACTGCTCGCCCGCGGCGACCGGGTCTGCATCACCGGCCGCAACGAGGACACGCTCAAGGAGGCCGTCGAGCAGCTCGGCGCCGACCGTGTCATCGGTGTCGCGGGCAAGGCCCACGACGAGGCCCACCAGGCCATCGCCGTCGAACGCACCATGGAGGCGTTCGGCCGCGTCGACTTCCTGGTCAACAACGCCGGTACGAACCCGGTGTTCGGGCCGATCGCCGACCTCGACCTCAACGTGGCGCGGAAGGTGTTCGAGACCAACGTCGTCTCCGCGCTCGGCTTCGCCCAGCGGACGTGGAAGGCGTGGCAGAGCGCGAACGGCGGGGCGATCGTCAACATCGCCTCCCTCGCGGGTGTCTCGGCCTCGCCGTTCATCGGGGCGTACGGCATGAGCAAGGCCGCCATGATCAACCTGACCATGCAACTGGCACACGAGTTCGCGCCACTGGTGCGGGTCAACTCGATCGCTCCCGCCGTGGTCAAGACCAAGTTCGCGCAGGCCCTGTATGAGGGCCGCGAGGCGGAGGCGGCCGCGGCCTACCCGCTCGGCAGGCTCGGCGTGCCGTCGGACATCGGGGGTGCCGCGGCCTTCCTGACCTCGGAGCAGTCGGACTGGATCACCGGGCAGACACTCGTGGTCGACGGCGGCATCTTCCTCAACGCCGGCGTGTCCTGAACCACCGGATCCCGGGGACGGTGCCGGTTTTCCGGGTGGTGCCGGCCCTCTGGGTGGTGCCGGTCCGTCGAAGAATTCGGTGATTTAACCGCTGTGTCTTACACGGGATTTCCACTCGGAAAATTCGTGATGTTGACGGATATGTTCCGCACAGATTCCAAACAAGGGACGCAGAGCCAAAAAAAATCGAACAAATGATGTTCGTGCACGTCAGATGCCCCGCCGGGAGAGTGAGTCGACCGGCGGGGCACTGCGCTATGGTCCTGCCCACCTTGCGCGGCAGACGGAGGAGCGAGCGTGCGCGTGTTCAACCGGAACCGGTCTCTGCGGCACTTGTCGGTGGTAGCAGCCATATCCCTGGTGTCGGGGTGTGGAGTGTTCTCCTCCGACGCGTCCGAGGACGAGGGCCCGATCGTCGTGGGCACGACCAGCGCACCCAGCACTCTTGACCCCGCCGCGTCGTGGGACGGCTCCTGGGAGCTGTTCCGCAACATCTACCAGACGCTGCTGAGCTACCCCGCCGGAGCGTCCGCGCCCGAGCCGGACGCCGCCGAGAGCTGCCGTTTCACCGACGACTCGGAGCGCACGTACAGCTGCACGCTGCGCGACGGAATGTCCTTCTCGGACGGGCACGGGCTCGACGCCAAGGCCGTGAAGCACTCCATCGACCGCATCCGGAAGATCGCTGTGGACGGCGGCCCGGCGGGTCTGCTCGGCAGCCTGGAGCGGGTCGAGACCAAGGGCGACCGCGTGGTCGTCTTCCGTCTCAACAAGCCCGACGCCACCTTCCCGTTCGTGCTCGCCACACCGGCCATGTCGATCGTCGACCCCGCGGAGTATCCGGCCGACGCCCTGCGCGAGGACGGCAAGGTCACCGGGTCGGGACCGTACGGCCTGGATTCCTACCAGGAGGGGCAGGAAGCCCGGCTCGTCCGCAACGACAACTACAAGGGCTTCGCCGACCGCAAGAACAGCGCCGTCACCATCCGGTACTTCCAGGACTCGGGCGAGATGGTCGCCGCGCTGAGGGACCGGAAGATCGACGTCACCCTGCGGGGGCTCGCCGCCAAGGACATCGTCGACCTCGAGGAACGGCGGGGCAAGGACGAGATCCAGCTGGTGGAGGGCGCGGGCACGGAGATCCGCTACCTGGTCTTCAATCCGAAGGACCCGTGGGCCAAGCGGGCCGCGGTCCGCAAGGCCGTCGCCCAGGTCGTCGACCGGCCGGCCATCGCGCACACCATCTACAAGGACACCGTCGAGCCGCTGTACTCCATGGTCCCGAGCGGACTGGCCGGTCACACCACGGGCTTCTTCGACGACTACGGCAGCCCCAGCACCTCCAAGGCCCGGCAGATCCTCCTGGAAGCGGGCATCGCCGAACGCGTGCCGCTCACCCTCTGGTACACGACGGACCGGTACGGCTCCACGACCAAGCCGGAGTTCGAAGAACTCAGACGTCAGCTCAACGGGACGGGCTTGTTCAGCGTCACCGTCAAGGGCCGTCCCTGGAAGACGTACGAGGCGGGCTACCGCAAGGGCGAGTACCCCGTGTTCGGCCGTGGCTGGTTCCCCGACTTCCCGGACGCCGAGAACTTCATCGCGCCGTTCGTGGGCGAGCAGAACGCGCTCGGTACGCCGTACAAGTCCCCCGAGATCACGGACGTACTGCTGCCCGAGTCGCGCCGCGAGAGCGACCGCGGGGACGTCGCCGAGCAGTTCAGGAAGGCCCAGGACATCCTTGTCGACGACGCGCGGCTGCTGCCGTTGTGGCAGGGCAAGCAGTACGTCGCCGCCAGCGAGGAGATCTCCGGGGTCGAGCGCTCCATCGACCCGTCGACGATCATGTTGGTGTGGGAGCTGGACCGCAAGACCAGCTGGTAGCGGGGGAGGCAGGCGGGTGGGCGGCCGGGAGCCGGCCGGGAGCCGGGCTGATTGTCAGTGGGCGGCGGTAGGTTCTGTGGACCGGAAACGACCGCACATCTAAGGAAGTTCACGTGACCGACACCGCCATGCTGCCCGAGTCCTGGCGCGGCGTCCTGGGCGAAGAGCTGCAGAAGCCCTACTTCAAGGAGCTCACCGAGTTCGTCGAGGAGGAGCGTGGGAAGGGCCCCGTCCACCCTCCGCGCGACGAGGTCTTCGCCGCACTCGACGCGACTCCGTACGAGCGTGTGAAGGTGCTCGTCCTCGGCCAGGACCCGTACCACGGCGAGGGACAGGGCCACGGCCTGTGCTTCTCGGTCCGACCCGGTGTGAAGACGCCGCCCTCCCTGCGCAACATCTACAAGGAGATGAGGGAGGAGCTCGGCCACCCCGTGCCGGACAACGGCTATCTGATGCCGTGGGCCGAACAGGGCGTCCTGCTGCTCAACGCGGTGCTGACGGTCCGCTCCGGTGAGGCCAACTCGCACAAGGGCAAGGGCTGGGAGAAGTTCACGGACGCGGTGATCCGGGCCGTGGCCGGCCGGCCCGAACCGGCGGTCTTCGTCCTGTGGGGCAACTACGCGCAGAAGAAGCTCCCGCTCATCGACGAGGACCGGCACACAGTGGTGAAGGGCGCACACCCCTCGCCGCTGTCCGCGAAGAAGTTCTTCGGCTCGCGCCCCTTCACCCAGATCGACGAGGCGATCGCCAAGCAGGGACACGAGCCGATCGACTGGCGGATTCCGGACCTCGGCTGACGCTTCGAGGCCGTGACGGGCTCCGAGGCCGTGACAGGCGTCGGGCCGGGCTGGTCCGGGCTCAGGGCTGGTACGGGGGCTGGTCCGTCACGGGGTGGCCCAGGGGCGTACGGGGCCGCCTGAGCTCGTTTGTCCGTGCCTGCCGTTAGCGTCGGGAGAGGTGGCAACGGGAGGCGCGGGCGCGCCGGCCGGCGGACGAGCGGGTGGAGGACGACGCGGTGGCGGAGCAACAGGAACAGGCGGCGGCGGACGCGATGATGACCAGGATCGGGCAGGTCATCATGCTCCTCCACGGCGGCGACCGTGAGGAGGCCAGGGGCCGCTTCCTGGACCTGTGGGCGGAGATCGGCGATGAGGGCGACGCACTCCATCGCTGCACGCTCGCGCACTACATGGCCGACACGCAGGACGATCCCTCGGACGAACTTGCCTGGGACCTGCGGGCCTTGTCGGCGGCGGACGAACTCACGGACGCACGGGTCGCGGAGCACCACCGGTCCCTCGCGGTACGGGCCTTCTACCCGTCCCTGCATCTGAACCTCGCCGCCGACTACGTGAAACTCGGCCGCTCCGAGGCGGCCCGGGGCCACCTGGATGTGGCCCGGGACAACGTGGGCGTCCTCGGTGACGACGCCTACGGCGACGGGATCCGGGCCGGCATCGGCCGCCTGGAGTCGAGGCTGGACCAGGAGGTGCCGGGCGGGGCACCCGAAGGCACGCCCAGACAGGGGAGAGGACCGGGAGGGGAGACGCTGGGGCCGCCGCGCCACACGCCCTAGCGGTCGGGGCAGCCGGGGGCAGAGGGGCCCCATCGGTGGTGGGCCCCAGGGGGCCCCAGGGGGCTCCAGGGGCCCGGGGTCAGCCGTACATGTCCTTGCAGAGTGCTGCCTCCGGGCTGTCCGCCTTCCAGCCGCCGTACGCCCGGCCCAGGGCACACACGTCCGTGCCCGTCGACGGTACGGAGGTGGGCAGTGGCGGG
Source organism: Streptomyces sp. NPDC048484 (assembly GCF_040651415.1). Lineage (NCBI taxonomy): Bacteria > Bacillati > Actinomycetota > Actinomycetes > Kitasatosporales > Streptomycetaceae > Streptomyces > Streptomyces sp. NPDC048484. Next base: position 45,153 of record NZ_JBEZJY010000003.1, read on the forward strand.
GCGGGGCGGTGTCCGGGTCGCCGCGGCTCCGAGCGCTGGGGCGGAGCGGCTGGGGCGCGCCGCGGTGGGGCCACCGGGGTCGCGGCGGGGCCGACGGAGGCCGTACGCGCCGGCGTGGACGCGGGTGACGAAGGGCGGCGGGACGGGCCGATGAGCTCCAGGGCCTCGCGGGCCGGAGCCTGTACGACCTGCGGTTCGGCCCTGCTGTCCGGGCGCGGCTTCGACACCGTGGGCGGTGGGGCCGACAGGCCCGGTGAGGGTGGTCGCTGGGCGGTCACACAGCCCGAGACGGCCGAAACAGCCACGGTGACCAGGAGCGTTGCGGTGGTCGCGGTTCGATGCACCCGCGCAACTCTGCTGTGTCCGAGCCGGTTTGGGCAGCTGAGAAGCGGAGGATGCCCCACATGGGTGAACGCGCGGCGGCCGGTGCCCTGGCCGCCGCCCGAGTCGCTGCCGCCTCGGACACAGGCTCTCAGAGCCTGTGTCACATCCCCTCAGTCGCCGGTGGCCCCGTCGACGCGCTCGCGGAGCAGGTCTGCGTGACCGTTGTGGCGTGCGTACTCCTCGATCATGTGGGTGTAGATCCACCGCAGGTTGAAGGGCTTGTCGGTGAACCTGCTCCTGCCCTTGGACAGGTCGTCCAGGCCGAACCGCGCCGCGTTGCGGCGGGCGATCGCGATCTCGTCCTGCCAGGTGGGGTACGCCACCTCCCAGGTGTCCGCCTCGGTGAGATGGAACTCGCCGTCCTGGTCTTCGTCGCTGTAGTGGATCGGCCCGGCGTCGTCGTTCATGAGGACCCTGCGGAACCAGCTGCGCTCCACGTCCGCCATGTGCCGGACGAGACCGAGCAGGGACAGTTCGGAGGGCGGCACCGAGGCGGTTCTGAGCTGGGCGTCGTCCAGGCCCTCGCACTTCCGGGCGAGGGTTTCCCGGTGGTAGTCCAGCCAGCCCTCCAGCATGGCTCGCTCGCCGGCGTCCGTCGCGGGTTCCCTGCGCTTGATCGTCATGGCCGCATCATCGCGGACGGCCGACGCCCCGGCCAGTACTTTTCGCCCCATGCCGACGAGCCCGGCCTGTGGCCGGCCACGACCCGGCCGGCCCGCCGTGTCCGTGTTCGTCACCCGCCGCGCGCCTCCAGCGCCGGCTCGTACGCCGCGTACACGGAGGCACGCAGGCTCCGTACGACCGCGATCGTCCGCAAGGCTGTCGCGGTCGCACGGCGCAACATGATGCGAAGCCGACCATCGACGGGATTGCCGACCGGCGACCGCCGCGGTCGCCGTATGCTTCCGACGAGACGGGCATACGCGTGCCCCGGAGCCGCGTTGATCCGCCCGGATCCGCGCCTCGGCCCGCCCGGGCCCGCATTCCCTCGGAGGAGATCCCTGTGAAGGTCGGCTGCATCGGACTCGGCGACATCGCGCTGAAGGCGTACCTGCCGGTGCTCGCCACCCGTCCGGGACTCGAACTGCATCTGCACACGCGGACGCCCGCGACCCTCACCAGGGTCGCCGACAGCCTGCACGTTCCGGCCGGGCGGCGGCACACGGACCTCTCCGCGCTGCTCGCGCAGGACCTCGACGCGGCGTTCGTGCACGCGCCCACGCACGCGCACCCCGAGATCGTGGCCCGGTTGCTCGAAGCGGGCGTCGCCACGTACGTCGACAAGCCGCTCGCGTACGAACTCGCCGACTCGGAACGCCTGGTGCGGCTCGCGGAGGAGCGGAACACCAGCCTGGCCGTCGGTTTCAACCGGCGATACGCGCCCGGGTACGCGCAGTGCGTCGAACACCCGCGTGAGCTGATCCTGCTGCAGAAGAACCGCGTCGGCCTGCCGGAACAGCCCCGCACGATGATCCTCGACGACTTCATCCATGTCGTGGACACGCTGCGGTTCCTGGTGCCGGGGCCGGTCGACGACATGACCGTGCGGGCCCGTGTCGAGGACGGGCTGCTCCACCACGTCGTGCTGCAGCTGGCCGGGGACGGGTTCACGGCGCTCGGCGTGATGAACCGGCTGAGCGGCTCGGCCGAGGAGATCCTGGAGGTGTCCGGGCAGGACACCAAGCGTCAGGTGATCAACCTCGCCGAGGTCGTCGACCACAAGGGGCAGCCGACGACACGGCGGCGCGGCGACTGGGTGCCGGTGGCCCGCCAGCGCGGTATCGAACAGGTGGTGCTCGCCTTCCTCGACGCCGTGCGAGCGGACAAGGTCCTCAGCGCCCGGGACGCGCTGGCGACCCATGAACTGTGCGAGCGGGTGGTGCGTGCGGTGACGGAGCGCTCCGCCTGAGCCGCAGCGACCGTACGCCCTCGGTGGCGCCCAGGGCGGCAAGGATCAGCAGGGCCGCGTAGAGAGGCCACTGGCCGAACCGCGCGTACGGGGTGACGCCGTGCGACAGCGGCACGTCGTACACGGCGGATGTGCTCTCGTCGGTGCCGAGCCAGGAGCCGACGCGCTCCCCGTCCGGACCGTAGGCCGCCGAGACGCCGGTGAGCGTCGCGTGGACCATCGGCCGGCCTGTCTCGGCGGCCCGCAGCGCCGCGAGCGACGCATGCTGCTCGGGAGCCCAGCTGCTCTGGAACGAGGACGTCGCCGACTGCGCGAGCAGGACCTCGGCGCCGTCCCGCGCGAGATGCCTGCTCATGTCGGGGAACGCCGATTCGAAACAGACCATCGGGCCCACCCGCAGTCCGTCGCCGACGTTCATCACGACCTGCTCGGTGCCGCGCATGCGGTCCTCGCCCGCGGCCTTGCCCACGGAAGTGGCCCAGCCGAGGAGGGAACGGGCCGGGACGTACTCGCCGAAGGGCACGAGCCGCATCTTGGCGTAGCGGTCGCCGGTCGGGCCCTGCGGACCCACGAGCACGGAACTCTTGTATATGCCCGGCACGTCCGAGCGACGCGCGTCGACATTGACCATGATGTCGGCGTCGGCCTCACGGGAGAGCGCGGCCAGCCGGTCCGCCAGGTCGGGACGGTCGGCGAGGTCGAAACCGACACTGCTCTCGCCCCATACGACGAGGTCGACGTCCTGCCCGGCCAGCTCCCGGGTGAGCGCCTCCTCGCGCGCGAACCGCCTCTCGGGGCTGCCGGCGCCGTCGATCACGCCGGGCTGCACGACGGCGATGCGGGCCCGGCCGCCGTCATCCTCCGGGCGCGGCGACCAGGTCCAGACCGCCGAGGTGGCCGCGGCCGTCGCGACGAGTCCGGCGACCGCGGGGACACGGGACGACCGCACCGCGACAAGGATGGCCACCGCCACGTTCACGCCGACGAGCAGGAAGCTGAGCAGCCACACGCCGCCGACCGAGGCGAGCCGCAGCGCCGGCTCCACATCCCACTGGCTCGACCCGAGCAGACCCCAGGGCCCTCCCAACCCCTCCCAGGAGCGCACGAGTTCGACCATCAACCAGCCGGAGGGCAGCACGAACAGGGCGGCCACCAGGCGGCCCGGCGAGGGCGCACCGGCCAGGAAGCGCCGCACCAGCAGGCCCCACGGCGCCCAGAGCGCGCCCAGCAGCGCCGCGATCACGACGGTGAAGACATGCAGGCTCGGCAGCAGCCAGTGGTGCACGGCCAGCATGAAACCGAGCCCGCCGAGCCAGCCGTCGTACGCCGCCCGCCGCCCCGTCGGAGCCGAGCGCACGAGCAGGATCCACGGCACCAGCGCCACGTACGCGAACCACCACAGGGACGGCGCGGGGAAGCTCAGCATCGGCAGCGCACCGGCGAGCGCGGCAGCCAGGCCGCGCCTCCACGGGGAGCCGAGACGTCGCCGCCAGTCAGTGGCGGACAGGTTCATCCAGCGCCTCCCTCGGCCCACGGTGCTCGGTGCGTCAGTCCAGTGTGCTTCAGTGTGCGCGCCCCGGGACGATCTACGAAAGGGGCCCCGGCTCAAGGGGCGGCGGGTTCCTGGCGTCGTTGCGGGGCCCGGCGCCACTTCTCGTGCACGACCACTTCACTCAGCCGCCAGCCGTCGGCCGTACGCACCAGCCCGAACCCGTACCGGCCTCCGCAGACGAAGTCGGGCTCGGTGGATCCACCGTCGGGTGCCGCGAGGCCGTCGGGTCCCGCGAAGCGCATCGGGTTGACATAGTCGGCCTGGACCCGGGCCGTGTCGCCCGTGTCCTGCTCCAGCAGGCCGAAACGCACCCGTCGGTTGACGATCAGGTGCTGCCGCATCGGGAACAGCGCCATGGTCTGCGAGAGCCATCCGGCGATCTGACCGGCATCCCCTTCGATACCGCCCGCGGACCGGTAGTCCGCCCGTCCGTCCGGTGCGAAGAGCTGCCGGTACGCCCCCCAGTCCCCGTCGTCGACCGCCACCGCGTACTCGGTGACCACCTCGTCGACCGCGAGCCGGTCCATCACCGCCGCCAGTTCCACACGCTGTGTCATCGGCTCAGTGTTGGCCACGAGGAGGACCGCGCCAAGGGGTGCGCGGCGATATTCACCGGCCGTGCGCGGTACGGATGCCCGAACGGGCGTCCCCGGTCAGTGCTGGGCGTTCGGCCCGCTCCGGTGCGGAGCGTTCAGGACCTTCGTGGTGAACGAGGCCAGCTCTGCCCGTAGTCGCTCGCGGGGTGTGCCGTGGTGGTCGAGCAGGTGGTCGACGAGGTCGGCGCGGACCGAGGCGAGCAGTGCGTGGGCGGTGAAGTCACTGCCGTCGAAGCCCGGAAGCTCCTCCAGGACGCCGCGGAGGGTGGCGTGCCACCAGTCGTAGTGCCCCGCGCCGTAGGGGCTGCCCGTCCCCGCGTCCTCCAGTGCCAGCGAGAGGTGCCGGTGGTCGAGCTTGAAGCACAGGAGGGCGTCCAGCAGGGCCGGAACGCGCTGCATCGGCGGGGCGCCGGGCCCGAGGGGGTGCGGGCCGTCCGCGACGGCCTGGCGTACAGGTTCCAGCCGGGCTTCGAAGAGCGCCTGGATCAGACCGGTGCGGTCTCCGAAGCCGCGGAAGAGCGTCCCTTTGCCGACCCCCGCCTCGGCCGCGATGTCGGCCATGGTCACGTGTTCGGGCCTGTCGCTGCGGGCGAAGAGCCGGTCGGCTGCGGCGAGTACGGCTTCCCGGTTGCGTGCGGCGTCCGCACGGGGCTTGCGCTCGGGCACGGGTTCCCTCCTGGGGTGGGGCACAGATTCCCTCCTGGGTTCCGCAGATTCCGTGGGTGGCCGTGGGTGGCGGCAGGGGGCGGCGAGTGGCAGCCGGGTTGCGTAAGCGGACCGTCGGTCCGTATGGTTGGAGAAAGCGGACCGCTGGTCCGTATTGTATCGGAGGAGACCCTCGATCATGACCACGACCACGCCCATTGCGTCGACGGAGGCCGCGCCCGTTGCCTCGACCGCGGCCACGCGACCGGCGGACCTGTTCCGCCAAGGCCTGCAGCTACTGCTCGACAAGGACATTTCCGGCTGGGTCGACCTGTGGGACGACCGGGGCGTCCTCGAATTCCCCTTCGCGCCCGAAGGGTGGCCGAAGAGGCTGGAGGGCAAGGCCGCCGTCTCCGACTACATGCGCCATTACCCCGACCACATCGATCTGCATGACTTCCCCGACGTGAAGATCCATGAGACCGGCGACTCCGGGACGATCGTGGTGGAGATGCGCGGGGTGGGGCTGCTGGTGGAGACTGGGGCTCCGTTCGACATGATCTACATCGCCGTGGTGGCCGTGGCCGACGGTCTCATCACTCACTACCGCGACTACTGGAACCCGCTCGCCGTCTCCCGGGGCAGCGCGGCCGACTTCACGCGGAGCGACCGATGACCGGCTCCGGCGTCACCCTCGTCCTCGGGGCCACCGGTACCACCGGCAGCCGAGTGGCCTCCCGCCTCGCCACGCAGGGACACCGGGTCAGGGCCGCGAGCCGAGGCGCCACCCCCGTCGACGGCGCGCAGGCCGTCCGCTTCGACTGGTACGACCCGGCGACGTACGAGGGGGCGTTGAGCGGCGCGGACCGTGTCTACCTCGTCGCGCCCGTGGACTCCGCGACGCCGGCCGACGTCATGCTGCCCTTCCTGGAACAGGCCCGAGCGACCGGACTGCGCCGAGCGGTGCTCCTCAGTTCCTCCGCGATCCCCGCGGGAGGCCCGGCCGCCGGGCTGGTGCACGAGGCTCTGCCCGGCCTGTTCGACCAGTGGGCGGTACTGCGGCCGTCATGGTTCATGCAGAACTTCACCGGCGATCACATGCACGCCCGGAGCATCCGCGAGGAGGGGGTGATTCTGACCGCGGTGGGAGAGGGCCGGGTGGCCTTCGTTGACGCCGACGACATCGCGGCGGTCGCCGTACACGCGCTGACCGATGCACGGGCTCCGGGTGCCGACCTGGTCATCACCGGCCCGGAGGCGCTGAGTCACGCCGACGTCGCGGCCGTCCTCACCGAGGTGACCGGGCGGGCGGTCGCTCACCGGCCGCTGACGTACGAGGAGATGCGGGATCACCTGGCCGCTTCGATGCCGCTCGAGTACGCCGCGATGCTCGCGGGCATGGACCGCGCGAACGCGGGAGGAGCCGAGGACCGCACCACTGACACGGTCCGCCGTCTCACGGGCCGTCAGCCGCGCACCTTCCGCGACCATGTGAGGGGGGCGACTTCTACGACGGGTCGTGTGACGGCTCGTACGACGGTATGACTCGTACGATGCGGGCGGCCTGGCGGTGGTGACCCGTCAGGCCCGCGCCGCAACAGTGCTCGCGCGCTCCGGAGTTCACGCCGCCTCGCCGATGTTCATGCCGCTTCGACGATCTCGTCGCGTACTGCCGCGGCCCACTGCACGACCAGCAGTTCATACTCGGCACGCTCCTGCGTCGAGAGGGAACCGCCCGCGCGTATCCATAACGCTCGGATCTGCTCATTCAGCACGGCCGCGGACCGCACGGAACCAGGGGTCGGAGAATTGGTGGACATGCGCATCAGCGTAAGGCCAACGGCTGACCGTGCGCTACTGGATGACTACCCATGCCTTATGTGGTTGGTCACGCTATAAACCTGTCAGGGCTGCCGAGTTGAGATTTTTCCGGGCGCCGGGTGAGGTTCACTGCCGTTCCGCCCACGTGTGTGACCAGGTGAGCAGCGGGCCCATCGCGGTCACGAGATCGTCGCCGAGACGGGTGAGGCGCCAGGTCGACTCGTCCGTGGGGGTGGCGATCCCCGCGTCGCGGAGGTCGGTGAGCCGGGCGGACAGCACGCTGGAGGACATGGCGTCGCAGCGCCGCTGGAGATCGCGGAAGCCGATCGGCGCACCACCCTGGTGGAGTTCCCAGATCACCCGGAGTGTCCAGCGGCGGCCGAGGAGGTCGAGCGCGGCCATCACGGGGCGACCAGTGGCCGAACCGCGCACAGGGCGGCCGGGGCGGGGTGTCGTGCCCAAGACCACTCCCTCCCCTTCTCTCCCGCGCCGGTCGGCTCGCGGGATCGGCTGACTCACCGAGCTGACTCACTGAAGCGACAACTCTCCGTGCGCTTCTTTGCGTTCCGACTCTTGCGCTTCTGAATTAGAAGCGCAAGAGTCGGGCGGCATGAAACAACGCATCGACGGCATCATGCCGCCCTACGATCCTGAATCCGAGCGTGCCTTACGCCGCTGGATGCCGCCCGGCGTCACCCAGGAACCCCTGATGCTCTTCAAGGTCCTGCAACGCCACCCGGACCTCGCCTCCCGTATGCGGACGCTCGGTGCAGGCCTGCTCGTCCAGGGGTTGCTGTCCGACGCGGACCGCGAGTTGGTCATCGCCCGGGTGGCGGCCCGCTGCGGATGCGCCTACGAGTGGGGCGTCCACATGGCCGCGTACGCGGAGGCCGCGGACCTGAGTCCGGATCAGGTCCCTCTGACGGTGACCGGCACCCCGGCCGACCCGGCCTGGGCACCCCGGCAGCGGGCCCTCCTCGAAGCCGTCGACCAGCTTCACGACACGACCCGCCTCGGCGACGAGGCCTGGACCGCGCTCCGTGACCATCTCGGCGAACAGGAAGCCCTGGAGTTCCTGGTTCTGGCGGGCTGGTACCGCACCATCGCGTACGTGCTCAACGGGCTGGAGATCGAGCACGAACCCTGGGCGAAGGCGTTCCCGAACGCGTGAACGCGTGACCGGTACCGGCCTCGCGGACCATCGGACCATCGGGGCAGCCCCCAGGGGCTTGGGTGGCGGATGCGGCGCACCTGGCCGGCCCTCGGTTCAACCGCGGGCTGCTGCGACCCCGGGTACGGCCGGCGCCAGCCGGTACGCGTTGCCCTCGCGCCGCACGTGACCGGCGGTCGGCGCCGGGAAGTGGCTGCCGAGTAGCAGCGTCGAGGTGCCGGCCAGCGAGTCGAGCATCCGGTGCCGGGTCCTGGCGGCGAGTTCAGGTGCGATGTCGACGCAGCTGGAGAGATCCGGATGCCCCATCTGGACCGGGTGGTGGATACTGTCGCCGCTGATGAGCGCCCTCTCGCCCCGGCTGCTCAACTCCACCGTCACCTGGCCCGGAGTATGGCCGGGGCTCGGCAGCAGACGGACGCCCGGCGCGATCTCCGTGCCCTCGTCCGCGACGTCGACGAGTTCGAAGAGGCCCGCGTCCCGGACGGGGTGCACCGAGTCCTGGAACATCTGTTGCCGCGCTTCTTCCATCTCGACACCGGCCCAGTAGTTCCATTCGGTGTGCGAGGTGAGATAGCGCGCGTTGGGGAAGGTGGGCACCCAACTGCCGCCTTCGGAGCGGGTGTTCCAGCCCACGTGGTCGGTGTGAAGGTGGGTCAGGACGACGACGTCCACGGTCTCGGGTGCAAAGCCTGCCGCTGTCAGCCGCGCGTCGTAGTCGCTGTTCAGGTTGTGCCAGGCGGGGTTGGTGCGCTGCTTTCCGTTTCCGATGCCGGTGTCGACCAGAATCCGCAGTCCGTCCACCTCGATCGCGAAGCTGTGGCTTGCCAGCCGGAGGATGCCTTCTTCGTCGGCGAAGTCGGGGCGCAGCCAAGGGGTCCGGGTCACGACGTCCGCAGTCGCCCCGGGCAGCAGCCACGGGCCGGTCGCGGCGGGAAGGGCTGTTTCGTCGATGCGTCGCACGGTGTGGTCGCCCACGGACCATGCGGGGGTCCGCGCGGCGGGGGTATCGGGCTGCGAGGTCGTGGACACGGTGATCTTTCCTTACGTGAGCTAAAAGCAACTGGTTTGCTTTAATGAACCGTAGGTCCTACCGTCCACTAAAGCAAACGATTCGCTTTTAGGTGTCGCGGGCCGTGGCCAGTTCCCGGACCGCTGTACCCGCACAGAGCTGGAAGGACACTCATGACCAGCGAACTCACTCCTCAACAGGCAGCTCAAGGCGCGCTGCGGGCGGGACTCGCCCTCGGGGACGACCGTCACGAAGGGGTGGCTGCGACCGCAAACCACATCCACTCCGTCATCACCATGCTGCGGGAACTCGACTTCGCCGACACGCCCCCCGCGGTCGCGTACCGGGCCGGACAGGAGAACGTCGATGCAACCCTTTGAGCTGTCCCTCGCCGAGGCGGCCCGCGCGGTACGCGCACGGGAACTGTCCCCGGTCGAGCTCACCGAATCCGTACTGGCCCGCATCGGCGCGGTCGACGGAAAACTCCGCGCCTACGTCACCGTCGCGGCGGACGCCGCTCTGGCCGCGGCGGTTCGCGCCGAACGGGAAATCTCCGAAACCGGACCGCGCGGCCCGCTGCATGGGATCCCCATGGGCCTCAAGGACCTGATCGACGCCGCCGGCCTGCCCACCACGGCGAGCTCGGACGTCCGGGCCGGGCACATCGCGGACCACGACAGCGAGGTGGCCGCCCGCCTGAAGGCTGCCGGGGCCGTTCTTCTGGGCAAGACGCACACCCATGAATTCGCCTACGGCCTGACCACCCCACAGACCAGCAACGCCTGGGACCGGAGCCGCGTCGCCGGAGGGTCGAGCGGCGGCTCGGCGGTGGCGGTCGCCGCGGGCGAGGCGACGTTCGCCCTGGGCACCGACACGGGAGGTTCCATCCGGGTCCCCGCCGCACTCAACGGCGTGGTGGGCCTCAAGCCGACCTACGGTCTCGTCTCCCGTTCCGGTGTGACCCCGCTGTCCTGGTCCCTGGACCATGTCGGCCCCATCACCCGCAGCGCGCGGGACGCGGCTCTGGTGCTGGCCGCGACAGCCGGGTACGACCCGCGCGACCCGGCGAGTGTGTCCGGCCCCCCGGTGGACTTCACCGGCGGCGGCGATCTGAAGGGGCTCAGGGTCGGAATTCCCCGCAATCACTATTTCGACAGGGTCTCGCCCGAAGTCGAGGAGGCCGTACGCCGGGCGATCGAGCGGCTGGCGGAGCTCGGCGCGAAGCTCGTCGACGTAGAGATCCCGATGGCGCGCTATGTCCAGGCCGTCCAGTGGGGGCTGATGGTTCCCGAGGCCACGGCCTACCACGAGCGGTCATTGCGGGCCGTCCCCGACCTGTACAGCCCGGACGTACGCGTCCTGCTTGAGGCCGGCGAACTCACATCGGCCGGCGACTACCTGCGCGCCCAGCGGGCCCGCACCATGATGCGCGACGACTGGGCCCGCATGTTCGACGGGATCGACGTACTCGCCGCCCCGACAGTGCCGATGACAGCCGCGAAGTCCGGCCAGGACACGGTCGAGTGGGCCGACAGCACCGTGGAAGCGGTGTCCGACAGCTATGTCCGCCTCTCCGCCCCGGCCAACATCACCGGCGTTCCGGCCCTCACTGTGCCGGTCGGGCACGATCACGCCGGACTGCCGATCGGTATGCAGCTGATGGCGCGCCCCTTCCGGGACGCGACGGTGCTGCGCGTCGGGCGGGTGTACGAGGAGGCGGCCACCGACGTCGGGCGGATCGCCCCGGTGGCGGCCTGAGGACCGACGGAAGCCCGGTGGCTCGTGCGCGCCCCGGGGGCGCGCGGCAGACCTTCTCGGTCGACCCCGGTCGACGGCTTCGGATGGTGCAGCGCCCAGGGCGCCCCCTTGTCGCCAGGAACGGGATGGGGTGACTAGAAGCAACTTATTCGCATTAAGGTGGAACGCATGAGTCCCAAGTCCATGACGCGTCCCGGCGGACGCAGCGCTCGTGTGCAGGAGTCGGTGCATGCCGCGGTCCGCGAGCTCGTCGGTGAGACGGGCCGCGAAGCACTGACCGTCACCCTGGTGGCGGCCCGGGCCGGCGTGACCCCTTCCACGATCTACCGCCGCTGGGGCGACCTGCAGGAACTCCTGTCCGACGTCGCAGTCGAACGGCTGCGCCCGGAGACCGACCCCGTCGATCTCGGCAGCCTGCGGGCCGATCTCGACGCATGGGCGGAGCAGTTCCTCGACGAGATGGCCTCTCCGCCCGGGCGTGCGTACATCAGGGATGCGCTCCTCGGTGATCCGGACGGCACCAACGCCGGCCAGTGCTCCGCCTACGCCGCAGAGCAGATAGACGCGGTCCTGAACCGTGCGACGCGGCGCGGAGAGGCCGTGCCTGACACGGAACGAGTGATCGACCGGGTCGTGGCGCCGATGATGTACCGCATTCTCTTCCGGCCTGGTCGACTGGACGCCGCGTACGCGCGCGAACTCGTGACGAACGCCCTCGGCCGGCCCTGACGGCGAAACCGCACTTGCCCGAGCGTCAACCACGGAAGGCTGGTCGAGACCATCAGGGACCCGATCAAATGGGGAGGCTTGGCGCGAGCGGGCCGGCGGCGACTCAGCCCGACGACTCCGCCGCGTGCGGGCTCAGCGCGCCCATGCTGACCAGCACGATGATCAGGATGCCGAGCAGGATGCGGTAGTAGACGAACGGCATGAAGCTCTTGGTCGTGATGAACTTCATGAACCAGGCGATGACCGCGTAACCCACCAGGAAAGCGATGATGGTGGCGAAGACCGTGGGGCCCCACGAGACGTGACCGCCCTCGCTCGCGTCCTTCAGCTCGAACGCGCCGGAGGCGAGCACCGCCGGGATGGCGAGCAGGAACGAATAGCGGGCCGCGGCCTCGCGGTTGTAGCCCATGAGGAGACCGCCGCTGATGGTGGCGCCGGAGCGCGACACACCGGGGACGAGGGCCATGGCCTGGCAGATGCCGTAGATCAGGCCGTCCTTCACGCTCAGGTCCTGCAGCGTCTTGCGTTCCCGCGCGGCCCTGTGCTTCCCGCCCGCCTCGTCACGTGCCGCGAGCCGGTCCGCCACGCCCAGGATGATGCCCATCACGATCAGCGTGGTCGCGGTGATACGCAGATCGCGGAACGGCCCCTCGATCTGGTCCTTGAGGGTGACGCCGAGTACACCGATCGGAATCGAGCCGATGATCACGAGCCAGCCCATCTGGGCGTCGTGGTCGTGGCGCATCGCCTTGTTCGTGAGCGAGCGGAACCATGCCGAGACGATCCGCGCGATGTCCTTGCGGAAGTAGATCAGCACCGCCGTCTCCGTGCCGATCTGGGTGATCGCCGTGAAGGCCGCCCCCGGGTCCTCCCAGCCCGCGAACGCCGCGGTGAGCCGCAGGTGCGCGCTGGAGGAGACGGGAAGGAACTCGGTCAGCCCCTGGACGAGTCCGAGGATGAGGGATTCAAACCAAGACATGAAGTTTCGTGATCCAAGCGCTGATGACGGGAGCGGAGCGAATAGGCGTGCGAACGTGCCGTGTTGTCGTCAGCGGTGACCAGGCGCGCCCGGGGCAGCGTAGCGCCTCCGGGTGAGCGTGTGACGACAGGGCCTCCTCAGTGGAGTCATGCGAGGCGGCGGGGGTGTTGACCCGCGACGATGCCGCCGCTTACGTTTCCGCGAGGAGTGAAAGCGCTTGCTGTCTCCGGGGTCATCTCATGGTCACCGGGACGGGCAGGCGTCTGCCAGATCCGCTGTCACGTCCGATGGAGTGCTGATCCCGTCCATGCGTACTGCCCGCGACGCCACCACCACCAGCAAGACGACCGAGCGCGAGAGGCGGTCCTCGGCTTCCCTCGACGGCCGCCGCATCAGGGCCGCCGTCATCGGCACCGGAGCCATCGCCTCCGGCAGCCATCTGCCGGCCCTCGCAGCTCTTGCCGCCGAGGGCGAGGTGGAGATCGTCGCCGCGGTCGACATCGACGCCGCCGCGGTGAAGCGCTTCTGCGCGGACGGCGGTGTCCCGCACGGGTACACCGATCTCGACCGGATGCTGGCAGAGCAGCGCCCGGACCTCGTCTCCGTCTGCACCCCGCCGACGCTGCACCGCGAGCAGACGGTCGCCGCGCTGCGTGCCGGTGCCTGGGTGTGGTGCGAGAAGCCGCCCGTGCCGACTCTCTCCGACTTCGACGCCGTGGAGGCGCAGGAGGGCGCCGACGGCGGCCCCTACGCCTCCATCGTCTTCCAGCACCGCTTCGGATCAGGAGCGCGGCACGTACGCCGCCTGATCGCCGAGCGGGCCGTGGGGCGGCCTCTCGTGGCCCACTGTCAGACCACCTGGTACCGCAACGCCGCCTACTACGCCGTGCCCTGGCGCGGTAAGTGGGAGACCGAGGGCGGTGGCCCCGCCATGGGCCACGGCATCCACCAGATGGACCTCCTGCTCGATCTGCTCGGACCGTGGAGCGAGGTGCGCGCCATGGCCGGACGCCTGGTGCACGACGTGCAGACGGAGGACGTCTCCACCGCCCTCGTGCGCTTCGAGAGCGGCGCCCTCGCGACCGTGGTGAACAGCGTTCTCAGTCCCGACGAGGTCAGCCGCATACGGATCGATTGCGAGCGCGCCACGGTCGAACTCACTCACCTCTACGGCCACAGCAACGACAACTGGCGTATCACCCCGGCACCGGACGCGTCGGCCGAGGACGTGGCGGCCTGGCAGGACTTCGGCGCCGACGTGCCCAGTTCGCATCTGGCACAGTTGCGCGACCTCGTCGCGAGCATGCGCGCGGGCGAACGGCCGCGCAGCAGCGGCGCCGACGGGCGCACCAGTCTCGAACTGATCACCGCGCTCTACAAGTCGGCGTTCACGGACACGACCGTCCGCGCCGGTGAGATCGGCCCCGGCGACCCCTACTACACGGCCCTGCACGGTGGAGCGCCCGGCTGGGCACCCGCGACGCACGAGGAGGCATCGGTATGACCGCACGAGGCGGCCTGCGTATCGTCCACGCCCACGGCGACCGCATCACGGTCACCGAACCCTCCACGGGAGTGGAGCTGTTCAGCTACGTCTACGGTCCTGAGGCGGCCTGGGAGGCGCCGAAACCGTATCTGCACCCGCTCAGGACGCTTGCGGGCAACGTTGTCACGGACTACCGGCCCAACGACCACCGCTGGCACAAGGGCCTGCAGATGACCGCCTCGCATCTGTCGGGGGCGAACCTGTGGGGCGGCAACACATACGTTCACGGGGAGGGGTATCTCGAACTCCCTGAGCGGGTGGGGTCGATGCGGCACGTCGGATTCGACCGGGTCGAGGCGGACAGCGCGGGTTCGGCCGGTGCGGGCGCGGACAGTGCGGCTTCGGGCGGCACCGGTCCGGGCGGGGCGGTCATCGCCGAGCGGCTCACCTGGCATCCGTACGACGGCTCGCTCTGGGCGGAGGAGGAGCGCCGCGTCGAGGTGCACGACGTGGACCCGGCGTCCGGTTCGTGGGCACTGACCTGGACGACCTCCGTCACCAACCGCCGGGACGAACCCCTGCGGTTCGGCAGTCCGACGACGGCCGGGCGGGAGATGGCCGGCTACACCGGCCTGTTCTGGCGCGGCCCCCGCGGCTTCCGGGACGGGCGGATCATCGGCCCGGACACCGAGGGGCCGGACCTGATGGGGCAGCAGGCGCCGTGGCTCGCGTACTCCGCGGAGCACGACGTCTCCGACGGATACGCGACGCTCGTCTTCGCGCACGCCCCCGAGAACGATCACACGGGCGAAAGCGGGGCCCACCCCGCCCACTGGTTCGTCCGCAACGAGCCCTTCGCGGCCGTCGCGCCCTCCTTCGCCTTCTTCGACGAACTGGAGCTCGCGCCCGGCGACACACTCACCCGCCGCTACCGCGTCGTCGTCGCCGACGGCGCGTGGGAGCGCGAGGAGATCGCCAAGTACCTGGCGGAGCACCCGTGGTGAGCCCCGCCGAAGGCTTCACTGAGCGGTCGGGAGGCTTCACTGAGCGGTCGGGAGGCTTCGGCGGTCTCCCGGGCGGAGTCGCCGTCTCGCATCTCTCGGTCTACGACTGGCCCGCCGACGACGGGGTGTGCGGCGGAACCCCCCATCTGCATCTGACCTGTTCGGAGGCGTACGTCGTCACCGGCGGGCGGGGCGCGGTGCAGACCCTGACGACCTCCGGGTACGAGGTCACGCCGCTCCCACCGGGCACGGTGGCCTGGTTCACGCCCGGCACCATCCACCGGCTCGTCAACGAGGACGACCTGCGCATCACCGTCCTCATGCAGAACAGCGGGCTCCCGGAGGCGGGGGACGCGGTGCTCACGCTGCCGCCCGAGTACCTGACCGACCCGCGGACGTACGCTGCCGCGACCGTCATTCCGGCGGACGCGCCCGAGGAGGAGAAGGAACGGATCGCCCGCGCCCGGCGTGACCTCGCCCTGAAGGGCTACCGGGCGCTGCGCGAGGCGGACGGGCCCGAGCCCCTCGCCGCGTTCCACCGGGCAGCCGCGGCCCTCGTCCGGCCCCGGCTCGCCGAGTGGCGGGAGCGGTGGCGGCGAGGCGCCGAGGCGGCGGCCGCGGCGACGGGCGAACAGCTCGAACGGCTGGAGCGGGGGGACGTGTCCCACCTCGCCGACGCAGCCGTGCGATCCGAACAGCCGTCGGCGCACGGGAAGTTCGGGATGTGCGGGCGGCTCGACGTGTACCGGGGAGAGTAGGCCGCGGGTCCGCTGCCGCCGACGTGTTCGAGCACCATGGGGCGATCGCCGTCGTTGAGATGGCGGTCGTCGCCCCACGCCATGAGCGTGAGCAGCTCCGGAGCCGGCCCGGAGCCGGCTCCGGGCCGGCCCGCGTGGGCCGGTACTCGAAGCGCGGCTCAGCGGGAGCGGAAGTGGTGGCGTTTGCGCCAGGCGACTATCGCGGTCACCAGCGCGGGGAGCGCGATGAAGGCCATGGCGATCAGGAAGGCCGGGGAGGTCGGGGCCGAGGCGCGGGCGCCGGCGACCGCGTACGCGGCGGTGTTGGGGATCGAGCCCAGGCCCGTGGCGACGAGGAAGGGGAACCATCCCATCCGGGACACGGACGCGCAGTAGTTCGCGGCCCAGAACGGCACCCCGGGGAAGAGGCGCGCAGCCATCATCGAACGGAAGCCGTGCCGGCTGAGCTGCCCGTCGGCGGCCTTCAGCCAGCGGCCGCGCAGCAGAGGCCGCAGCGCGTCCTGCCCGAGCATCCGACCGAGCCCGAAGGCGATCCCGGCCCCGAGGACCGTACCGGCGAGCGCGGTCCCGAGCCCCAGCTGCGAGCCGAAGAGGGCGCCCGCCGCGAGGTTGAGGATCGGCCGGGGCACGAACGCGACCGTGCACAACCCGTACGCCACCGCGAAGACCACGGACGCCGCGGCGCCGTTCAGCTGGGGCGGCCAGCCGTCGGCCAGCAGCTTCTGCGGCTCGAACAGCAGCACCGTCGCGGCGGCCGACAGCAGCAGCGCCACCAGCAGGGAGAGCCGGGACCATGGAGAGAGCAGTGCTCTTGTGCAGCGAGCGGCCAGGCCTGTCGGCGCGGCGGTGAACTCCACGGGGACGAGTTCTGTTGCGGGGAGCGGGGCAGTGACCGTGGCGGTGCCCCCAGAGCGGGTGGTGGCATCGAGCATCCGGCGACACTAACTGACCCATGTGTGTGATCGCCGTATGGTTCGTCTCATGGGCGTCACAGCTTCCGGAACGTCAGATGGCCGTTCGGAGCTGCCGCACAGCGTTGTCGCGGACACCGTGCTGGAGCGGCTGACCGTCA
The DNA here is from genome assembly GCF_040651415.1 of Streptomyces sp. NPDC048484. Lineage (NCBI taxonomy): Bacteria > Bacillati > Actinomycetota > Actinomycetes > Kitasatosporales > Streptomycetaceae > Streptomyces > Streptomyces sp. NPDC048484. The sequence goes on from NZ_JBEZJY010000003.1 coordinate 62,026, forward strand.
CCTACACCGCCGCGGCCGATCCGGAACGGGCTGCGTCGGTCCGCGCGTACATGAAGGACATCGCCCCTTTCCTGGGCCTGACCTCGCCTGATCGCCGCGCGCTCTCCCGTACGGTCCTCCAGGGAACGCCCCAGCCGGACGAAGCCGACTGCACGGCCGTGGCGCTGCGCTGCCGGCGGTTGCCGGAGCGCGAGTACCACTACTTCGCCGTCGACTATCTGCGCCGGCATGTGAGGCGTCTCTCCTCGGGTTTCCTGCCCGTGGCGCGTCACCGTTCGCCAATCGGGGCACCCCGACTTCTTCGTCCGCAAAGCGATCGGCTGGTGTCTGCGCGAGTACGCCAAGACGGATCCGGCGGCCGTACGGGGATTCGTCGCCCGCGAGCGGAACCGGCTCTCGCCGCTCTCAGCGCGTGAGGCGCTCAGGAACATCGGCCCCTGACGTCCTGACGTCAGGGGCCGATGATCCGGCGTTCTGGCGTTCCTGAGGCCTCCGGCGCCACGGACGCACCAAATACACCGGGCGCCCCCGGTGCACCCGGCGCACCAGCGGAAACGTCTGGATCCGCGCGGCCGACGCCTGTGGAAAACCATTCGACGCGGCCGGACCCGTCAGCGATGATCGCCTCATGTTCCGGTACGCCTTCCCTTTCGCAGCGTCCGCAGTCGCGGATGCCCCGAAGGCTGCCGTTCTCTTCACAGTGGCCGCCGCAGAAGGCGCCCGAAGCTGACCCTTCCCGGATCGTCCGCCGGACCCCGCAGGGGGAGGGTCGGCAAGTCCTTGGGGTCCCTGTCCCGGCCGTTCTGACGCCGGGACCATCACTCAGCTCTGCTGACACCGAAGAGGCTTCGAGGTACAGCCATGCCCAAGACGGCTTACGTGCGCACCAAACCGCATCTGAACATCGGCACCATGGGTCATATCGACCACGGCAAGACCACCCTGACCGCCGCCATCACCAAGGTCCTCGCCGAGCGCGGCTCCGGCACCTTCGTACCGTTCGACCGGATCGACCGGGCGCCGGAGGAGGCCGCGCGCGGCATCACCATCAACATCGCGCACGTCGAGTACGAGACCGACACCCGGCACTACGCGCACGTGGACATGCCGGGCCACGCCGACTACGTCAAGAACATGGTCACGGGCGCGGCCCAGCTCGACGGGGCCATCCTCGTGGTCTCCGCGCTCGACGGGATCATGCCCCAGACCGCCGAACACGTGCTGCTCGCCCGGCAGGTGGGCGTCGACCACATCGTCGTCGCTCTGAACAAGGCCGACGCCGTCGACGACGGCGAGGACACCGTGTTGACGGACCTCGTGGAACTGGAGGTCCGCGAGCTGCTGACCGCGCACGGCTACGGGGGCGACTCCGTACCGGTCGTACGGGTCTCCGGGCTCAGGGCGCTGGAGGGCGACCCCCGGTGGACCGAGGCGATCGGCGCGCTGCTCGACGCCGTGGACACGTATGTGCCCATGCCCGAGCGGTACGTGGACGCGCCGTTCCTGCTGCCGGTGGAGAACGTGCTCACCATCACCGGTCGCGGCACGGTCGTCACGGGCGCCGTCGAGCGCGGCACGATCAGGGTGGGCGACCGCGTCGAAGTGCTCGGCGCCGCCGTGGACACGGTGGTCACCGGTCTTGAGACGTTCGGCAAGCCCATGGACGAGGCGCAGGCCGGCGACAGCGTGGCGTTGCTGCTGCGCGGCGTCCCGCGCGACGCCGTGCGCCGCGGTCATATCGTCGCGGCGCCCGGCAGCGTCGTCCCCAGCCGTCGTTTCTCCGCACAGGTCTACGTCCTGTCGGCGCGCGAGGGCGGGCGGACGACACCGGTGTCCACCGGCTACCGGCCGCAGTTCTACATCCGCACCGCGGACGTGGTCGGCGACGTCGATCTCGGCGAGAGCGCGGTCGCGCGGCCCGGTGACACCGTCACCATGACGGTCGAACTCGGGCGCGACGTACCGCTGGAGCCGGGACTCGGTTTCGCGATCCGTGAGGGCGGCCGCACGGTCGGCGCCGGCACGGTGACCGGCGTCGGCTGAACCGGCGTCGGCTGAACCGGCATGGCCGGGCGGGTGCCCGCCTTCCGTTTCATGCGAGTTCGTGCGAGTTCGTACGAGGGCGGGCACCCGATCCGGCTGGCGCCGGGCCGTAGGGACGCAAGGCGCCGGGAGCGAGCAGGAGCGGGATCGGGAGCGGGCAAGGGTCGGGCTCGGGCACACCCGTGCGGGCACAATGGAGCCGTGGATGAGCCGATACCCGTGACCAGGACCGTGGATCACGGGACCGCCAAGCTGATGCCGGACGTCGACCGGAAGCGGGCCTGGCTGCTGACGGTCGACGGGGCGCCGCAGTCGTACGTCGACCTGGACGAGCCGACGCACCTGGAGTTCGAGTACGCGCGACGGCTCGGGCACGTCCTCGACTCGGTCGCGGCGCCGGGGCGCCCGCTGGATGCGCTGCACCTCGGTGGTGGTGCCCTCACGCTGCCCCGGTACCTCGCCGCGACCAGGCCCGGGTCCCGGCAGGACGTCGTCGAGGCCGACAGCGGGCTCCTGGACCTCGTCGTCGAGTATCTGCCCGTTCCCGAGGGCGTCGGCATCGCGGTGCACGGCGCGGACGCCCGCGCCTGGCTCGAAACAGCCCCCGCCGCCTCCGCCGACGTCCTGATCGCCGACGTCTTCGGCGGCTCACGGGTACCCGCGCATCTGACCTCGGCGGCGTACGCGCGCGAGACCGCGCGCGTCCTGCGGGACGACGGCGTGTACCTGGCCAACCTCGCCGACGCCTCACCCTTCGCCTTCCTGCGCTCCCAGCTCGCCACGTTCTCCCTCGCGTTCGGGGAACTCGCGCTGATCGCCGAGCCGGGTGTGCTGCGCGGCCGCCGCTTCGGGAACGCGGTGCTCGTCGCCTCGCACCGGCCGCTCGACATCGCCACCCTCATGCGCCGCACAGCCTCCGACGCCTTTCCGGCGCGGGTCGAGCACGGGGACACGCTGCGGGTCTTCATGGGGGACGCGAAGCCCGTACGAGACGAGGACGCGGTGCCGTCGCCGGAGCCGCCGGACGGGGCCTTCAGCATCGGCTGAGGGAGAGGGAGAGGGAGAGGGAGAGGGAGAGGGGCACGGGCCGGCGGATACGGGCCGGTCAGTTCTCGGCGGGCGCCGGCTCGCTCTTCTTCGGTGATCCCTGCGTCACTTCCCGCGTGCGCCGCGTCAGATTCCGTACGTCGGGCACGAACAGCACCGCCGCCGTCACCACGACGACCAGGACCGCGCAGCCCCACAGGGACGCCGAACGTCCGAAGACCGACTCCGCCGGACCCGCGAGGGCGGTGGCGAGCGGGACCATGGCGATCGAGCCGAACCAGTCGTACGCCGAGACGCGGGAGAGCTTGTCCTCGGGGATCTCCTGGTGCAGCGCGGTCATCCAGGAGACGCCGAACACCTCGATGGCGACGCCGGTCACGAACATCACCGCGCACAGGGCGCCGACCGGAAACGGTACGGCGAGCGCGGCGGACGGCAGGGCCAGCGGGAACACACAGAGCGTTCCGGCGAGGAGCAGCCTCCGGGGTTTCCAGCGCATCATCAGCAGCGCGCCCCCGACGGTGCCCGCGCCGAACGCGGCGAGTGCCAGGCCCCACGGACCGGCGCCGCCGAGACTGTCCCGGGCGACAAGAGGGCCGTACACCGCTTCGGCGGCGCCGACGACCGCCACCACGACCGAGAACTGGGCGACGATCGCCCACAGCCAGGGCCGTCCGACGACCTCCTGCCAGCCGTCGCGGAGGTCGGTGAGCAGGCCGGTGCCCGGCACCCGGGGCGGTATGTGGCCGACGTCGAGGAAGGCACGCAGGGCGCCCGCGACCGCGAAGGCCGCCGCGTCCACCGCGAGCACCCAGCCCGGTCCGACCAGCGCGACCATGACACCGCCGAGCGCGGCGCCGCCGAGGCCCGCGCCGTGCATCGCGAGGCGGAACACGGCGAAGGCACGGTTGGCCTGCTTGCCGCTGACGGAGGAGAGCAGCATGCCCTCGGCGGCTGGGGCGAAGAACGCCTGGCCGGTGCCGCCGAGCGCGGTGAGGAGCATCATCTGCCAGAGCTGGGGCTCGCCGCCGATCACGAGTGCCGCGAAGGCCGCCTGGGAGAGGCAGTTGAGGGTGTTGGCCGCGACCATCACACGGTGCCGGGGCAGGCGGTCCGCGACCGCGCCGCCGATCAGCAGGAAGAGCACGAGGGGCAGGGTGCGGGCCGCGGCCACCAGGCCCACGTCGCCACCGTCGCCGCCCTCGTCCAGGACGGCGAACGCCGCCGCGATCAACGCACCCTGGCTGCCCAGGTTCGTCACGACCGCGGCGGCGGTCAACAGGGTGTAGTTGCGGCCCGCCCAGGAGGGGCGGCGCAGGCGGGCGGGAGGGTCGGTGGCGGGGTCCACCTGCCGACTATCCCCGCCGCCGGGCCGACTTGCCAAACGGGTTGTCGGCCTCTTCGCGCCGGTTCACCTCTCGCCGCCGACGGCTCTCTAGGACAGCGCCTGCCACGCCTTCGAGAGTGCCTGCCGGAACTGGTCCGTCTGGTGCGCGGTGAGATCGCGGACCATGCGTTCCTCGAGTTCCCGTACGGGCTCGGCATGCAGCGTGAGCAGATCGCGGCCGGACTCGGTGAGAAGGATCAGCAGCTCGCGGCGGCTGCGTGGGTTGCGCTCGCGCCGCACGAGCCCGCGGGTCTCCAGGGCCCGGACCACGTCGGCCACGGACTGCGCTGTCACGAACGAGTCGCGTGCGAGCTGAGCCGCGGACAGGCCGTCGTGCCGCTCCAGGACGGTGAGTGAGGTGTACTGCAGGGCTGTGATCCCCGTCGGCTTCAGCAGCTCGTCGAGATGGGAGCGGACGACGAGTTCGACCTGCTTGACCATGTAGAGGAGCGACGGGGGTGCCTTGGTGACGACCATGGGTTCAGCCTAAGGCATTGACAGGAAACCTGTCTGTAATGAGACTGCCAACCAACAGGAATCCTGTTGGTTGAAAACTTGGCGATCAAGGCTGAGGAGTGGGCAATGACGACCACCTTCGAGAGTGGGCCCGGGCAGTTGTTCATGGGCGGACAGTGGCACGAGGCGGCTGACGGGGCGCGTACCGACGTGATCGACCCGTCCACGGGCCAGGTGGTCACGACGGTCGCCGAGGCGGGCGCGGCCGACGTCGACGTCGCCGTACGGGCCGCGCGCGACGCCTTCGACAACGGCCCCTGGGCCGGCCTGAGCGGCCGCGAGCGCGGCCGGGTGCTGCACCGCGTCGCCGAGCTGATCCGGGAGAACGCCGACGAGATAGCGGCTCTGGAGAGCCGTGACGTCGGCAAGCCGATCACGCTGTGCCACGCCGTCGACGTGACGAACGCGGCCAACGACTACGAGTACTACGCGTCCCTCGCCTGGACCCTGGACGGCGCGACCCGTGACACGCCGCTCAACGGCCTCGCCTACACCCGGCGCGGCCCGATCGGCGTGGTCGCCGCGATCACCCCCTTCAACTTCCCGCTGATCCTCTCCGGCTCGAAGATCGCCCCGGCTCTCGCGGCCGGCAACACGGTCGTGCACAAGCCCGCCGAGGAGACCCCGCTCAGCGCCCTCTACATGGCCGGCCTGCTGAAGAAGGCGGGCGTGCCGGACGGCGTCCACAACGTCGTCACCGGTACGGGGCCGGTCGCGGGCGAGGCGCTGCTGCGCAGTCCCGGCATCGACAAGATCGCCTTCACCGGGTCGACGGCGGTCGGCCGGCATGCGGCGAGCGTCGCCGGCGAGGGCCTGAAGTCGGTCACCATGGAGCTCGGCGGCAACGCGGCGCACATCGTCTTCGAGGACGCCGACGTCGAGAAGGCCATCGGCGCCGTCATCAAGGGTTTCGTGTTCAACACCGGCCAGTTCTGCATGGGCGGCCCGCGCCTGCTCGTCGCGCGCCCGCTGTACGACACCGTGGTCGCCATCCTCGCCGACGCCGTCCCCGGTGTCCCGGTCGGCGACCCCCGCGAGCCCGAGACCGTCGTCGGGCCGATGGCGGGGGAGCGGCACCTGAAGAAGGTCGAGGAGTACGTCGAACTGGCCCGCAAGGAGGGCGCCCGCATCGTGTGCGGCGGTGGGCGTCTCGACCTGAACGGCGGCTTCTACTACCAGCCCACGGTCATCGCCGGCCTGGCGAACGACTCCCGGGTCATCCAGGAGGAGATCTTCGGCCCGGTCCTCACGGTGCAGCCCTTCGACTCCGAGGACGAGGCCGTCGAGCTGGCCAACTCCACGCCGTACGGCCTGGCCTCGGGCCTGCAGACCACCGACCTCGCCCGTGCGCACCGCGTCGCCGACCGTCTCCAGGCGGGCATCGTGTGGATCAACGACTGGGCGATGCTCGACCCCGCGGTGCCCTTCGGCGGGGTCAAGGCCTCCGGCTTCGGCCGCGAGTACGGGCCCGAGGGGCTCGCCTCCTACACGAAGGTCAAGTCCGTCGTCGTCTCGCTCGGCTGAGCGCCCCCCCGCAGGTCCATCATCGATTCAGGGAGTTCGCAGCATGTCCACCACCACTCGCGCGGCCGTGGTCGAGTCCGGGGGAGCACCCTTCACCCTCGCCGACGTCGAACTCGACGAACCGCGCGCCCATGAGGTCCTGGTCCGCATCGTGGCCGCCGGTCTGTGTCACACGGACCTCGGCGTCGCGAGCGGCGGCCTGCCGTTCCCGCTGCCCGGAGTCCTCGGGCACGAGGGAGCCGGGATCGTCGAGGCCGTCGGACCGGACGTCACCGGGGTCGAATCCGGCGACCACGTCGTGCTGTCCTTCACGTCCTGCGGCTCCTGCCGGAACTGCCGCGACGGCCACCCGGCGTACTGCGCCGCCTGGCTGCCGCTGAACCTCCTCGGCGGTCGCCGTGCGGACGGCTCCGTGACCATCAGCCGCGACGGGGCCCCGCTCGGCGGTCACTTCTTCGGCCAGTCCTCCTTCGCCGAGAGGGCGTTGGTGGACGGGCGCAGCCTCGTCAAGGTCGACAAGGACCTGCCGCTGGAGTCCCTCGCACCGCTGGGCTGCGGTGTGCAGACCGGCGTGGGCGCCGTGTGGAACGTCCTGGAACCCCGTACAGGGGACACGATCGTGATCCTCGGCGCCGGCGCGGTCGGTCTGTCGGCGGTGATGGCCGCGGCGCTGACGCCCGCGACCACGGTGATCGCCGTCGACAAGGTGGCTGAACGGCTGGATCTGGCGCGGGAGTTGGGTGCCAGGCACACCGTGAACGCCAATGAGGCGGACATCGTCGAGGCGGTCCAGCTGATCACGGGAGGGGCGGGGGCGGACGGGGTCGTCGAGACCACGGGCAGCGTCATCGTCCTCCGCAAGGGCGTGGACGCGCTCGCAGCGCGCGGTACGGCCGTGATCGTCGGAGCCCCGCCGTTCGGTTCGGAGGTCGCCCTGGACGTCAACGGAATGCTCGGCGGCAAGCGGCTGGTGGGTCTGACACTGGGCGACCAGGAGACCCAGACCGCGATCCCGGCCCTGGTCAAGCTGGTCCGGGAGGGCCGCCTGCCGCTGGAGAGGCTGATCAGCACCTACGCGTTCGAGGACATCGGCCAGGCCGTCCAGGACATGGCCGCGGGCAAGGCGATCAAGCCGGTACTCACGTTCACCTGATGGCCGGGGCTCAGGACAGCGCGCCCCACAAGGGGCGCAGGCAGCCGCGCGATCAGCCGCGACCGACCCGCAGGTCGACACCCGACCGTTTCCCCGCGCCCCGCAGAGTCCTACCGAAGCCGGTACATGACCGGAGGGGCTGTCCGGCCTGACGGCCGGACAGCCCCTCACCAAGATCTTCATCGACCTAGCCGTCCGTCGGCGCGTCCTTCGTGAGGCGCACGGTGCTCAGGATCTTCTGGACCGTCGCCTCGGGGATCTCACCGTCGACACCCTTGGCGCCGAACAGGTTCCAGGTGACGTAGTCGCCCACGCTGTTCTTGAACGCGAAGGTGGTGGCCTTGCCCTCGCTGTCGCACTTCCCCTTCTGCGGCGTGTTGCTGGAGTACGCCTTGGCGACGCTGCCCACAAGGCCCGACTTCGTCGTGTAGGCCTTCGCCTTGTCCCACTTCACGCTCTTCTTGTCGGGCTGCGTGTAGCCGCCGAAGATCCACCACGGCACCCGGGTCTCGGCCGCCTCGGCCGCGTCCTTGGCGCCGTTCTCGCCGCGCGTTCCGGTGGTGGCCAGCGCCGTGTCCTCCTTGCGGCCGTCCTTGTCGCTGTCGCTGCTGCACCACTTGGACTTGAGGTAGGCGGGGGCGGTGACCGTGGTGCGGTCGGTCTTGCCCTTCTCCTCCCACTCGAAGCCGACGCTCGTGTCGGTGCTCTCGATCTCCCAATCGGCCGGCACGTCGAACATGGTGCCGAAGCGGGGATTGATGACGACCTTCCAGCCCGCGATCGTCGCCTTCTCGCCGTCCGTACCGCGAGGGTTGTCCTCACCGGTGGACGCGGACGCACTCGGGTCCTTGGACGCGCTCGACGACGGCGACCGCTTCGACTTGCCGCCCTTGTCGCTGTCGGCCTCGTCGTCCTTGTCGCCGCCCAGGACCAGCACACCCGTGACACCGGCCGCGACGACCACAGCCGCAGCGGCCACGATCGCGACGAGCTTCGTCCTGCCACCGCCACCGCCCGCCGGAGGCTGCGGTGCACCGGGCGCACCCCAGCCGGGCTGCCCCGGCTGCGTGTACGGGCTCTGCGGCTGAGGTCCGGTCTGGTATCCAGGCTGCTGATATCCGGGCTGCTGATACGGATTCGGCTGCTGGTACCCCGGCTGCTGGTACGGGTTCTGGTTCTGGTCCTGCGGGTTCTGCTCGCCCCCGGGCGGCTGGTTTCCTGGCCACATGGCCAGAACCCTAGCGTCGCTCCGGACACGGTGGGGTCACCGGCCCTCGTCAGGAACGTACCGGATCGGGAGCCAGATGCGTCCTAATGCAGACGTACCGGTACCGAGGATTCCGCGGCAGGGCCGGGTGGAGGCGCCGCTCCTCTGTTCAGGGTTCGCTACTCGCGGGTAACATGCGGCCATGAGTGCAGATCAGATGTCGATCGGCGAGATGCTCGCCGCCACGGTCCCGATGGTTCGGACCCTGAAGCTGGAGTATGTCGAGACAACTCCGGAGAAAGCCGTGCTCGCGCTGCCCGATCAGAGCGAGTACCACAATCACGTCGGCGGACCCCATGCCGGGGTGATGTTCACGTTGGGGGAGTCGGCGAGCGGGGCCGTGGTGCTGGCCGCGTTCGGGGACCAGCTCGCGCGGGCCGTACCGCTGGCCGTCAGCGCCGAGATCAGCTTCAGGAAACTGGCCATGGGGGCTGTCACGGCCACCGCCACGCTGGGGCGTCCCATCGGCGACGTCATCGCCGAACTCGACGCGGGGAAGCGCCCGGAGTTCCCGGTGGCCGTCGCCATCCAGCGCGAGGACGGCGCCGTGACGGGAGAGATGACCGTCGTCTGGACACTGCGCCCCAACAGCTGAGGCCAGGCAGCCTAGGGGCAGAGCCGAGGGGGCGGAGTTGAGGCGCCGGAGTTGAGGGCAAGGCGTCGTGGCGTCCTGGGTTCGCCGGGGCGTACCGTGCCGGACTGGGCGCGTTCAGCGATGTCGTCGTCGCCGGCGGACCTCGCCGTGCACCGTTACCGACGTGCTGAAGGCGCTACTGAGGCGAGGCTGGAGGCGGGCCGGATCGGCGACGCCTGCACGCTCTTCTGCGTGAGCACCGCACCGTGACGATCGAGGAGGTACGCGGAGCATGACGATCCCCGTCGAACCACTGCGCATCGGCGTGCTGGGCGCCGCCCGCATCGCTGATCTGTCCCTGGTCGGCCCGGCCCGCGCGACCGGCCACCGCCTGGTGGCGGTGGCCGCCCGTGACCGGTCCCGGGCCGAGGCCTTCGCCGCCGGGCACGACGTCGAACGGGTCCTGGACTCGTACGCCGACGTCGTCACCGACCCCGAGGTCGAGGTCGTCTACAACCCGCTCGCCAACGGCCTGCACGGGCCGTGGAACCTCGCGGCGCTCGCCGCGGGCAAGCACGTGCTGACGGAGAAGCCCTCGGCGAGCAACGCGGCGGAGGCCGTCGAGGTCCGGGACGCCGCCGACAAAGCAGGCACCGTCTTCATGGAGGCCTTCCACTACCTCTTCCACCCCGTCACCCGGCGCCTGCACGAGCTGCTGGAATCCGGCGAACTCGGCGAGCTGCGGCACGTCGAGACGCTCGTCGCCGTTCCCGCTCCGCCCGCCGAGGACCCCCGCTGGTCGTTGCCGCTGGCCGGCGGCGCACTCATGGACCTCGGCTGCTACGGCTTGCATGCCCTGCGCATGCTCGCTCCGTGGGCGGGTGGGGCGCCCACGCTGGTGGGCGCCAGGGGCGGCGGCCGTGCGGGCGCTCCCGACGTCGACGAGTGGCTGGACGCGGACCTGGCCTTCCCCGGCGGCGCCACCGGTTCCGCCCGCTGCCACATGGACCACAGCGAGCTTCGGATGAGCTGCCGGATCGTCGGCTCCCGCGGCGAGGCGACCGCGATGAACTTCGTCCTGCCGCACCGGGACGACCGTGTCGTCGTACGCACACCGGCGGGGGAGCGGACCGAGCAGCTCGGCAAGCGGTCCTCGTACACGTACCAACTGGAGGCGTTCGCCGCCCATGTGCGGGGCGGGGCGGCGCTGCCGCTCGACGCGGAGGACGCGGTGGCGACCATGCGGCTGATCGACGGCTGCTACCGCGGGGCCGGCTTCTCGCCCCGGCCGCGCACGGCGGTTCCGCGCGCGTAACCGCCCGACGGCGCGTCGTTCGTGCCCCGGCCGGTCCGTCGCCCTCGGGCGGTCGTGGGCTGGTCGCGCAGTTCCCCGCGCCCCTGAAGTGGCCCTCGGCTCAGGCGTAGAAGGCCGGGCGTTCGACGAGTTCGACCTCGACGCGGCCGCCCTCGTTCTGGGCGCGGACGCCCGCCTCGCAGACCGCGGCCGTGGCGTAACCGTCCCAGGCGCTGGGCCCCGTGACCTCGCCGCGCCGGGTGGCGTCCACCCAGGCCTGCATCTGGCGGTCGTACGCGTCCTCGAACCGCTCCGTGAAGTCCTGGGCGATGGTGCCTCCCCAACGGCCCGCCGTGTTCGTGACCAGGGCGTGCCCGTCACCGATGCGGGCCGTGCCGCGTTCGCAGACCACCTCGGCCTGCACCTGGTATCCGAAACCGCAGTTGACGTTGATCTCGACGTCCACGATCGCGCCGCCCGCGGTCTCGAACAGCACGAACTGCGGATCCTGCAGGCCCTTTGGGGCGTTGCCCGACGGCGTCGGCTTCAGCACGGTGACCGCGGTGATCTCCTGGCCGAGCAGCCAGCGGGTGATGTCCATCTCGTGCACGACGGAGTCGTTGATGAGCATCTCGCTGGTGAAGCCGGGCGGGGTCGCCACATTGCGGTGCCGGTTGTGCAGCATCAGCGGCCGGCCCAGTCGGCCCGTTTCCAGCAGTGCCTTGAGCTTCGTGTACTCGGCGTCGTACCGGCGCATGAAGCCCACCTGCACCCGGCGGTGCCCGAGTCTCCGCTCGGCCTCCAGGACGCGCAGCGCCGAGGCCGAGCCGGGCGTGAGCGGCTTCTCGCACAGGACCGGCAGATCGAGTTCGAAGGCGGTGAGCAGGGCCGCCTCGTGGGCGGAGCCCGGGGAGGCGATCAGTACGGCGTCGACGCCGTCCGAGGCCATCGCGGCGGCCGGGTCGGTGTACGCGGAGCAGCCCTCGATGCCGTCGGCGATCCGCTTGACCCGTTCCGCGTCGACGTCGACGACGGCGGCCACGTGGGCCCCGTTCGTCACCTCGTGGAGCCGGCGCACATGGTCGGCCCCCATCCTGCCGGTGCCGATGACGGCCACGCCGAGGGTTCCCCCGCGAGCCATCAGGACTTCCCCTCCGAGGTGGCGAGGGGAGACCTCACGTCCTGCACCTCGGGGAGTTCGTCGACGTCGACGCCGCGGACCTGGGCGAGTTCGTGTTTGAGGGCGGCGAGTTCGGCGCCGCCCGCCATGTGGTTGGTGAGTTCTTCGAGGGTGACCTCGCTGCGGGCGGCGGAGAGTTCCATGGTGCCCAGGCGCAGGACGCTGAAGTGGTCGCCGACCATGTAGGCGTGGTGCGGGTTGTGGGTGATGAAGATGACGCCCAGGCCGCGGTCGCGGGCGGCGGCGATGTACTTGAGTACGACGCCGGACTGTTTGACGCCCAGGGCGGCGGTGGGCTCGTCCAGGATCAGGACGCGGGCGCCGAAGTAGACGGCGCGGGCGATGGCCACGGACTGCCGCTGGCCGCCGGAGAGGGTGCCGATCGGCTGGTCGAGGTCGTCCAGGATGATGCCCATGGCGCGCAGTTCGGTGTCCGCGGTCTGCTTCATCGCCGTGATGTCCAGGCGGCGGACGGGCCAGGGGCCCTTGGTCATCTCGGAGCCGAGGAAGAAGTTGCGCCACACCGGCATCAACGGCACGGTGGCCAGGTCCTGGTAGACGGTGGCGATGCCCTTGTCGAGGGCCTCGCGCGGGGTGCTCAGCCGCACCGCCTCGCCGTCGATGAGGAACTCGCCCTCGGTGTGCTGGTGCAGGCCGGAGATGATTTTGATGAGCGTCGACTTGCCGGCGCCGTTGTCGCCGAGGACGCAGGTGACCTGGCCGGGGTGGACGGTCAGGTTCACGCCGTGCAGGGCGCGGACGTTGCCGTACGCCTTGCCGGCTCCGCGCAGCTGGACGATGGGCTGTCCGCCGTCCTGGGCCGTGGGTTCGGCCTGGTCCTTGGCCGGCGCGTCGGTGACCGAGCTGCTGCCGGTTCCGGTTCCGGTGCCGCTCTCGGCGGGGGAGTCGGAGGTGGTGTTGTCGGTCATGGGTTACCTCCGGGTTGCCTGGCGGCGGACCCACAGATTGACGAGGGCGGCGAGCAGGAGCATGACGCCGAGGAAGGCCTTGAACCAGTCAGGGTTCCAGTTGGCGTAGACGATGCCCTGGGAGACCATGCCGAAGATGAAGGCGCCGATGACCGGCCCGATCGCGGAGCCGTACCCGCCGGTGAGCAGGCAGCCGCCGATGACCGCGGCGATGATGTAGAGGAACTCGTTGCCCACACCCTCGCCGGACTGGACGGTGTTGAACGAGAACAGGATGTGCATGCCGACGAACCAGGCACCCGCGCCGACGCCCATGAACAGGGCGATCTTGGTGAAGGTGACCGGCACGCCGACCGCGCGGGCACTCTCCTTGTTGCCGCCGGTGGCGAAGATCCAGTTGCCGAACTTGGTGCGCAGCAGCAGCCAGGTCGCGGCGGCGGCGAAGACCAGCCAGTAGAAGACGGTGATCTTGACGTCGACTCCGCCGATGCCGATCTCCGAGGCGAAGACACTCCTGGCCTGGTCGAAGCCGTCCATGTCGCTGATCGAGTCGGTGGCGACGTTCTCCGTGTAGAGCTTGGTGATGGCGAGGTTGGCGCCCTGCAGGATCAGGAACGAGCCCAGCGTGATCAGGAACGACGGCAGGCCGGTGCGGACCAGCAGGTAGCCGTTGAACGCGCCGACCGCCAGCGCCACCACCAGGGCGACGACGACACCGGTCCATACGTTCATGGACAGCTGGAAGCTCCAGATGCTGGCGGTCAGCGCGGAGGTGGTGACCGCGACACCGGCGGACAGGTCGAACTCGCCGCCGATCATCAGCAGCGCCACCGGCAAAGCCATGATGCCCATCACGGAGGCCTCGTAGAGCACGTTGGCCAGTGAGCTCGCCTCACGGAAGGGGGAGGCGACCGCGAAGAAGAAGACGTAGACCGCGATCGCCGCGATGAGTGCGCCGATCTCGGGGCGGCCCGCCAGCCTGCGGACCAGGGACCGCTGTGAGGTCCGGCCGTCCTTGGGAGCGGCCGGCGAAGCCGGCGGCGAGGAACTCGCCGCCGGTGCCGTTGCCTGGGTCATGGGTGTCACCGAGTGCCCTTCGCGGCGAACTTCGAGATGTCGGCCACGTTCTCCTTGTCGACGAACGCCGGACCGGTCAGCACCGGCTCCTGGCCACCCCCGCTGAAGTTGCCGTTGGTCTTGTACAGCCACAGGGAGTCCACCGACAGGTAGCCCTGCAGGTACGGCTGCTGGTCGACGGCGAACTCGATGTCGCCGTCCTCGACGGCCTTGACCATCTCCTTGTTCAGGTCGAACGTCGCGACCTTCGCCTTGCTGCCGGCGTCGTCCACGGACTGCACGGCGGTCAGGGCGAACGGGGCGCCGAGCGTGACCACGTAGTCGATCGACGTGTCCTGCTTGAGCTTGGCGTTGATCGTCGACTTCACGGCCGGCATGTTCGTGCCGTTCACGTTGAGGGTCGTGGTCTTGCCCTTGAACGTCTTCTTCACACCGGAGCAGCGGGCCTCCAGGGAGACGCTGCCCTGTTCGTGGATGACGCAAATGTTGTTCTTCGCGCCGAGCTCGTTGAGCTTCTCGCCGAACGCCTCACCGGCGACGAACTCGTCCTGGCCGAAGTACTCCAGGAGCCCCTGCTCCTTCCAGTCGTCGATGCCTCCGTTGAGGCCGACGACGGGTATGCCGGCCTTCTCGGCCTTGGCGACCACGGACTTCATGGCGTCCGGCTTGGAGAGGGTGAGCGCGATGCCGTCGACCTTCTGGTCGATCGCGTTCTGGACCAGGTTGGCCTGCTTCGCCGAGTCGGGGCTGTTGGAGTACACCAACTCGACGTTGTCCTTGGCGGCAGCGGTTTGCGCTCCCTTGCGGACGAGGTCCCAGAAGGTGTCACCGGGGGCCGCGTGGGTGATCATCGCGACCTTCATACGGGGGGTGTCGGCCTTGCCGGCAGACCCGTTGCCCGAGTCCTCCTCGGCCTTCTTGCCGCCGGAGCCGCTGGAACAGCCGGTGACTATCAAGGCCGCCGCGGCGACCGCGGTGACGAGGGCGAATCTGCGGGAGCGGGGGCGAGACGTGCGGTCCATCTTTCCGGCACCTCACTGTGCGACAGGGGAGAGGAAGCAGAAAACTCGGCTGTGCTGTTTGGAGGGGATGTAAGTCCCTGACAGACCCCGCTGTCAATACTTTGTTAAGACATCATTTCACGACGACGTGAGAATGTAAGTACAAAGTCTTGACATGGCTCGCCCCCGGTCTTACACCTAGGACACACCGGTCCCCTGCATCCCGCATCCCGCAAGTCCGGATCCCGCACCCCCGGAAGTCCGCATCCACCACGAGGAGCGACGCGTATGCCCGAGTCCTTCGACCTGATCACCATGGGCCGCCTCGGCGTCGATCTCTATCCTCTGCAGACCGGCGTACCCCTCGCCCGCGTCGAGACCTTCGGCAAGTTCCTCGGCGGTTCGGCGGCCAACGTGGCGGTCGCCGCGGCGCGCCTGGGACGTGCGACAGCGATCGTCAGCCGAACCGGCGATGATCCCTTCGGAGCCTATCTGCACCAGGCTCTCAAGGAGTTCGGGGTCGACGACCGCTGGGTCACCCCGGTCGAGGCCTACCCGACGCCGGTCACGTTCTGTGAGATCTTCCCGCCCGACGACTTCCCGCTGTACTTCTACCGGCAGCCCAAGGCGCCGGACCTGGAGATCCGCACCGACGAGCTCGACTTCTTCGCACTCCGGGCCGCGAAGATCTTCTGGATCACCGGAACCGGACTGAGCGAGGAGCCCAGCCGCTCGGCCACACTCGCCGCCCTCAAGGCCCGCGACAAGGCCGGGACCACCGTGTTCGACCTCGACTGGCGCCCCATGTTCTGGAAGGACCCTTCGGAGGCCCGCCCGTACTACGCCGAAGCCCTGCGGCACGTCACCGTCGCCGTCGGCAACCTCGACGAGTGCGAGATCGCCACCGGAGTCCGGGAACCGCGGGCCTGCGCCGAGGCCCTCCTCGAAGCCGGCGTGGAGCTGGCCGTCGTCAAGCAGGGCCCCAAGGGCGTCCTCGCCGTCCACCGCGACGGCACCACCGCCGAGGCGCCGCCGGTGCCCGTCGAGGTGGTCAACGGCCTCGGCGCGGGCGACGCGTTCGGCGGCTCGCTCTGCCACGGCCTGCTGGCCGGCTGGGAGCTGGAGAAGACGATGCGGTACGCCAACGCGGCCGGCGCCCTGGTGGCCTCCCGCCTCGCCTGCTCCTCCGCGATGCCGACCGCCGCCGAGGTCGAGGATCTCGTCACCTCCCGCGGCTGACGCCGCCACCCCCTGAACGGAGCCAACCTTTGAGCATCACCATCCCCGACCTCGTCAGGGTGCGCGCCCGGCATCCGGAGGCCGTGGCCGAAGCGGCCGCCCGCCGTACCCGGCGCCCCCTCGTCGGCGACAGCGGCCGCCTCATGATCGTGGCCGCCGACCACCCGGCACGCGGCGCGCTCGGAGTCGGCGACCACAGGCTCGCCATGGCCAACCGCGCCGACCTGCTGGAGCGGCTGTGTGTCGCGCTGTCCCGGCCGGGCGTGGACGGAGTGCTCGCCACCGCCGACATCCTGGAGGACCTCCTCCTGCTCGGCGCGCTGGAGAACAAGGTCGTCATGGGCTCCATGAACCGCGGCGGTCTGGCCGGCGCCGCCTTCGAGATGGACGACCGCTTCACCGGCCAGCGTGCCGAGGACATCGCCCGGCTGAACTTCGACGCGGGCAAGCTGCTGCTGCGCATCGACTACGACGACCCCGGCTCGCTCACCACGCTGGAGTCCACCGCCCGGGCGATCGACGACATGGCCGCGCACCGTCTGCCCGTGTTCGTCGAGCCGTTCATCTCCCGCCGCGTCGACGGGACGGTCCGCAACGACCTCACGGCGGAGGGCGTCACCCGCTCCATCGCCATCGCCTCCGGTCTCGGCGGCACCTCCGCGTACAGCTGGCTGAAACTGCCCGTCACCAGCGACCCGGACGACATGGCCGCCGCACTGGAGACCTCCTCCCTGCCCGCCGTCCTGCTCGGCGGAGAGGTCGGCAGGGACCAGGAGGGCGCGTACGAGAAATGGCGGAAGGCGCTGCGGCTGCCCACCGTCCAGGGCCTGGTCGTCGGCCGGTCCCTGCTCTACCCCGCCGAGGGTGACGTGGAAACCGCGGTGGACACCGCGGTCGGCCTGCTCTGACCGGAGATCTGACCGGAGACCGGAAGGACCACACTTCATGACCAGCGCACACCACCTGCCCGCGGGCAAGGCCGCGAGCGGCACGTACGCGGTGGACGTCACCCCGGAGAGCGCGGGCTGGGCCCACTCCAGCCTCCGGGTCCTCGAACTGCCCCCCGGCGGCACACACCTGTTCACGGCCGGGGACAGCGAGTGGATCGTCACGTCGCTCGGCGGCGGCTGCACCGTCGCCGTCACCGACGACTTCGGCCGTGACGAGTTCGAACTGCACGGCCGCGCGAGCGTGTTCAGCGGCGTGAGCGACTTCGTCTACGTGCCGAAGGACGCCACCGCGGCCCTCACCTCCGCCGAAGGCGGCCGCTTCGCGCTCACCGGGGCCCGCTGCGAGCGCCGCCTGCCGGCCCGCTACGGGCCCGCCGAGTCCGTGCCCGTCGAGCTGCGCGGCAGCGGCAACTGCTCCCGAAGGGTCCACAACTTCGGCGCGGCCGGAGTCTTCGAGTGCGACAAGCTCATCGCGGTCGAGGTGATCACGCCGGGCGGCAACTGGTCCTCGTACCCGCCGCACAAGCACGACGAGGACCGGCCCGGCGAGGAGTCCGAGCTGGAGGAGATCTACTACTTCGAGATCGCCGACCACGAGGGCACGCCCGGCCTCGGCTACCAGCGGGTCTCGCCGTCCGGGCACGGCAGCGGCACGGACGTGCTGGCCGAGGTGCGCGGCGGAGACGTCGTCCTGATCCCGGACGGCTGGCACGGCCCCTCCATCGCCGCGCCGGGCCACGACATGTACTACCTCAACGTCATGGCGGGCCCCGGCGCCGACCGGGCCTGGCTGATCTGCGACCACCCCGACCACGCCTGGATCCGCGACACCTGGCCGGGCCAGCCGGTCGACCCCCGGTTGACCTGATCCGCCCGCGCCCGCGCCTCTGCCCCGCCGCCGCCTCCGCATCCGAGTGAGGAACCGATGAGCCGCTCCACCCTCCGCCTGACCGTCGCCCAGGCACTGGTGCGTTTCCTGGCCGCGCAGTACACCGAACGCGACGGCGAACGGCACCGGCTGATCGCCGGTACCTGGGGGATCTTCGGCCACGGCAACGTGGCCGGTCTGGGCCAGGCGCTCCTCGAAGCCGGCGAGGAGACCATGCCCTTCCACCAGGGCCGCAACGAACAGGCCATGGTGCACGCCGCGGTCGGTTACGCCCGCCAGCTCAACCGGCTCTCCGCCCAGGCCGTCACCACCTCCATCGGCCCCGGCGCCACCAACCTCGTCACCGGCGCGGCCCTGGCCACGGTCAACCGCCTCCCCGTGCTGCTCCTGCCCGGCGACTACTTCGCGACCCGCGTCGCCGACCCGCTGCTCCAGCAGCTGGAGCACCCGGTCGAGGCCGACCTGTCCGTCAACGACACGCTGCGCCCGGTCTCCCGCTACTTCGACCGCGTCCACCGCCCCGAGGCGCTGATCCCCTCCGCCCTCAACGCGATGCGGGTACTCGCCGACCCCGTCGACACCGGCGCCGTCACCCTGGCCCTGCCGCAGGACGTCCAGGCCGAGGCGTACGACTGGCCCGAGGAGTTCTTCGCCGACCGGATCTGGCGCGTCCGCCGCCCGGCGCCCGAACCGGCCGAACTCGCCGCCGCGGCGGAAGCCGTACGCGGCTCCCGCCGCCCCCTGATCATCGCGGGCGGCGGCGTCCACCACAGCGAGGCCGAGCCGGCCCTCAAGGCGTTCGTGGAGGCCACCGGCATCCCGGTCGCGTCCACCCAGGCCGGCAAGGGCTCGCTGCGCCACGACCACCCCGCGGACGTCGGCGGCGTCGGCCACACCGGCACCGCCGTCGCCGACGACCTGGCACGCACCGCGGACCTGGTGATCGGCGTCGGCACCCGCTACTCCGACTTCACGACCGCCTCCGCCACGCTCTTCCAGAACCCGGCCGTGCGGTTCGTGAACCTCAACGTCGCCGCCTTCGACGCGCACAAGCTGAGCGCCCGGACCCTGGTCGCCGACGCCCGCGCCGGTCTGGAAGCCCTCACCGAGGCGCTGTCCGGCCATCGCGTGGACGCGGCGTACGAGGCCGAGTACCGCGCGGGCAAGGAGCGTTGGGAAGCGGTCGTGGACGCCGTCTACCGGGCGGACGACGAGCACGCGGTCCCCACCCAGACCCAGGTCCTCGGCGCCCTGGACGCCGTGGTCGGCGACGACGACGTGGTGATCAACGCGGCCGGTTCGCTCCCCGGCGACCTGCACAAACTCTGGCGTGCGCGCAGCCCGCGTCAGTACCACCTGGAGTACGGCTACTCCTGCATGGGATACGAGATCCCGGCGGGCATCGGCGTCCAGCAGGCCGCCCCGGGTACCCCCGTCTGGTCACTGGTCGGCGACGGCACGTACCTCATGATGCCGACCGAGATCGTCACGGCCGTCCAGGAGGGGCTGCCCGTCAACCTGGTGCTCATCCAGAACCACGGATACGCGTCCATCGGCGGCCTCTCCGAGTCGGTGGGCGGCGAGCGCTTCGGCACCGCCTACCGCTACCGCGCCCCCGACGGCACCTTCACCGGCGACCCGCTGCCGGTCGACCTGGCGGCCAACGCCGCCAGCCTCGGTATGGACGTCCTGCGCGCCAAGACCGTGCGCGAACTGCGCGACGCCCTGGCGACCGCCCGCGCGTCCGACCGGCCGACGTGCGTGTACGTGGAGACCGATCCGACGCCCAGCGCCCCCGGCGCCGAGGCCTGGTGGGACGTACCGGTCGCCGAGGTCGCCTCCCGCGAGGCCGCCACCCGCGCCCGTGCGGCGTACGACCAGCAGGTCGCCGACCGCCGCCGCCACCTCTGATCTCCCCCTCCCCACCCTGATCTCCCCGCTCACGCAAAGGACCCGCACCTCATGAAGAACATCGACCACTGGATCGGGGGGAAGCCCGTCGCGGGCGCCTCCGACCGCTTCGGCCCCGTGTACGACCCGGCCACGGGCGCACAGGAGAAGCAGGTGCCCTTCGCCTCCGTGGACGAGGTGGACGCCGCCGTCGCCTCCGCGAAGGCCGCCTTCGAGAGCTGGGGCACCGCCTCGCTGGCCAAGCGCACCACGGTCCTCTTCAAGTACCGCGAGCTGCTCGACGCCCACCGCGACGAGATCGCCGAGCTGATCACCGCCGAGCACGGCAAGGTGCACTCCGACGCGCTCGGCGAGGTCGCCCGGGGCATGGAGATCGTCGAACTCGCCTGCTCCGTCCCGCAGTTGCTGAAGGGGGAGCTGTCCACCCAGGTCTCCACCCGGGTCGACGTGGCCTCGATCCGCCAGCCCCTCGGTGTCGTCGCGGGCATCACCCCGTTCAACTTCCCGGCCATGGTGCCGATGTGGATGTTCCCGCTGGCCATCGCGTGCGGCAACACCTTCGTGCTCAAGCCGAGCGAGAAGGACCCCTCCGCCTCGTTCCGGCTGGCCGAGCTGGCCTCCGAGGCCGGGCTGCCGGACGGCGTGCTCAACGTCGTGCAGGGCGACAAGGTCGCTGTGGACCGCCTCCTGGAGCACCCGGACATCACGGCCGTCTCCTTCGTCGGCTCCACGCCCATCGCTAAGTACATCCAGCTCAAGGGCATCGAGCACGGCAAGCGCGTCCAGGCACTCGGCGGCGCCAAGAACCACATGCTGGTCCTCCCGGACGCCGACCTGGACTTCGCCGCCGACCAGGCCATCAACGCCGCGTACGGCTCGGCCGGCGAGCGCTGCATGGCGGTCTCGGTGGTCGTCGCGGTCGGTCACACCGGTGACGAGCTGGTCGGGAAGATCGCCGAGCGGGCCAAGGGGCTGAAGATCGGCCCCGGCAGCGACCCCGCCAGCGAGATGGGCCCGCTCATCACCCGCGAGCACCGAGACAAGGTGGCCTCGTACGTGGCGGGCGCCCGCGCCCAGGGCGCCGAGGTCGTCGTGGACGGTACGGGCTTCACGGTGCCGGACCACCCCGAATGCGCTGACGGCTTCTTCCTCGGTGTCTCGCTCCTCGACAAGGTCCCGGTCACCGCGGACGCCTACCGGGACGAGATCTTCGGCCCGGTGCTGTGCGTGGTCCGCGCCGAGACGTACGACGAGGGCATCGCGCTGATCAACGCCTCCCGCTGGGGCAACGGCACCGCGATCTTCACCCGGGACGGCGGCGCCGCCCGCCGCTTCCAGCTGGAGGTCCAGGCAGGCATGGTCGGCGTCAACGTGCCGATCCCCGTCCCCGTCGGCTACCACTCCTTCGGCGGCTGGAAGGACTCCCTCTTCGGGGACCACCACATCTACGGCAACGACGGCGTCGCCTTCTACACCCAGGGCAAGGTCATCACCACCCGCTGGCCCGACCCCGCCGACAGCGGCGGCATCAACCTCGGCTTCCCCAGCCATTCCTGACCCTCCCGACGACACCCTCCCGACGACGCTTTTGACGCTCCTGACGTAAGCCCTGTACGCACGTTCACCCGAAGGGAGAGGCTGCCGTGGCAGAGTCCGAAACCGCACGTCCGGCCACCGCCGGGGCCTTCGACCGCCTGGACGTCGCCCTGGACCGGGGCAGCCCGATCCCGCTCTACTACCAGCTCGCCCAGCAACTGGAGTCCGCGATCGAGCACGGGGCGCTCACCCCGGGCGACCTGCTGGGCAACGAGGTGGACATCGCCGCGCGGCTGGGCCTGTCCCGGCCGACCGTCCGCCAGGCGATCCAGTCCCTGGTGGAGAAGGGCCTGCTGGTGCGCCGCCGGGGCATCGGCACCCAGGTGGTGCACAGCCAGGTCCGGCGTCCGCTGGAACTGAGCAGCCTGTACGACGACCTCGCGGCCGCCGGGCAGAGCCCCGCCACCCGGGTGCTGCGCAACGAGATCGAATCGGCCTCCGCGGAGGTCGCCGCGGCCCTCGGCATCCCCGAGGGCCGGGACGTCATCGCGCTCGAACGGCTGCGCTCCACCCACGGCGAACCCATGGCCCACCTCAGCAACTACCTGCCCGCCGCGCTGTTCGACCTGCACACCGAAAGACTTGAGGCGACCGGCCTCTACCGGATGATGCGGTCCGCCGGGATCACCCTGCACAGCGCCCACCAGACCGTGGGCGCCCGCAGCGCCACCGCGGAAGAGGGCGGCCTGCTCGACGAATCCGCGGGAGCCGCACTGCTCACCATGCGACGCACGGCGTACGACGACACCGGACGAGCCGTGGAGTACGGGACCCACGTCTACCGGGCCTCCCGCTACACCTTCGACTTCCAACTGCTCGTCCGCCCCTGATCGGATGCGGTTGCCGGGCTCGGAAGCCGTCCGCGGCGGTACGTTGAGCCCGTGCGGCGCGGGTGCACCGAGCAGGGCGGACGGGAAGACCCCTCCTGGAGGGGTTCGCTCCCGGAGGGGACCGCTCCCCAGGGACGGAGAGGGTCAGGTGGTGACGAGCGAGGAGAGCGGCGTGGCGCGGCAGCTCCACATGGCGGACACGGCGGTGGTGCTGCTGGACGCGCGCGCGACGGTCGCCGGCTGGACCGCCGACGCCGAGCGGCTGTTCGGTCACAGCAGGGCCGAGGCCGTGGGCCGGGCCGTGGCCGATCTGCTGATGCCCGAGGACGCCGCGCGGCTGCCCGAACTGGCCGCCCGGTGCGTCAGGGACGGCGCCTGGACCGGGCTTCTCGCGGTGCGCCACCGGGACGGGCACCCGGTCGTCGCCACCGTACGGGTCGCCTCGGCCGGGGAGGCGGCGGACGGCCCGCCCCGCTGGGTGGCCCTGGCCGCCGACACAGCCGGCACCCCCGGCTGGAGCATGAGCCGTGGAGCGCTGGAGCGGATGGCCGCGCACTCGCCGATCGGCATCGCCATCGTGGACGTCGACCTGCGGTTCGTCTGGTCGAACGCCGCCCTGGCCCAGTTCGGCGGCGGACCCGGACACGAGCGGATCGGCAAACGGCTCGCGGACATCCAGCCCGGCCTGGACGCCGAGGCCCTGGAAGCCGTGATGCGCCAGGTCCTGGAGACCGGCGTGACCGTCGCCGACTACGAACACGTCGGTACGGTCCGCTCGGCACCGCACCGGGACACCGCCCACGCCATGTCCTTCACCCGGCTCGACGACGACCAGGGCACACCGCTCGGCGTGTACTACACGGTCGTGGACATCACCGAGCGCCACCGGGCCCGCGAGCGACTCACCCTTCTGGACCAGGCGGGCGAACACATCGGCCGCACCCTGGACGTCACCCGAACCGCCCAGGAACTGGCCGACGTCGCCGTGCCGGGACTCGCCGACGTCGTCACCGTCGACCTGCTGGAGACCGTCCTCGAAGGCGGCGAACTCGCTGCCGGGCCGATGAGCGGGCCGGACGCCGTGCCGCTGCGCAGAGCCGGCCACCGGTCGGCCGACGACGGGGTCCCGGAAACCGCCGTCGGAATCGGCCAGGTCGCCCGGTACCTCGCCGATGCGCCCCCGGTCTCCGCCCTGACCAGCGGCAGATCCTGGATCGAGGAGCGCCTCGACCCACTGGCCGAGGAGTGGACCGCCGACCTGCCCCGCGGCGAGGCCGCCACCTTCCTCGACCTCGGACTGCACACCGCGATGATCGTGCCCGTCCGGGCACGCGGCACCACGCTCGGCATCACCACGTTCTTCCGGAGCCACCGCAAGGACCCCTTCGACCAGGACGACCTGAGCCTCGCCGAGGAGTTCGTGGCCCGCGCCGCCCTGTGCGTCGACAACGCCCGCCGCTACACCCGGGAACGCGACGCGGCGCTGGTCCTGCAGCGCCATCTGCTGCCGCACCGGCTCCCCGAACAGGACGCGATGGAGGTCGCCGCCTGCTACCGGCCGGCCGACGAACTGACGGGCCTCGGTGGCGACTGGTTCGACGTCATCCCGTTGTCGGGCGCACGGGTCGCACTCGTCGTGGGTGATGTGGTCGGGCACGGCATCGAGGCCGCCGCCGCCATGGGCCGGCTGCGGGCCGCCGTGCAGACCCTCGCCGACCTGGACCTGCCGCCCGAGGAGGTACTGGCCCACCTCGACGACCTGGTCGACCGGGCCGGGAGCGAGGACGACCCCGGGACACCGCTCCGCGCCGACGGCGTACGGGTGAAGGGTGCCAGCTGCCTCTACGCGGTGTACGACCCGGTCGGCGGCCGGTGTTCCATGGCCGCCGCGGGTCATGGTCTGCCCGCCGTCGTGGCCCCGGACGGCACGGTGGACTTTCCCGAACTGCCGCCGGGCCCCGGACTCGGCGTCGGCGGTCCGCCCTTCGAGTCGGTCGAACTGCGGCTCGCCGAAGGCAGCGTGCTAGCCCTGTGCACCGACGGCCTGCTCGCCGCCGAGGGCCCCGCGGGCCGGCGGGACGCCGCCGCCGACCGGGACCGGCTGAGCCGCGCACTGGAGCGGCCGGCCCCCGGCCTCGACGACCGCTGCGCGGCCGTGGTCGACGCCCTGGTCCCGGCGCGCCCGCCGGACGACGTGGTGCTGCTGCTGGCCCGCGCCCGCCGTCTGCCGGCGGACCGGATGGTGTCCTGGGAACTGCCCGGTGACCCGGCCTCGGTCGCCGAGGTCCGCAAGCGGACCTCACGGCAGCTGTGTGAATGGGGTCTCGACGAGCTGACCTTCACGACCGAACTGATCGTCAGCGAGCTGGTCACCAACGCGATCCGGCACGCGGCCGGCCCGATCAGGCTGCGGCTGATCATGTCGAGGACCCTGGTCTGCGAGGTGTGGGACGCCAGCCCCACGTCCCCGCACCTGCGCCATCCGAGGTCGACCGACGAGGGCGGCCGCGGCCTCTTCCTGGTCTCCCGCTGTACTCAGCGCTGGGGGACCCGCTACACCCAGGAAGGCAAGATCATCTGGACCGAGCAGTCCCTGACGGGCCCGTCGGTCTGAGCCGGCCGGTGCTCCGAGCTGGCCGGTGGTGTCTAATTTTCCGTTGTGCCAGTGGTGCCTAACGGTACGGCACGTCACTTTTGGCGCATAGTGCGTCCGGAGGGCGAACCAGGACGGCCGCCCGCGCGCCCCGCGGTTCACCTCCTCGTGCCCGTACCCAACGAGGAGTGACGCCTCATGTCCGACACCGTGTCCAGGCGGTCCGTCCTGCGCCTGCTGGGCGGCGCGACCGCCGTAGCCCTCGCCGCGACCACCGGCAGCCCCGCACCGGCCCGGGCCGCCGTGCGGGAACCGGCCGCGGGCCCCCGCGTCGAGAGCCTCCTCACCCGGCTGACCCTGGACGAGAAGATCTCCCTGCTGCACGGCGCCACCGACCCGAAGTCCCTCGGCCAGGCCGGCTACGTCCCCGGCGTGGAACGGCTCGGCATCCCGCCCCTGCGCCTCGCCGACGGCCCCGCCGGAGTCCGCGTCAAGCGGCGCGCGACCGCCCTGCCCGCGCCCGTCCTGCTCGCCTCCGCGTTCGACCCCGGCCTCGCCCGCCGTTACGGCCGGGTCATCGGCCACGAAGGCCGCGCCCTCGGCCAGGACGTGCTGCTCTCCCCGATGGTCAACCTCGTCCGCACCCCGTACGCGGGCCGCAACTTCGAGACCTTCAGCGAGGATCCGCTGCTCTCCGCCGACCTCGTCGCCGCCGAGATCAAGGGCATCCAGGGCGAGGGCCTCATCGCGACCGTCAAGCACTACGCCATGAACAACCAGGAGAAGGACCGCGAGACCGTCGACGTACGGGTCGACGAGCAGACCCTCAACGAGGTCGAACTGCGCGCCTTCGAGGCCGCCGTCGGCGCCGGCTCCCGCGCGGCCATGGGCGCCTACAACAAGGTCAACGGCACCTACGCCTGCGAGAACAAGGAACTCCTCACCGGCATCCTCCGCGACCGCTGGGGCTTCGAGGGCTGGGTGATGACCGACTGGCACGCCGCCCACAGCACCGTCGCCTCGCTCACCGCGGGCCTCGACATGGAGATGCCGAACGGCAGGTACTTCGGGCCCGCTCTCAGGTCGGCGGTCCAGGACGGGAGCGTCTCCGAGGAGTACGTCGACCGGTCCGTACGCCGGATCCTCACCGCGATGGACGACTTCGGCCTGCTCGACGGCAGCGCCCCGCCCCGTCCGCGCCGGGACCCGGCGGCGGGCGCGGCCGTCGCCCTGGAGGTCGCCAAGGCGGGCGCGACCCTCCTGCACAACAAGAACCGCACGCTGCCCCTGACCGGCCGGGCCGCGCGCAGCATCGCCGTCGTCGGCCCCACCGGCTCCCTCCCGTTCGTCAGCGGCGGCGGCAGCGCCCATGTCGTCCCCGACCACGCCGACAGCCCGCTCGACGCCATCAGGTCCCGGGTGGGAGAGGGCTCCCGGGTGTCGTACGCACTCGGCGAGGACCTCTTCGGCAAACCCCTGCCGAAGAACGCCCTCTCGGCGGGCATCACCCCGGAGGGCCAGCGGATCGCCGCCGGGACGACCTGGACGTACGACGGGACGCTCACCGTCGAGGACGACGACGAGTGGACCCTCGTCATCCACTACTCCGGTACGCGGCCCACGGTGCTCCTGGACGGGACCGAACTCTTCCCGGTGGCGGCCGGGCTCGCCGAGCAGTTCACCGGCGGACTGGTGTCGGCCGCGCCCGACGGCCTCGCGGTGCGGCGCAGGACGCTCGATCTCGCCGCGGGCGGGCACCGGATCGAGATCGTCGCGAAGGGCGGCGCCGAGGGGCAGACGCTCAGGCTGCGGCGCGTCACCGGCGCGACCCGCGCCCAGGACGTGGCCGAGGCCGTGAAGGCCGCGAGTGCCGCGCACAGCGTCGTCCTGTTCGCCTACGAGGACGCCACCGAGAACCAGGACCGCACCACCCTCGCGCTGCCCGGCCACCAGGCGCGGCTGATCGAGGAGGTGACGGCGGCGAACCCGCACACGACCGTCGTCCTCAACACCTCGTCCTCGACCTCGATGCCGTGGCTGGAGCGCACCGGCGCCGTGCTGCAGATGTACTACCCGGGGCAGGAGGGTGCGACGGCCACCGCGGCCGTCCTGTTCGGCGACTGCGACCCCGGCGGACGGCTCACCCAGTCCTTCCCGGCCGACGACGAGAGCCACCCGGTCGCGGGCGAACCACGCCGCTACCCGGGCCTGGGAGGCGTCGAGGAGTACTCGGAAGGGATCCACGCCGGCTACCGCTGGTACGACTCCAAGGGCGTGGAACCGCTGTTCCCGTTCGGGTACGGGCTCTCGTACACCTCCTTCGCCTACGAGGACCTGGCGGTGCGACGGACGGGGGACGGGCTGGAGGTGGCCTTCACCGTGCGGAACACGGGGAGCCGGAACGGCATCGACATCCCACAGGTCTACGTGGGCCCCTCGCCCGACCTCCGGGTCGACCGGGCGGTACGGGTACTGGGCGGCTACCGACGGCTCGCGCTGAAGGCGGGGGAGTCGCGCAGGATCACCGTGCGGGTGGCTGAACGCACCCTCTCCTCATGGGAACCGCGCCGGCACGGCTGGGTGCTCGGCACCGGCCGGCGGACCGTATGGCTCGGGGCCTCGTCACGTGAGCTGCGGCTGCGTACGACGGTGGATGTGTGAGCGCCCGACGAGCCTCCGTGTCAGGGGCGTGAACCGGTAGGCTTCCCGGCGTGCGCGCGACCGAGCGCACGCCGGGCCCGGCCCGGTCCGCGGTGAATCGGGAGGAACCGGCGTTGCACGTCCAGGAGTGGCTAGAGACCGTGCCTGCGGTCAGCATCTACGCGCTGGTGGGCCTGGTCATCGGCCTGGAGAGCCTGGGCATCCCGCTGCCTGGCGAGATCATTCTCGTCTCCTCGGCGCTGCTCGCCTCCCAGCACGGTGACATCAACCCCGTCATCCTCGGTGCCTGCGCGACCGCGGGCGCGATCATCGGGGACTCCATCGGCTACGCCATCGGCCGCAAGGGCGGACGCCCACTGCTGGCCTGGCTCGGTGCGAAATTCCCCAGGCACTTCGGCGAGGGCCATATCGCCACCGCCGAGCGGTCCTTCGAGAAGTGGGGCATGTGGGCCGTCTTCTTCGGCCGCTTCATCGCCCTGCTGCGCATCTTCGCGGGCCCGCTCGCGGGTGTGCTGCGCATGCCGTACTGGAAGTTCCTGATCGCCAACGTGCTCGGCGGGATCCTCTGGGCGGGCGGCACCACCGCGGTCATCTACTACGTGGGTGTGGTCGCCGAGTCCTGGCTGAAGCGCTTCTCCTGGCTCGGCCTGGTTCTCGCCCTGCTCATCGGCCTCGTCTCGATGCTGGTCATCAAGCGCAAGGCGAAGAAGATGACGGCGGAGAGGGAAGCCGACAAGACGACGGCAACCCCGGACCCGGCCCCGGTCCCGGTGACCGACTAGGCCCTCAGAGCCTGTGTCAAGGGGCGCGGGGCCGTATCGACCTGCGGCTCCGCCGCGCGGGCGAGGGCGCGGTCAGTCACGATGGCCCCGCAGCCGCCCGATACCCCGCCCGGTCACCCTCCGTGGGCGACCCGGTGGGTCCGCGCCAGCTCGACATAGAACACCCCGTTGAGCGAAAGCCCCTCCCGCTCCTCCTCGCTGAGTTCCCGCTTGACCTTCGCGGGAACACCCGCGACGAGCGACCCCGGTGGCACCCGCATCCCCTGCGGCACCAGCGCCTGGGCCGCGACGAGCGACCCCGCCCCGATCACCGCCCCATTGAGGATCGTGGCCCCCATCCCGACCAGACAGTCGTCCTCGACCGTCGCCCCGTGCACCACGGCGTTGTGCCCGATGGACACCCGTTCCCCGACGGTGATCGGAAACCCGGGGTCGACGTGCAGCGTGCAGTTGTCCTGCACGTTGCTGTCCGCGCCGATGACGATCGGACCGCAGTCCGCCCGCAGCACCGCGCCGTACCAGACGCTCGCGCCCGGGTGCAGGGTGACGTCCCCGATGACCACGGACGTGGGCGAGACGAACGCCTCCGGGTCCCTCTGCGGATCCTTGCCGCCGATCCCCATGACCAGCGCCTTGTGCGTCATCGTCGTCTCCTCGTTCTCGTCGGTACCGGCACCGTATAGGGACGGGGCCGCGCCGCGGTGGGGCGAAGATCACAGCCGTACGAGCTCTTGGGCGGACATGACGCTGAGTACGGTGAGCGGGTGTCCAAGAGGAAGAACACGTTCTCGTCCCGGCGGCGCCGTCTCGTCCAGCGGGCCGTCCACGCGGGCTGGGCCTGGGTGCAGCGGACGGGAGCGGTGACCGCCGAGCGGCCCGGACGGCTGCGGTTCGGCGCGATGGGGACGGGGACCAGGCTCGCCTTCCCGCAGGGCACGGTCTTCGGTGAGCCGTGGATCCATCTGGGCGATCACTGCATCATCGCCGAACAGGTCACCCTGACCGCCGGGTTGATGCCCGACCTGGACCTCGGACCCGAGCCCATACTGCGCATCGGGAACGGCGTCGTCCTCGGCCGCGGCAGCCACGTCATCGCCGACACGACGGTCACGATCGGCAGTGACTGCTACTTCGGGCCCTATGTGTACGTGACGTCCACGAACCACTCGTACGACGATCCCAAGGAGCCCATCGGCAAGCAGTGGCCGCGGATGGAACCGGTGGAGATCGGCCCCGGCTGCTGGGTCGGCACGGGTGCGGTGATTCTGCCGGGAGCGCGGATC
Source organism: Streptomyces sp. NPDC048484 (assembly GCF_040651415.1). Lineage (NCBI taxonomy): Bacteria > Bacillati > Actinomycetota > Actinomycetes > Kitasatosporales > Streptomycetaceae > Streptomyces > Streptomyces sp. NPDC048484. The sequence goes on from NZ_JBEZJY010000003.1 coordinate 91,752, forward strand.
GGGCGGAACGTCGTGGTGGCGGCCGGTGCGGTGGTGCGCGGCGTCGTGCCCGACCACGCGGTGGTGGCCGGCGCGCCGGCGCGGGTCGTACGGCGCTGGACCCCGGGCGACGGCTGGCAGCCGCCGCTGCGGACGCCGGCACCGGTGCCGATCCCCGACGGCGTCACTCCGGAGCAGCTGCTCGCGCTGTCGGAGCTGGACGAGGAGGGCATCGCCGCGCTGCGGGCCGTGGAGGCCGTGGAGGATGCCCATACGGACGTACGCGCCGAGTCCTGACCGGGGTCCCCGAGCCGGGCCCCGAGCTGGGCCTCGAAGCCGGGCCCCGAAGCCGGGCCCTCAGGTCGGGTCCTGAAGCCGGGACCTGAACCGGCGGGCGGGCCTCACCCCGTGGCGAGCAGCACCGTGCCGACGAGGGCGAGGCCCGCGCCCGCGGCCTGGACCCCGCGCAGCCGTTCGCTGAGGAAGCCGCGCGCAGCCAGCGCCGTGACCACCGGATAGAGCGAGGCGAGAACGGCGGCCACGGCCACCGGGCCGCGCTGGGCGGCCAGCGAGTACGTGCCGTTGGCGGCGACATCGGCGAGGCCGACGAACGCGAAGGCCGGAAGGGCCCGCCAGTCGACCTTCGGGGGAGCGAGGCTGCCGCGCCGGACGGAGACGTACAGGGCCGTGCCACCCGCCAGGACGTTGGTGACGCGCTGTACGAACAGCGCCAGGAAGAGGCCGGTGAGCGTCGAGGAGGCCTCGGCGATCAGGGTCATCACCGCGCCGAAGCCGAACGCCGCGAGCAGGGTGAGCAGGACGGCCTGCCGCTGCACGGGCGCGCCCCTGAACTGCGGTCCGCCCGCCAGTACGACTCCCGCGACGGCGACCGCGATCCCCGCGAACTGCAGCAGCCCGGGGCGCTCCCCGAGGACGAGTCCGACTCCTACGGGCACGGCGACTCCGACCGAGCCGAGCGGCGAGACGACGCCCATCGGGCCGAGCGCGAGCGCCTTGTAGAAGGCCAGCATCGCGACGGGCCCGACGAGCCCGGCCGCCACCGCGAACCACAGCCGCGGACCCGTCTCGCTCCAGGCGCCCGTCACGAGGACGATCGCGCCGAGCACGACGGTGGCGATCGACTGCGAGACGACCACCACCGTCAGTGCCGGGGTACGTCGTGTCAGCAGCCCGCCACCGAAGTCGGCCAGTCCCCACAGGAGGCTGGTGGCCAGGGCGAACAGTGCTGTCATCACGTACCTCGCAGTACAGTTCGGTGAACGATCCGGTGCACCCCACCGTAGTTCAATGTATTGAACTCTGTCATCCATGATATTGGACGGAATGTGTCGGACCTCGACCTGCTGACCCAGTCACTGGCCCGCAACGTCAAACGCTGGCGCACCGAGCGCGGCTTCACCCTGGACGCGCTCGCCGCCCGCGCCGCGGTCAGCCGTGGCATGCTCATCCAGATCGAGCAGGCCAGGACCAACCCCAGCCTCGGCACCGTCGTCAAGATCGGTGACGCGCTCGGCATCAGCATCACCACCCTGCTGGACTACGAGCAGGGCCCCAAGGTCAGGATCGTCCCGGCCGAGCAGGCCGTACGGCTCTGGCACACCGACGCCGGCAGCTACAACCGGCTCCTCGCGGGTACCGAGGCGCCCGGCCCGCTGGAGATGTGGGACTGGCTGCTGATGCCGGGCGAGGGCAGCCCCTCGGACCCGCACCCCGCGGGCACGGTCGAACTCATCCATGTCACGAAGGGCGAGCTGGCGCTCACCGTCGACGGCACGGAGTACCGCGTCCAGGCAGGCGCGAGCGCCTCCTTCGAGGCCAACACGCCCCACACGTACGCCAACGCCGGTGACGTGCCCGTGGAGATGGTCATGGCTGTGTCGGTCCCCGGCGTGAACTGAGGCTCCGGGCGGCGGCGTACACCTGGACTCCGGGCGTCGTGCGTGCCCCGGGGGCCTGGGCGTCGTGCGTGAGCCGGGGCCTGGTCGGCAGGCGCGGAGGCCCTCGGCGTGGCCCGTTCGTGCGGCTGTTAGCGTGCCGTCATGCGCGCACCCATCGGACACTTCGACGACGCCACGCCCGCCCCCGACCGCCTCGACGCGCTGCCCGGCCCGGTCGCCGACGCCGTACGCGACTGGCGCGGCAGTGTCCCCGCCGAGCAGATCGTGTACGTCGACACCGAGCCGGAGTGGGCCGACACCGCCACCTTCCTGGAGCACTACGGCCCGGAACTCCTCGACCGGTCCGCGAACTGTGTGGTCGTCGCGGGCAGGCGCGGCGGAGAGACCACCCTCGCCGCATGCGTGGTGCTGTCCGCCACCCGGGTCGATGTGAACGGCGTGGTCCGGCGCCAACTCGGTGCGCGCAAGGCGTCGTTCGCGTCGATGGACACGGCGACCGGCGAGACCGGCATGGAGTACGGCGGCATCACACCGCTCGGACTGCCCACGCACTGGCCGCTGTTGGTGGACTCGGCCGTCGTCGATCTGCCGTACGTGCTGGTGGGCAGTGGCCGGCGGCGCGGAAAGCTGCTCGTGCCCGGGAAGGCCTTCGCGGAGCTGCCGAACGCCGTGGTGCTGGAGGGGCTCGGGGGCGCCTGACCGTCCGGGTCAGCCCGTTGCGTCGCGGGCGGTGGTGCGCTCGGCCGCGTCGAGCAGGGCCGGGTCGACCGCGTCCATCGTCCGTGCGTGGAGTCCGTCCGCGACCAGCGCGGCCGAGCCGCACCCGGCTCGTCCTGTTGCACGCCCTGGCCGAGGACGAGGCGGACGTCACGACGCTGACCGGGCGGTGCGGCGCGACCCGCCCGGCCGCCAGTCGGCACCTGGCCCGGCTGCGGCTCGCGGGTCTTGTCAACACGCGCAAGGTGGGTCGCCGGGTGATCTCTTCGCTGCGGGACGGGCACCTGCGCCGGGTCGTGGACGAGGCGCCGAATCTGGCCGACCACCGGCTGAGTGACAGGCCGACGCACGATTGAGCGGCCCTGCCGGCCGGTCTGTTTGGGGCGTGGTCCCCGGGTACTCGGGGCGTGAACCCCCGCCTGCCTCCGGGCGCGGGAGGCGCGGGCGGGGGATGCTGAGGAAGACGGAACCCCGGCCCGGCTGGTGCTTGCGACGCTGTCGGGCGTCCGCCCACGCCCCTCGGCACGATTCAGGAACGGTACTGCCATGAACAGCGACGCAACAGTCCGAAGCGACGTCGTCTCCAGCCACTCGATCGCGGGCGCCCCGTGCTGGGTGAGCCTGACGGCGCGTGACCAGCAGAATGCCGAGGATTTCTACCGGGCGGTGCTGGGCTGGCGCTTCAGGGCGGCCACGCTGATGGACCGGTTCCGGATCGCCTACGCGGACGGGGTGCCGGTCGCGGGCATCGCGGCCGTGGCCTCGATGTGGCAGATGGCCGTCGCCTGGACCCCGTACTTCGCTGTGGACAGCGCCGACGACGCGGTCGCCCGAGCCCATGAGCGCGGCGGTACGACAGCGGTCGGGCCCATCGGTTTCCCGCCCGGCCGGGCGGCCCTGCTGGCGGACCGCGACGGAGCCGTCTTCGGAATCTGGGAGGGCCAGCTCGTCGTCGGCTGGGAGACCTGGCGTCGGGCCGCCCCCGCCTTCCTGCGGCTGCACACGCGCAACGCCTTCGACGCCGCCATGTTCTACGGCGAGGTGCTGGAATGGGCGACTTCACGGCCCGGCTGCTGCGAGGTGCACTACGACGGGGACGAGGTGGTCCTGCGCGGCGAGGGTGACGTGGTGGCCCGTATCCACTCGGGCGCGGTGGAGGCGGCCCCCGACCCTACGATCCGGCCCCACTGGCAGGTCCACTTCGCGGTCACCGACGTCGACGCCTGCATCCGCGCCGCGCTGGCCCACGGGGGCACGGTCCGTGACGGGGCGTCCGCCGCGGAGGCGGTGCTGCGTGATCCAGACGGGGCACAGTTCACGGTGACGTCCAAGCCGCAGCATTGAGCCGCACCACCGGAATGACCCCCTCCGGCTCATAGAGGCCTATTTATGGCCTGAAGTGATCGGTCTAGGCCATAGATAGATGCCAATTGAACGAAACCGCTTGCCTCCGCCCTGCGTGCCACGTAGATCTGTCCAGGCACAGTTGTTATTCGGGGGGATGTTGGCATATGCAAGGTACAATTGACGGCTTCAGCTATGGCATGGTCACGCCGCTAACGGCCTACGTCATGGCCTGTTTGGGAGCGGCTCTGGGGCTGCGCTGCATCACCCGGTCCCTTCGCAAGGGCAAGTCCGGCAAACCGGCCTGGCTCGCGCTCGGAGCGGCATCGATGGGCTGCGGCATCTGGACGATGCACTTCATCGCGATGATCGGGTTCCAGGTCGAGGAAACCCGCATTCGCTACGACGTCGGCCTGACGGTTCTCAGCCTCGCTGTGGCGATCGCCGTGGTCGGCATCGGCGTCTTCGCCGTCGGCTATCGCGGCGGGGGCACGACGACCCTGCTCCTCGCGGGCAGCTTCACCGGCATCGGGGTCGCGGCCATGCACTACATAGGCATGGCCGCCATTCGTCTGAACGGCAGCCTGGAGTACGACATCCCCATCGTCGGACTCTCCGTCCTGATCGCCGTCGTCGCCGCGACAGCCGCGCTCTGGGCGGCGGTCGCGATCCGTGGCTTCCTCGCCAGTCTGGGAGCGAGCCTCGTCATGGGTGTCGCCGTGTCCGGGATGCACCACACGGGCATGGCGGCCCTCAGCGTGCACCTGCACGGCGAGACCGGCGGACCGGAGACGGGCGGGTCCGCCCACGCGCTCCTGCTGCCGATGCTCATCGGCCCGGTCCTCTTCCTGCTGATCGCGGGAGTGGTCGTGATGTTCGACCCGATGCTCGTCCTCGGGGACGCCGACGGGAAGGGGACCGTGGGCCGTCGCCGGGCGCCCGCGCAGCACACGGACCCGCCCGCCTGGTCCGGCTCGGCGTTCGAGGCGCCGCCGAGGACGGACCGGAGCGCGTACGACCCCGGGCCGCCCGCTCGACGCAACAGGTGAACGGAGCCCGGCCGCCGTCCCAGGACGGGCTCTGAGGCGGGGGATCCCCGAGGGGGCTTCACCATCCGTACGAGCTCCGGTGGATCTGCGTGACCGTCACGGCAAGCGGCGGAACGCTCCTCGACGTCAAGATCCACCGGCTCGCGCACCCGGGCGCTTGAGTCTCCAGCGCCTGGAGGGTCCAAGATCTGGCCCATGGAAGACGAACGCCCTGACGTGCTCACCATCGGCCGGCTCGCGCAGCGCACCGGACTTCCGGTGCGCACCCTGCGCTTCTGGTCGGACGAGGGAGCGGTGCCGCCCGTGGCCCGCTCCGCAGGCGGCTACCGGCTGTACGGCGCCGAGTCCGTGGCCCGCGTCGAGCTGGTCCGCACCCTGCGAGAGCTGGGCCTCGGGCTCGACGACGTGTGCCGTGTCCTGAGCGGCCGCACCACGGTCGCCGAGGTCGCCGACGCGCACGTGGCCGCGCTCGACGCGCAGATCCGCTCCCTCAAGGTGAGCCGGGCCGTCCTGTCGACCGTATCGAAACGTGGTTCGACCGCTGAGGAGACAGCACTGATGAACCGGTTGGCACGGCTTTCCGCCGCCGAACGCAAGCAGATCATCGACGAGTTCAAGGAGGAGGTGTTCGGCAGTCTCGACGTCGGCCCGCACCTGCGTGACCGCCTGCGCACCTTCAGCATCGAACTGCCCGACGACCCCACACCCGATCAGGTCGACGCCTGGATCGAACTGGCCGAGCTGGTGCGGGACCCCGGTTTCCGGGCCCGGATGCGCACCATGCTGGAGCTGAGTACCCCGGTCCCCGGGCAGAGCCGTCCCCCCGGGGCGTCCATCTGGTGGGGCAAGCAGGTCGTGCAGACCGTCGCGGAGGCCAGAGAACGCGGGATCGGCCCTGAAGGACCGGCAGCGGCCGAAGTGCTGTCCAAGCTGTTCGGCGACGCCGATCGGGCCGCCGTGCTGTTGTGCCTGGAGGCCGGGATCGAGGCGGGGGCGGAACGCTACCGCAGGCTCGTCGCCCGCGTGCGCGGACAGTATGCGTTTCCCGACGCGACCGAGGAGCTGGAGTGGCTGACGCGAGCCCTGCATGCCGCGGACCAAGCCTGACCGGCCGTGCCGATCTGCTTGGCCTTCGGTTTCGAGCCCCTCGGGCTGGCAGAGGTCGACGTGTCGACGTGTCGATGACCGTCCGCACTGCTCGTCCCCAGGCAGGCCCTAACGCAGGGAATTGAGTTCGATCGCCGGGCAGCGGTCCATGACCATGTCGAGGCCGGCCGCGCGGGTGCGCTCGTAGCCGGCCTCGTCGATCACGCCGAGCTGGAACCAGACCGCCTTGGCGCCGATGGCGACGGCCTCGTCGGCGACGGAGCCGGCGAGGCCGCTGTTGATGAACACGTCGACGACGTCGACTGCGAAGGGGATCTCTGCCAGGGAGGCGTATCCCTTCTCCCCGTGGACGGTCTCGGCCTTCGGATGGACCGGGATCACGCGCTTGCCGTAGCGCTGGAGCACCTGCGCGACGCCGTACGCGGCCCGCCGTTCGTTCGACGAGAGGCCGACGACGGCCCAGGTGTCGCCGAGTTCGGTGAGGATCTTGCGGATCGTTGCCGGATCGCCGTACACGGTGAGCCTCCAGGAAATGCGGTAAGGGCTGCTGCGCCGGACAACAGCGCACACCGCGCGGTGATTCCCGGCGCCGCGGCCCGCCGCCGACAGGTCCGCGAAGCCGGGGTCGGTGTGGCGAAAGTCGCCGTGATAGCTTGCCGAAGCCAGTCGAACCCATGTACGTGGGTCAGGGAATCCGGTGGAAATCCGGAGCTGACGCGCAGCGGTGAGGGTGACGGGCGGGGCATCGGCCACTGGATCGACACGACGGTCCGGGAAGGCGCCTCGTCCGGGTGAACCCGAGTCCGAAGACCTGCTGGCGGCCTCCGTGGTCCCGAGACGGCGGGGGAGCACCCGTACGACCGGGCTCCGCGTTCGAGCCCTCGACGTCTGAGGAACTTCCGTGCCCATCGCACGCCCCGCCCGCCCGGCCGTCCTGCTCCTTTGCGGAGTCATGTGCGCAGTCATGCTGCTGACCGGCTGCGGTGCGACCGACCCGCCCGACGTGGACTCCGAGGCCGCCGTCACTCTGGACAACTGCGGTCACACCGTACGGGTGGAGTCCCCGCCCCGACGGGCGGTCTCCCTCAACCAGGGCACCGCCGAGATCATGCTCTCGCTGGGCCTCGCCGACCGCATGGCCGGCACCGCCACCTGGACCGACCCGGTGATGAAGGGCCTGGAGAAGGCCAACGCGAGGGTGAAGCGGATCGCCGACAACACCCCCTCCTTCGAACGGGTCCTGGACGCCGACCCCGACTTCGTCGCCGCCTCGTTCGAGTCCACACTCGGCAAGGGAGGCGTCGCCACCCGGGAGCAGTTCGAGAAGCTCGGCGTGCCCGCTTACGTCTCGCCCTCCGACTGCGCGGGCAAGGACAACACCGGCGACGGCGACGGCGCCCGGAGCAAGCCGCTCGGCTTCGACGCCGTCTACCGCGAGATACGTGATCTGGCCGAGGTGTTCGGCGTGGAGGAGCGGGGCGACAAGCTGGTCGCCGAGCTGCGGCAGCGCGTGAAGAAGGCCACGTCGGGCATCGACGCCTCGGACGTCTCCCTCCTGTACTGGTTCGCCAACTCGGAATCGCCCTACATGGCGGGCTGCTGTGGATCCCCCGGCATGATCACCCGGGCGTTCGACGCGAAGAACGTCTTCGACGACACCCACGAGGAATGGCCCCAGATCAACTGGGAGACGGTGGCCGACCGCGACCCCGACGTCCTCGTCATCGGCGATCTGACCCGCAAGTCGCAGACCGCCGAGTCCGCGAAGAGGAAGATCGAGTTCCTGGAGACCGACCCGGTCACCAAGAACATGACCGCCGTCAAGAAGAAGCGGTACGTCCTGCTCAGCGGGCAGGCCCTGAACCCGACCATCCGTACCGTCGAGGGTGTCGAGCAAGTCGCTGCCGCCCTGCGGGAGTTCGGGCTCACGGGGTGACACGCCCGCGCGTGGGGCTGCTCTACGCGGCCGGAATGGCCCTGCTCGTGGCATCCGTCGCCTTCGCGATCACCATCGGCCCCGCGGACATCCGCGTCGGTGACGTGTGGGCCGTGGTCGCGTCCCATCTCGGCTGGGGGAGTACGGAGCTGAGCCCCATCCGGGACGGGATCGTCTGGCAGCTGCGACTGCCGCGCACCCTCCTGGCCGCCGTCTGCGGGGCCGGACTCGCCGTGTGCGGCGCGGTGATGCAGTCCCTGCTGCGCAACCCGCTCGCCGACCCGTTCGTCCTCGGGGTGTCCTCGGGCGCCTCGACCGGCGCGGTCGTCGTGGTCGTCCTCGGGGCCGGCGGAGGACTGGTGTCGGTCTCCGCCGGCGCGTTCCTCGGTGCGCTTCTCTCGTTCGGGCTCGTTCTGCTGCTCAGTCACACCCTCGGCGGGACGACGGACCGGGTGGTGCTGAGCGGTGTCGCCGCGATGCAGCTCTTCTCCGCGCTCACCTCCTTCGTGGTGATGACCGCCGCCGACGCCGAGACCACCCGTGGAGTCCTGTTCTGGCTGCTCGGCTCGCTGGGCGGGGTCGGCTGGACCGACGTCTGGGTCTGCCTCGCGGTGCTGGCGGTCACGCTGGCGGTCTGCCTGGCGTACGCGCGCACGCTCGACGCGTTCGCCTTCGGCCAGGACGCCGCCGCGAACCTCGGGGTGTCCGTGGCGCGTACACGTCTGGTGCTGCTGTGCGCGACGGCCCTCCTGACGGCCGCGCTCGTCAGCTCGGCGGGCGCCATCGGCTTCGTCGGCCTCGTCCTGCCGCACGCCGCCCGGGCGCTGGTGGGCTCCGGCCACGCCCGGCTGCTGCCGGTCGCCGCCCTCGCCGGGGCGGTGTTCCTGGTGTGGGTCGACACCCTGGCCCGTACCGTCCTCGATCCCCAGGAGGTGCCCGTCGGCGTGGTCACCTCACTCATCGGCGTACCGGTGTTCGTGCTGGTGCTGTACCGGACACGGAGGACGCCATGACGACCGAAAGCACCACGAGTCCCACGAGTGCCGGGGGTGCCGGGGGTGCGGTGACGTCGGGGGACGCCCCGGGTGCCGGGGGAGACGAGGGTGCTGAGGCCGCCGAGAACGCGGAGGCCACGCCGGCCGCCGGGCTCCGGGCCCGGCACGTCACCCGTACCGCCGACGGACGCATCATCCTGGACGGCGTCAGTATCAGCCCCGCCCCCGGCGCCACCGTCGGCCTCCTCGGCCCGAACGGTTCCGGCAAGTCCACCCTCCTGCGCCTGCTCTCCGGCGTCCTCGCCCCGGCCTCGGGCGTGGTCACCCTCGACGGCCGCCCGCTCGCCGGACTGGGGCGCCGCGACATCGCCCGCCGTATCGCGGTCGTCGAGCAGCAGGCCGACACCCAGGTGGAGATGAGCGTCCTGGACGTCGTGCGCCTCGGCCGTACACCGCACCGCCGCGCCTGGGCGCCCGCTTCCGGGGCCGACGAGGAGGCCGTCCACGAGGCCCTGGCCCGTACCGGACTCGCCGACCGCGCCCATCAGTCCTGGCACACCCTCTCCGGCGGCGAACGCCAACGCGTGCAGATCGCCCGCGCCCTCGCCCAGGAACCCCACGAACTCCTCCTGGACGAACCGACCAACCACCTGGACATCCAGCACCAGCTCGATCTGCTGACCCTCGTCACCTCGCTCCCGGTCACCAGCGTCGTCGCACTGCACGACCTCAACCTCGCGGCCATGTACTGCGACCAGCTCGTCGTCCTGCGCGAGGGACGCGTGGTGGCCGGCGGGACCCCGGGCCACGTGCTCACCGAGGAACTCATCGCCGAGGTGTACGGAGTCCGGGCCGCCGTCACGCGCGACGGCTCCGACGGCCGGCCGCACGTGCGCTTCCTGGGCACCGTGAACCGGCCCGTCCGGCCTGCCGCGCCCCAGGAAATCGCGAACGCGTGTCCGGAATGATGTCGGCATCCCTGCGCACGGCCTCTCACCCGCCTACGCTCAGCCCGTGCTGCGTATCACCGACGCCCGAACCGGCGGCCTCGTCACCGCCACCCCCGCCCGCCGCGGCCTGACCCGCGTCGAGGCCCATGTGCCGCGCCCCGACACCACCGGCCTGCGCGTACTCCTGATCGCCGATGTCCTCGTACGGGCCCTGGAGATCGGCGGGACGCCCGTCTGGACCGTCCTGACCGGCACGGAGCGACGCGCGGAACTCCGGGCCCGGGCCACGGCGCTCGGCATCCGGCCGTTCGAGGACGAACGGGACAGCAGCCCCGGCCTGGGCGAGGCCCAGGTGCTGCGCGTATGCGGCCCGGCAGGCGTGACCGGCAGCGACGAGCCGGCGGGGCACGAGGCAGCCGGCGGCGAGGCGGCCGACGGCGGAACCACGGCCGAGGAAGCGGCCGAGGAAGCGAACGGCGAGGCGAACGGCGAGGCGAACGACGAAGCAGCGGACGGTGGGGTGGCGCGCGGTCTGCACATCGCGGTCGCCCCGGCCGACGTCGAGAGCGGTGTGGCGGACGACGAGGAGAGCGCCACGGCTCTGCGCTTCGCTCTGCTCGCGCGCCCCCGCGGCGAGGCCCTGCGGCTCGGCGCGACCGACCTCGCGGAGGCCGAGGACCACCTGAGGCACTGGCGGGGCGCCGTCGCCACCTGGGCCACCAGGCCCTCCGGCCCCATCCCCGATCCCGTACGGGAACAGCTGCGCGCCGCCTGGGAGGCAGACCTGGACGTGCCCGCCGTACTCGACGTACTGCGCAAGGTGGAGACGTCGGGGACCGTACCGGACGGGGCCCGCTTCGAGACGTACGCCTACGCGGACCGGCTACTGGGGCTGGAGCTCACCCGGGACATCGGCCGCGGGGCGCCGGCGTGATCGCGCGCTCCGGACCGGGCCCGCTGCGCCGGCTGGTCGTGCTGCGGCACGCCAAGTCCGCCTGGCCGGACGGGGTCGCCGACCACGAGCGGCCGCTCGCACCGCGCGGGCGCCGGGACGCCCCGGCCGCCGGACGCGCCCTCGCCGCCGCCGACTGCCTGCCGGATCTCGCACTCTGCTCCACCGCCGTACGCGCCCGGCAGACCTGGGAGTTGACCGCCGCCGAGTGGGGCACGCCGCCGCCGGTGTGCCACGATGCGCGGCTGTACGCGGCAGACGTGCCCGAGTTGCTCGAAGCGATACGCGAGGCACCCACGGACGCCGAGACCCTGCTGCTGATCGGGCACAACCCCGGCCTGGAGGAACTGGTCCTCACCCTGGCCGGGGACAGCCTCGACGACGCGCTGGACGACGTCCGCACGAAGTTCCCCACCTCGGCGATCGCGATCCTCGCGTGGCACGGCAGCGGCTGGGCATCACTCGGCCCCGGCACGGCACTGCTCACGGACATGATCGTGCCGCGCGGCAAAAAGGGGGACGGCAGGAAGGGGGACGGCAGGCAGGGGTGACTGGCAGGGGTGACAGGCAGTCCCCCTCCCGCGGGCCCGTCGGCCGGTGGTCGCCCGCGTGTCCGCGGCGCGCATACGCTGGCCTGATGCAGGACGAGTACCGCACCGTGGCCCGCGCAGGCGTGCACGAGACCGAGATCAACCGCTCCCGTTTCCTCTGCGCGCTGGCGCCGGCGGCCACCGAGCGGGAAGCTCAGGACTTCGTAGCGGCCGTCCGCAAGGAGCACGCGGACGCGACGCACAACTGCTTCGCGTACGTCATCGGCGCCGACGCCGCCGTCCAGAAGGCGAGTGACGACGGTGAGCCGGGCGGCACCGCGGGCGTCCCGATGCTCCAGATGCTGCTGCGGCGCGACATGCGGTACGTCGTCGCCGTCGTCACCCGCTACTACGGAGGCGTCAAACTCGGTGCGGGCGGCCTCATCCGGGCCTACGGCGGCGCGGTCGGAGAGGCGCTGGACACCCTGGGCACGCTCACGCGTAAACGCTTTCGTCTCGCGACCGTGACCGTCGACCACCAGCGGGCGGGCAAGGTGCAGCACGATCTGCGGTCGACCGGCCGCGAGGTGCGTGACGTGGGCTACGGGGAGGCCGTCACCATCGAGATCGGGCTGCCGGACGCCGAGGTCGAGGCCTTCCGGAGCTGGCTGGCCGACATCACGGCAGGGACAGCGGGCTTCGAACTGGGCGGAGAGTCGTACGGGGACGCGTAGGCAGCCGCACAACAGGCGGAGCAGACGTCTGCCGTCATCCGAAGCCGGCTGCCGGTGGCAGACTGGGGTTCGTGATGGACCAGGTACTGACAGGCGTTAGCGTGGTCGGTGCTGAGAGCGAGGACCGTGCTGGTCCGGTGCTGAGTCCAGGGGCGAAGTAGGGGGAAGCATGCACGTCGGAGCGGCGTCTTGAGAATTCTGCACACTTCCGACTGGCATCTGGGCCGGGGGTTCCACCGTGTGAACATGCTCGGTGCCCAGGCCGGGTTCATCGGTCACCTCGTCACGACCGTGCGCGAGCGCGGCGTGGACGCGGTGGTGGTGTCGGGAGACGTGTACGACCGGGCCGTGCCCCCGCTGGCCGCGGTGGAGCTCTTCGACGACGTGCTGCACCGTCTGGCCGACCTCGGTGTACCCACGGTGATGATCTCCGGGAACCACGACTCGGCGCGCCGGCTCGGCGTCGGAGCCGGGCTCATCGACCGCGCGGGCATCCATCTGCGGACCGAGCCCTCGGCCTGCGGCACCCCCGTGATGCTGCAGGACACCTTCGGGGACGTGGCCTTCTACGGACTGCCGTATCTCGAACCGGCCCTGGTGAGAGACGAGTTCGGGCTGGAGAAAGCCGGTCACGAGGGTGTGCTCGCCGCCGCCATGGACCGGGTGCGCGCCGACCTTGCCACACGCGCGCGGGGCACCCGATCCGTCGTCCTCGCCCACGCCTTCGTCACGGGCGGCGAGGCCAGCGACAGCGAGCGGGACATCACCGTGGGCGGGGTCGCCGCCGTCCCCGCCGGGATCTTCGACGGGGTCGACTACGCCGCGCTCGGCCATCTCCACGGCAGCCAGACCATCACAGCGCGTGTGCGGTACTCGGGGTCGCCGCTGCCGTACTCCTTCTCGGAGACGGACCACCGCAAGAGCATGTGGCTGGTCGACCTGGGGGCCGACGGTTCGGTGGAGGCCGAGCGCGTCGACTGCCCCGTACCGCGCGCGCTGGCCCGTATCCGGGGCGGGCTGGAGGATCTGCTCGCCGATCCGGAGCTGGCGCGCCACGAGGAGGCCTGGGTCGAGGCGACCCTCACCGACCCCGTGCGTCCCGCCGACCCCATGGCGCGGCTCGCCGAGCGGTTCCCGCACACGCTCAGCCTCGTCTTCGCACCCGAGCGGGCACCCGACGACCCCGACGTGTCGTACGCGCGGCGGCTCGCGGGCCGCAGCGACCAGCAGATCGCGGAGGACTTCGTGGCCCATGTGCGCGGCGCCGGTCCCGACGAACGCGAACAGGCCGTGCTGAGGGACGCCTTCGACACCGCCCGCGCCGAGGACACCGTCCGCGAGGTCGCCAGGTGACCACGTACGACCCGAACAGCCAGGAGGTCCGATGAGGCTGCACCGGCTGCACATCACCGCCTTCGGGCCGTTCGGCGGCGCCCAGGAGGTCGACTTCGACGACCTGTCGTCCGCCGGGCTCTTCCTGCTGCACGGGCCGACCGGCGCCGGTAAGACCTCCGTCCTGGACGCCGTCTGCTTCGCGCTGTACGGCTCCGTACCGGGCGCCCGGCAGGGCGGTTCGCTGCGCAGCGACCACGCGCTCTCCAGCACCCGCACCGAGGTGACGCTGGAACTCACCGTGGCCGACCGCCGCCTGGAGGTCACCCGGCAGCCCCCCTGGGAGCGGCCCAAGAAGCGCGGCACGGGCACCACGACGGAGAAGGCGCAGAGCTGGCTGCGCGAGTACCACGCGCCGGCCGGCTCCTGGAAGGACCTCAGCCGCTCCCACCAGGAGATCGGCGAGGAGATCACCCAGCTCCTCGGGATGAGCCGCGAGCAGTTCTGCCAGGTCGTACTGCTGCCCCAGGGCGACTTCGCGCGCTTCCTGCGGGCCGACGCCGAGGCCCGCGGCAGGCTCCTCGGCCGCCTCTTCGACACCCAGCGCTTCGCCGCCGTCGAGCAGCGCCTGGCCGAGCGCAGGCGGCTGGCCGAGACACGAGTGCGCACCGGGGACGCCGAGTTGCTGGCCGACGCCCACCGGATGCAGCAGGCGGCCGGTGACCTCGTCGAGCTGCCGCTGCCCGACCTGACGCCCGGCGATCCGGGGCTCACCGAGGCCGTGCTGGAGTGGGCGGCCATCGCCAGGAGCACGGCCCGCGAGTGGTTCACGATCGCCCACTGCGCGCAGGCTGCCACCGAGTCGGCCCACGCCGCCGCGGATCGCGTACTCGACGACGTACGCGAAGTCGCGAGGCTGCAGCACCGGTACGCCGAGGCGCGGGAGCGGGCCGCTCGGCTGGAGGAGCGCTCCGGGGCCCACCAGGAGACCCGGACGCGCATGGAACGTGGCAGGAAGGCCGAGGCGGTGGCGCCGGCGCTCGGGCTGCGGGAGACGACGGAGGCCGAGCACAGGCGGGCGGCCGACGCCGAGTCACGCGCGCGTGTCCTGCTCCCCGATGCCCTCACCGACGCCGGGGCCACCGGCCTCGCGGCCGCCGCACGCAAGGCCGCCGAGGAACTGGGCGGACTGGAGTCGGCCCGCCGCGGCGAGCACCGGCTCACCGAACTCCACACCGAGCGGCAGGAGCTGGACCGCCAGGAGCGCGCCGACGAGGACGTACTGCAGGACGCCGAGCAGTGGCTCTCCGAGTGGGAGACGACCAAAGCCGGTCTCCAGGCCCGTATCGAGTCGGCTCAGGAGGGCGCCACCCGCGCCGAGCAGCTCGCCGTGCAGCGCGAGCCCGCCCGCTCGCGGCTCGCGGCCGCCCGGCTGCGCGACCAGCTCGCCGGAGACACCGACGAGGCCCACGCGCGCGTGCTCGCCGCGCGCGAGCGGGCGACGGACGCGCGCGCCCACTGGCTGGACCTCAAGGAACAGCGGCTCAAGGGCATCGCAGCGGAACTCGCCGCGAGCCTGGTGGACGGTGAGGCCTGCGCCGTCTGCGGCGCAGCCGAGCACCCCGCTCCGGCCCGGAAGGTCGAAGGACACGTCGACCAGCGGGCCGAGGACGAGGCGCTCGCCGCCCACCAGAGCGCCGACGAACAGCGAACCGAGGAGGAGCGGCGGCTCGGGGTGGTGCGCGAGGCGCTGGCCGCCGCCACCGCCGAGGCGGGGGACACACCCACCGGCCGACTCGCCGAGCAGGCCGAGGAGTTGGAGGAGCGACACGCCGAGGCGCGGGGCGCCGCCTCGGGGCTGCACGCGGCCAGCGAGGCGCTCCGGCAGGCCGAGCACGAGCACCGGCGGCGGGTCGCCGCCCATCAGGAGGCCGCGGTGCGCGGCGCGTCACGGACCGCGCGCAGAGATGCCCTGGCCCGTGAAGCATCCACCCTGGACGGGGAGTTGGCGCAGGCCAGAGGCTCGGCGGGCAGCGTGGCCGAGCGGGCCGCCGAGTTGGAGCGGCGGGTCTCGACGCTCACCGAGGCCGCGGACACCGCGCGCGTCGCGGCGGACACCGCGCAGCGGCTCAAGGACGCCGACGCGCGGCTCGCCGACGCGGCCTTCCGCGCCGGGTTCGACACGCCGCAGGCCGCCGCGGCCGCGCTCCTCGACGACGTGGCCCATCGGGAGCTGCAACGACGGCTCGACGCCTGGCTGCAGGAGGAGGCGACGGTCCGCGCGGTACTCGCGGAGGCCGCGACGGCGGCCGCCGCGCACCAGCCGCCCGCCGATGTCCAGGCCGCCGAACAGACCGCCGCGGTGGCCGTCCGGCGGGTGCGCGAGGCGGCCTCCGCGCGTGACGCGGCCGACCGCCGTTGCACGGAACTCGACCGGCTGACCCACCGGGCTGCCGGGTCCGTCCGCCGGCTGGGACCGCTGCGCGAGGAGTACGAGCGCGTGGCCCGCCTCGCGACGCTCGCGGCCGGCACCTCCGCGGACAACGAACGCCGGATGCGCCTGGAGTCGTACGTCCTCGCCGCCCGCCTGGAACAGGTCGCGGCGGCCGCCACGGCGCGGCTGCAGCGTATGTCCGCCGGGCGGTACACGCTCGTCCACTCCGACGACCGGGCCGGCCGCGGCCGCAGCGGGCTCGGACTGCACGTCGTCGACGCCTGGACCGGGCGCGAGCGCGACACGGCGACGCTCTCCGGGGGTGAGACGTTCTTCGCCTCCCTCGCGCTCGCGCTGGGCCTCGCGGACGTGGTCACCGACGAGGCCGGCGGGGTACGCCTCGACACGCTCTTCATCGACGAGGGTTTCGGCAGCCTCGACGACCAGACGCTCGACGAGGTCCTCGACGTACTGGACTCGCTGCGGGAGCGGGATCGCAGTGTCGGCATCGTCAGCCACGTCGCCGATCTGCGCCGACGGATCCACGCGCAGCTGGAGGTCGTGAAGGGTCGGTCGGGGTCGGTCGTCCGGCAGCGGGACGGCGGCTGACGAGGCGCGTCGCGGGAGCCGGAAGACTCAGTCGCGTATCAGCTGGACGGCCAGGCAAAGGAATCGTCAATTCCGGCCCGCCCGGGCGTGTAGTTTCTGCCCATGGCGAGATATGCAGGCCCCGGTTCGGTCGAGTGGGTCGAGTCGGGCGGTGGACCGCTCATAGCGATACCGGAAGTGGTGCTGCCGTTCTGGACGGGGGCCGACGGCGACGAGCTGGCCTCCGACTACGACAGGGCATGTGAGGTGGAGGGCTTCGTAGGCCTGCTCCCCGTCGGCAACGCCACGGCCCTGGTCCTCGGTGAGGATCCCGCCGCCACGTCCTATCTGCCCGAACACGGCACGTTCGTACGGTGGTCCGCGGGCGACTCGGAGCGTGAGCTGCTGGCCGGGGTTCCGGCCGCCCTCGACTCCGCGGCGTGGGGGCGCGAGGTGCACTGGCAGGTTCCCGGGGCCGTCGTGCTGTTCGACGCGGCGTGGCCGGGGGCGGAGGCCACGAAGACGGGGCACCTGCGGATCCCCCTCGAACCGGGGCGGTACGCGGTGCGCGGGGCGCACGCCGAGCCGGGACCGGAAACATGGATCGGGCTCGTGCAACTGCGGTCGCCGGGGCGGTGAATGGGGCCGGGCCCGCGTGACTCGGGGCACGTACTCGCGTAACCCGGGGCACGTGCCCGCGTAACCCGGGGTACGCGCGGGGTTGTTGCGCCGCACGGCGGGGGAGGCGAGCCGATCAGCATGCTCCGTCGCCGAAGTCGCCGAAGTCGAGTCGATCAGCATGCTCCGCCGCCGAAAATGACCTGCGAATGACGCGAGTACCGACCACCATGGTCCGCCATGCCACCTCAACTTCCCCCACCTACCACCGAAGCCCTGCGCCGCGACCCGTTGCCGTTGCGGGGGCGCACCGCCCTCGTCACCGGGGCCTCCCGGCGCGCAGGGATCGGCTATGCCGTGGCCCGGCGCATCGCCGCGTACGGGGCGAGCGTCTATCTGCACCATCACGTGCCGCACGACGCCGGGATGCCCTGGGGTGCGGATCGCCCGGAGGAGGTCGCCGCCGGAGTCCGAGAGGCGCTCGGCGACCCCGGGGCGCGGGTCGTCGACGGGCCGGGTGACCTCTCCGATCCGGCTGCCCCGGCCGAACTGATCGCCAGAGCGGCGGACGCACTCGGAGGGCGGCTCGACATCCTCGTCGCCAACCACGCCCTCAGCGGCTCGGACGGGCCGCTGGACGCGATCGACGCGGCGCAGCTCGACGCGCACTGGGCCGTCGACACCCGGTCGGTGATCCTGCTCGTCCAGGCCTACGCCAGGCTGCGTGCCGCGCAGCCGCGGCGTGCGCCGGGCGGGCGCGTCATGATGATGACCTCCGGTCAGGACATCGCGGGCGGGATGCCGCAGGAGATCGCGTACGCCCTGCAGAAGGGCGCCCTCGCCTCGGTCACCCGCTCCCTCGCGACCACGCTCGCCGAGCACGCCGTCACCGTGAACACCGTCAATCCCGGCCCGGTCGACACCGACTACCTGACGGGTCAGGCGTATCGGACGGTCGCCTCGATGTTCCCGGGCGGGCGCTGGGGGATGCCGGACGATCCCGCGCGGCTCATCGCCTGGCTCGCGACGGACGAGGCCGAGTGGATCACCGGACAGGTCATCGACTCGGAGGGCGGCTTCCGGCGCTGAGCCGATCGTGCGGCGTTGAGTCGGCCGTGCGGCGCTGCAGTGGTCGTACGGTTCGGCGGCCGGGTCGGGCCCGGCCGCCGTGTTCCGTCAGAGCCGCGACAACTCGTCCACCAGGTCGTCCAGGCCCAGCGAACCCTGGGACAGCGCCGCCATGTGCCACGCCTTCGCGTCGAAGGCGTCGCCGTGGCGCTTGCGCGCGTTCTCACGGCCCAGCAGCCAGGCCCGCTCGCCGAGCTTGTAGCCGATGGCCTGGCCGGGGATGGAGAGGTAGCGGGTCAGCTCGCTCTCCACGAAGTCCGCGGGGCGGCTGCTGTGCGCGCCGAAGAACTCCTGAGCCAGCTCCGGAGTCCACCGCTCGCCCGGGTGGAAGGGCGATTCCGCCGGAATCTCCAGCTCCAGGTGCATGCCGATGTCGACGATGACGCGGGCCGCGCGCATCATCTGCGCGTCCAGGTAACCGAGCCGCTCCTCCGCGTCCTTGAGGTAGCCGAGTTCGTCCATGAGCCGTTCCGCGTACAGGGCCCAGCCCTCGGCGTTGGCGCTGACCCCGCCCACGGTGGCCTGGTAGCGGGAGAGGTCCCCCGCGACGTGCACCCACTGGGCGAGCTGGAGGTGATGGCCGGGGACGCCCTCGTGGTACCAGGTCGACACCAGGTCGTACACCGGGAAACGGGTCTGCCCCATCGTCGGCAGCCACGTACGGCCGGGGCGTGAGAAGTCCTCCGACGGTGGCGAGTAGTACGGGGCGGCGGCGCCGCCCGGCGGGGCGATGCGGGACTCCACCTTCCGTACCCGCTCGGCGAGTTCGAAGTGGGTGCCGTCCAGTTCCTCGATCGCCCGGTCCATCAGGCCCTGCAGCCACTCGCGGACCTCGTCGACGCCCTCGATGTGCCTGCCGTGCTCGTCCAGGTGCGCGAGCGCCACCCACGGGGTCTCGGCGCCGGGCAGAACCTTCTCCGCCTCCTTCTCCATCTCGGCGAAGAGCCGGTGGTACTCGGCCCAGCCGTACGCGTACGCCTCGTCCAGGTCGAGATCCGTACCGTTGAAGTAGCGCGACCAGCGCGCGTACCGCTCGCGGCCCACCGTGTCGGGCGCGCCCTCGATCGCCGGCGCGTACACGTCGCGCATCCAGTCGCGCAGCGCGACGACGGCGGCCGTCGCCGCCCGCGCGGCCTCGTCGAGTTCCGTGCGCAGGGTCTCGGGTCCCGCCGACGCGAAGTCCTCGAACCAGCCGCGGCCCGAACCGTCCATGTCCGCCCACTCGGTGAGCTGCCCGACGAAGGTCGCAGTGGGGCGCGGACCCGCGTACAGCTTCCGCTCCAGACCGAGGGCGAGGCATGCGCGGTAGCCGTCGAGGGCCGTCGGCACCGCGCGCAGTCGCTCGGCGATCGCGGCCCAGTCCCCGTCCGTGTCCGCCGGCGTCACGGTGAACACCTCGCGCACCGCGTGCGCGGCCGTTTCCATGTTGCCGACGGCCCGCAGGCCCTCCTCGGCGTCGTGCACGCCGAGTTCGGCGGTGAGGCGCTCGCGCAGCAGGCGGGCGCAGCGGCGCTCGATGTCACTGTCCGCGCCCGGCTGCCGCTCCGCCTCGTCGAGCCGGTCCAGAGTCACCCTCGCCAGTCGCGCGAGCGCCTCCTGGCCGGCGGGCGAGGTGTCGGGCAGCCTGCTGGAACTCTCCTTCACGCCGAGATACGTACCGATGACCGGGTCGAGGGCGACGAGCTCGTCGACGTAGGTGTCGGCGACCTCTCGGGGCAGCGGGTTCTTCGTCTGTGACATGCGGCCATCCTCATACGGCGACGGTCGCCACGTCAGCTCGGTTTTCCGTTCCTACCGCCGTAGGGGGCGACCGACGAGTGGTCGGGTCGGCCGCCCTCTACGGTTCAGCCGTCTCCGTCAGTCGCGCACGGAGTGCTCGGGCTCGGGCCCGGACGCGGGCCTGTGCCCGTACTCGTGCCCGGTGGCCTCGGCGTACGGCAGCCCGGCGCGCCGCGGTGCCGGGTCCAGGCGGGTGTCCAGGCGGGCCGTGATGACGAGGGTGCCCTCCTCGATCTGGTAGTCGAGGGGGAGGCCGAGGCCGCGCATCGCGGCGACCATGCCGGTGTTGGACGATTGCGTGACGGCGTACACACTCCCGCAGCCTGCCTCGACGGCCATCGCCACCAGGCGGCCGAGTAGTTCGCCGCCGATACCGCGCCGCTGCCAGTCGTCCTCCACCAGCAGCGCGATCTCCGTCTCGTCGCCGTCCCAGAGGAGATGTCCCATCCCGACGACGCGCCCCGACGCGGTCTGCACGGCGAGCGTGCGCCCGAAGCGGGGGCTGAGAAGGTGCTTGAGGTACTTGTCCGCGTCGCCGACGGGCCCGTGATAGCGCATGCTCAGCGTCCGCTGCGAGCACCGCTCGTGCATGGCCCTCGCGGCGTCGACGTCACCGGGATCGGCGCGGCGTACGGTGATGGCGTTGCCCCGCGGCAGTGTCAGGACGTCCTGGCTGCGCGGGACCCGCGGGCCGAGCCTGGCGTCCAGTTCGACCAGCGCCCGCGCCCGGGCGAACTCGGTGGGCGTGAACGGCAGATAGGGCCGCTCCACGGTGATCACTCCGCCTTCCGGGGCGCGCAGCCGCATCACCGTCTCTTCGAGCGACCCCTCGACGAGCGCCCCCTCGTCCGAGCGGTCCCCGGGCACCGACGTGGCGGGCACCGACCGGATCGTGCACCGGCCCAGCAACTGCCGCAGCGCCAAGGGAAGTTCGGCCGCGTCCAGCGCGGTGCGCGTCGCGAGGCCAAGCACCCGCGTGGGCGCGTCCACCAGGTCGTGCGCGTCCGCCCGCTCGATCCATGTGCCGGAGCCGCCCGACAGCGACACCGCACGCGTGACCTCGGACGCCGCCATCGGCGCGGGGGCACGCAGCAGGAACTCGTCCACGGTGCCCTCGGCCAGCGGATGTGTCTGCAGGCTCAGGATGTCGACCCGCAGTTCCGCCAGCGCCATGCACAGCGCGGCGAGCGAACCCGGCTGGTCCCGCACGGTGGTACGCATCCGCCACAGCACGGTTTCCCCGGCCGCCCCGGCCTGCCGCACGGATGCGGCCGGCCGGGCGCCGGTATCGCCTGTCGGCGGGGCGTGACCGTGGCGTCGTGACCACCATGTGTGGAACCCGGCCGTGGCGATCAGTGCTACCGCGGAGATCGCGAGCAGGGCGGGGCCGTCGGGGCCGTGCCCGATCAGGTTCGCCACGGCGTCGGCGACTGCCACCGCCGTGAACAGGGCGGCCAGTTCGACGAGATCCCTGCGCCAGTGGTGGACCGGTCGGCCGTTTTTCGCGCGTGTCACATCAGACATGTCCGGAGTCATACAGCCACTGTGGAGTACGTGTGTTGCGTGATCGCGAACGCCTTGTGACTGATCGGTTAAGGATGCATCTGTCTTCTTTGTTGCATTTTTCACTATTCCCTGGCGGAACTCGAACGCCCACGTGAACGCCCACGTGCAGGCCGATGTGAACGCGCACGTGAACGGCCTAGGCGGCTACGGGCGCCGATGTCAGGCGGCCACTCCCTGTTCCAGCGTGGCACGCAGTCGGCGGGCCTGGGTCACGAGCCGGGACGAACCGCGCCGCTCGGTCGCCTGCGCGAGATGTGCCACGTCGCCGCGCGCCCCGGTCAGCTCGGCGCACTCGGCGGCGACTGCCAGCAGTTCGCCGAACCCGCGGGCGGCCGGGGCCGCGCCGTCCGAGGCGAGGTCCGCGAGCAGCACGGGCAGCGCGGCCCGGAGTATCGACCAGACGGTGGCGTACGCGCCGGTCGTCGCCGCGGTGTGTACGGACTCGGCGAGCCGCAGGGGCCGCACCGCCCCGCACCGCACCAGCCGGCCCAGGTCCCTGCCGAGGCCCTCGGCGTCCAACTGCCCTCGCGCGGCGAGTACCAGCAGGGCGTCCACCGCGCTGAGCCGGTCCTCCGGGTGACGCGCCCCCAGCCCGTACGCCACACACAGGTGTACGGCTTCACCAGCCTCGCCCTCCGCCTCGGCGATCAGCGGCAGGGCCGCGGAGACATTCCGGATCTCCTCCACCGCGGCGGTGGAGAGTTCGTGCATCAGGCGCGCGGCCACCAGTTCCCGCCGGCCGGGCAGCACGGCCAGCCAGTGCTGCCGCCCGGCCCGGTTCCAGTAGTGGGAGCAGTACGTGCGCATCACGTCGCCCACGGGCTGCCCGAGCCGACGGAACGCCGGTGGGAGGTCCTCCGGCAGCCCCTCGATCCGGCCGAGTTCGAGCAGGATGCGCACGCCTGAGGTGCGTCTTCCGTTCGTGGGTGTTGCCGGGCCCTCGCTCGTGAGCCACCGGGCCAGCCGCTCGCCCTGCGTCGTGCCGAGCCCGGCGGCCCGCTCGGCGGCGGCCTCGGCCACCGCCCGCTCGTCTCGGCGCACCCGGAGCAGTGCCTGCGCGAAGTCGGCTTCCCCGGGCCGGGCGCCGAGCCGGTGGTACTCACCGAGGCGGGCCACCAACTCGTCCGGTTCCAGGAGCCCCGACGACCAGGTGGGCGTGGCCAGGAGAAACGGCAGCGGATCGGTCCGTACCCGGTAGGCCGCCTCCCACAGGCGCGCGTCGAAGACGGCGGCCAGCGCGGTGTGCACGCAGGGGTCCGGCATCGGGGCGTGCTGATGGGCCTTGTGGAGCGTGGCCGTGGACACCTTGCCCAGCAGGGCCGCGAGGACGACCTGGAGACCGTGCGGCGCGCTCCGGAGGTACTCGTCCATCGAGTGGTACTGAGGATCGGCGTCCATCCACCAGATCCGTGCGACCACCGGGGTAAGGGCTTCGGTCAGTTCCTCCTGACGCCGGTACGCGTGCCGCACCAGTCCGTCCAGAGCGCGCTCGAACGCCGGCATGTCATCGTCGGTGGACGCCAGCAGGGCCCCGACCTCCCCGGCCAGCTCGACCGCCGAATCCGGCGCGGGCGCGAGCCGTGAAGGCTCCGGTGCGAGTGGCAGCAGCTCCAGGTACGGCTGCGGCGCGAGTTCGCCCGCGTCCAGTCCCAGGGCCACGGTGGCACGCGCCCGCAGTCCGGCGCCCAACTGGGTGGCGGCGTCGGCGATTTCGACCCGCGCCTGCGGGTCCGCCTTGTCGATCTTGTCGATGAACCGTTCCACCAGCTTCAGGGCGCGCTCCTGTACATCCGGGTCCTCGTGCCCGAAGGCATGCGCCACCGCGGGCAGCAGCTCGGCGGCGCTCGACGGGTCACGCCGGAGCGCCTTCCCGAGGAGCACGAGCTGGGCACGCACCAGCTTCTTCTCCGCGCGGAACAGCACGGCGGCGGACATCTCGGCGAGCTGGCGGGGCGCGATGGCGTCGGCCAGTGCCAGAGAACCCAGCACCGACTGGGCGTGCGACGCCACGGTGGAGGCCGCGTGGGCGGCGAGTGCCAGCCAGTCGGTGACGCGCTCCCGCTCCTCGGCCCGGCTCGGCTCAAGTGCCGTCAGTACGCGGAGGAAGACGCGGCAGTCGGCCGGCGCGGTGCCGCGCAGCAGTCGGGCGGTACAGGCGCCGAGCATGGCCTGCCGGTCGAGGCGGCCCTCCTCGGTGAGCCTCGCGAGAGCGTTGACCCAGCTGTTCGGACCGTCACCGAAGAGCCAGTCCAGGCGACGGCCGATGTCCGGGATCTCGAAGAGGGCGGCGACGAGCTCCGGCGCGTGCGGATCCCGGCGAAGCCGGTGCAGGACGGTGTCGCCGCGCTGCCACAGGCTGCCGACCTGCTCGACCCAGCCGACGACGTAGGTCTCCGTCGTCGGCACCGCACAACCGGACAGCCTTACCAGCCCTGCCATCAGCTCGTAGGGCACCTGGGCGCTCGACGGGCGGTCCGCCAGGCGTTGGGTGAGATCGCCGAGCCAGTCCTGCTCCCGGTCGCCCAGCACATGGAGCAGCGCCGCGGGAGACGCCTGGGACCAGCGCAGGTCGGCCGCGGTGATCCAGGCCGCCGCACCGGCCGCTCCCGTGTGGCAGGCCGTCCCGGCCGCGTGCAGGGTGGGATACGCCTTGCGGGACGCGGCGTCCCAGGGCGCGATCCGCAACTCCTTGCGCAGCTCCTTCAGTGCCGGCAGGCAACGCCGTCGCTCGGGATCCGTCATTCCGTCCAGCAGGGCCGCGGCCTCGCTCATCCGCCCCGCCCGTACGGCCTTCAGCAACGGGCCACTCACCGACGCGTCAGTCACCGGCGCATGACTCACCGACACCGCGTCACCCACCGACACCGCACCGCTCATCGTGCACCTCCGTCGACCAGAACCTGTGCCTGTCCGGACACCGCACCGCGGCGGACCATCCGCACCGCCAGCGCGTGCTTGCACGGCCCGCGCCCGCCCCGGTACTTGGCCCACCACAGGCAGCTGCAGCTCAGCACCCCCGCGTCGTCGCGCACCCGGTGCGCGTGCCCGCGCTCCACCCGCGCGGCGTCGTAGGGAAGTTCACGATGGAAGTAGGCCGCCTCCGCACCTGAGGCGACGTCAGGAAGCCCTTGAAGAAACGGGGGTGGTCCTCGACGCCGCGGGGTGTTGCACCCCGCGAGGTCTCAAGTCCCAGGCGCTGCCCGCCCGATACGGGCTCCAGTGAGGAGGGTCGGGTGTAGGCCACGGCCTGCAAGGATCGCGTCATGGAAAAACCGTAGAGGCGACCACTGACAATCGGCCCCGACCTGCGAAAACGCCGGAACCGGGAACGCCGATGTGCCGCGTACCGGGGGATGACGCCGGCACGCGGCACGGGGCATGAGATTACGGGAGTCGGAGCCCCTCGCGTACGCACGGCTCGCGTGCGCACGGCTTCCGTGCACACGGCTCACGTACGCACGCCGCGCGCGCCACGGAAGCTGCCGCCGGGTGGGGGGTGCTACTGCCCCACACGTCCGGGCTGCAGCACCTTCGTGAACAACACCGAGCCGCCGGTGGCCCGCAGACGGACCGTCAGTTCACCGCTGTCACCGTCGATGGCGACCTCGCCGAAGTACTGGGGCGACTCCATCGGGGACACGTTCGCCGTCGCCGGTGCTTTGACGAAGACCCGGTCCGGACCGAACGTGCCGTCCAGCGCGTTCGCCTGGAAACCGCCCGCGGCGAGCGGGCCGGAGACGAACTCCCAGAACGGGGCGAAGTCCTTGAAGGCGGCACGCGAGGGGTCGTAGTGCTGCGCCGAGGTGTAGTGCACGTCCGCCGTCAGCCACACCGTGCCGGTGATCCGGTGGTGCTTGACGAACCGCAGCAGCTCCGCGATCTGCAGCTCGCGTCCGAGCGGCGCGCCCGGGTCGCCCTGCGCGACGGCCTCGAAGTCCGTCGTGCCGTCCGGCACGACCAGGCCGAGCGGCATGTCGGAGGCGATCACCTTCCACACCGCGCGCGAGCGTGCCAGCTCCCGCTTCAGCCACGCCAGTTGCTCCGCTCCCAGGATGCCGGTGGTGTCGTCGGTCTGCCGGCCAGGAGAGTTGGCGTTGCGGAACATGCGCATGTCGAGCACGAAGACGTCCAGCAGGGGGCCGTGGCGCACGACCCGGTGCACCCTGCCCTCCTCGCCCGTGGCGGGCAGCGTGGAGATCGGGAAGTACTCGCTGAACGCCTTGCGGGCCCGGGAGGCCAGCGTGTCGACGTCCTTCACCGTGTAGCGGGCGTCGGTGAGGATCTCGCCCGGGTACCAGTTGTTGACGACCTCGTGGTCGTCCCACTGGGTGATCGTCGGGACCTGCGCGTTGAACCGGCGGACGTTCTCGTCGAGCAGCGAGTAGCGGAAGTTGCCACGGTACTCGGCGAGGGTCTCCGCGACCTTGGACTTCTCCTCGGTGGTGACGTTCCGCCAGAGCCGGCCGTCCGGAAGCGTCACGGACGGCGACAGCGGACCGTCCGCGTAGATCGTGTCGCCGCTGCACAGGAAGAAGTCGGGGTTCAGGCGGCGCATCTCCTCGTACGCGTACAGGCCGCCGATGTCCGGATTGATGCCCCAGCCCTGGCCCACGATGTCGCCCGACCAGAGGAAGCGGACGTCCTGGCGCCGCTTCGAGGGCGCGGTCCGGAACGTGCCGGACACGGGCTCGCCGGTGCGGCGGTGGTCGTCGGGGTCGGCCAGTGTCACCCGGTAGTGGATCTGCTCACCGGCCGGCAGGCCGCGCAGCGGGACCGTGCCCGTGAAGTCCGTGCCGGCGCCCAGGAGAGGGCCGTGCCATTTTCGCGGCCTGCGGAACGACTCGGTCGCGGAGGTCTCCACGATCATGCGCGCGGGGCGGTCGGAGCGAACCCACACCAGGCCGGAGTTCGTGGTCACGTCTCCGGCCTGCACACCCCATTGCGCCTTGGGCCGCCCCGACAGGGCGAACGCCGGAGCCGTGCCGACGGCGGGGACGGCGGAGGGCAGCGCGAGTGCCGCCGACGCGGCGAGCGAGCCGCGCAGGACGCCCCGGCGGCCGGGGAGGGGGCTCGGCGGACGGTGTGACATGGGGCGCCTCCAGAGGCGGGTTCGGCGAGTGTGCACGGCTACAACTACTTGTGTGCCGCAGCGCACACGGAAACCGCAAGTGAACAACTCGCTGCGCTGGATTCGGCGGGGTCGGGTCCGGCCCGGCATCAGCCGGGGTCCACCGCGATCGCCATCGCTCGGATTCCTTCGCGGATGCGGGTCGGTGAGACGTGGGCGTAGCCCAGTACGAGGCGGATCACGTTGTCCGCGGGTGGGCTTCGCGTGTAGGCCGTGAGGGGGCGGACGGCGATTCCGGCCGCGGCCGTGGCAGCCAGGAAACGGTCGGGCGGCCCGTAGCGGTCGGGGAGTGTGGCGATGGCGTGCAGCCCGGCCGCGATACCGGAGACCCGGGTGCCGGGGAAGTGCTCCGCCAGGGCCGTGACCAGCGTGTCGCGGCGTTCCCGGTACGCGCGTCGGCAGCGGCGGAGCTGACGGTCGTAGTCGCCGCGTTCCACGAAGCGGGCGAGCAGGGCCTGGTCGACGACGGGATTGCCGAGGTCCATCGTGCGTTTGCGTTCGACGACCTCCTCGGCGAGCGACGCCGGTACCAGCAGCCAGCCGAGCCGCAGGCCGGGTGCCAGCGACTTGCTGACCGAACCCGTGTACGCGACGTGCTCCGGATCAAGCCCCTGCAGGGCGCCCACCGGAGCCCGGTCGTAGCGGAAGTCCCCGTCGTAGTCGTCCTCGACGACGAGCCCGTCCACGGCACGAGCCCAGTCGAGGAGCTCCGCGCGGCGTCGCGCGGAGTACGCGATCCCCGACGGGAACTGGTGCGCGGGCGTCGTCACCACGACCCGCACCCCTGACGCGCGCAGCGCCCCCGTGTCCAGCCCTTCGCCGTCCAGCGGCAGTGGTACGGCGTCGAGGCCGGCCGACGTGTACAGGGTCCCGTGCTCGGGGCTTCCGGGGTCCTCCACGCCCACGCTACGCACCCCGCGCGCGTGGAGCACGATTCCGAGCAGTGTCGTCGCCTGGGCCACTCCGGAGACGACCACCACCCGCTCCGGATCCGCGACCACCCCCCTGCGCCGGGTCAGCAACTCGGCGAGTGCGGTACGCAGCCGGGGCAGCCCGCGCGGATCCGGGTAGCCCAGCGCGTGGTGCGGCAGTTCGGCGAGCACCCCGCGCTGTGCGGCCGACCACGCCGCGCGCGGGAACAGCGACAGGTCGGGCGTACCGGGCAGGAAGTCCGCGTGGGCACCGGGGGAGCGGGGAGCGAGGTCCCGTGCGCGGGGAAGGGCGGCCCGGGCGGCCCCGCCGACCCAGGTCCCGGCACCGCGGCCGCTGCGGAGATAGCCCTCCGCGGTCAACTGCTCGAACGCTTCCGTGACCAGGCCCCGGGACACCCCGAGATCGGCGGCGAGTTCGCGGCTGGACGGCAGACGTGTGCCCGGCGGGAGGCGGCCCGAGCGGACCGCCTCCCGCAGTGCGGCCTGCAGGGCACGGCCACGCGCGCGTGCCGGTGGCGAGGCGGCGGACAGGAGCGTCTCCCAGGCGCCGGCCCGGCCCGCCGCTGCGGGCGTATCCGGATCGGTCCCCGATGACGTCATGGAAGTGGACCTTAGACCGGACCGTCATCCTTCATGGCGTCATGGCGTCATGGCGTCATGGCGTCACGGCGCAGGGCCGTGGGCAGCGCCTTGGTGAGGGCCGGAGTCGCCCTGGGATCAGGAGCGCTGAGCCGCAGGGGGCGAAACCCGGCGGCTTCCGTCCAGGATGACGCGGGCGACCAGCGCGGGGTCGTCGTTCATCGGGACGTGCCCGCAACCGGGCAGCCGCACCAGCCGGGCCCGGGGAATGATCTGCTTGGCGCGGACTCCCTGGCGGCGCACCAGGATCCGGTCCCGGGTACCCCAGGCAACCGTGACGGGAAGGCCGGGGACGTCGTCCGTGAAGTGGACCGAGCCGCCCGCCCTGAGGGTCTCGGTGAATCCCTCGGCGTTGGCCAGTGCGAGGGTCTCGGCGACCACCGCCTCGGGTGAACGGCGGGCCGGGCGTGCGTAGATGCTGCTGGTCAGTACCGTGCGTCCGGCCGCCGAGCGCGACAGCCGCTCGATCATCGGGAGCGGCATGCTCCGAGCGGCCCGCCGCATCGCCTGGAGCAGACCGAACGCGTAGCGCCGCTCGACGGGCGACCAGAAACCGGCGGGCGACAGCGCCGTGACGGACCGTACGAGCTTCTCGCGGCCCAGCTCCAGGGCCAGCAACCCGCCCAGGGAGTTGCCCGCCACATGCGGCCGGTCGAGCTCCAGCGTCTCGCACAGCGCGGCCAGTGCCGCGTTCATCGTCGCCAGGCCGTGGGTGAGTCCGTCGGGCAGCGCGGGGGATTCGCCACAGCCGGGCAGATCCACCGCGATCACGTCCCGCTCGGCCGCCAGAAGGTCGACGACCGGGTCCCATGCCTGCCGGTGGTGGCCTATCCCGTGCAACAGCAGAAGCGGTTCGCCACTGCCCACGCGCCGGTACGCGAGGGTGATGGTCCGCGGGCCGTGCGGAGAGGTGACACTGAAGGAGACCGTGGCGGCCATGGCTTTCCCCTCGTCTGGAACCGGCTGACTCCTAGACAGCTTGTCAGCAATTGCTACCGGCGGGTAGCCCCCGGGGTGCCGGACTCGTACCCGGGCGTGCGTCGTGGGCTTCGTCACCGCCCGGACACGGTCTTGTCGCCTGGACACGACCCGATACGCCGGGATGGGATGGTCCCGTGGCTACCGACACCGTGACCGAGGTCTTCGAAGAGCACCGGCCCGTTCTGATGGGCGTCGCCTACCGCATGCTCGGCCGGGTGGCCGATGCCGAGGACGTGGTCCAGGAGGCATGGCTGCGCTGGTCCGGTGCCGACCGCTCCGACGTGCGCGAACCGCGCGGCTACCTGGTGCGCGTCGCCACGCGGCTCGCCATCGACCGGCTGCGGCAGGCCCAGTCCCGCAAGGAGGCCTATGTGGGGCCCTGGTTGCCCGAGCCGTACGTCACCGACTTCGGGGACACCGTCGCCGACACGGCTGAGCGGGCCGTCCTCGCCGACTCGGTCTCACTGGCCGTCCTCGTCGTCCTGGAGTCCCTCTCGCCGCTGGAGCGCGCGGTGTTCGTGCTGCGGGAGGCGTTCGGCTACCCGTACGCGGACATCGCGGTCACGCTCGACCGCAGCGAGTCCGCGGTGCGTCAGCTCGCCGGACGGGCCCGTAGGCACGTCGAGGAGAAGCGGCCCCGCTACGTGGTCGACCCCGTCGAACAGCGCGCTCTCACCGAGCGGTTCCTCGCGGCGGCGGCGGAGGGCGATCTCGCGGGGCTGATGTCCGTGCTGGCCCCGGACGTGCGCCTGGTGGGCGACAGCGGCGGCCTGGCCCAGGCACCGCTGCGGGTCATCGAATCGGCCGACAAGGTGGGCCGCTTCGTCGAGGGGATCACGCGGAAGGGTCTGGCGGACGCGTCGTTCCGCTTCCTGGAGGTCAACGGCGGACCGGCGCTGCTGGTGCTGTCAGGCGGCAAGCCCGACAGCATCATCCAGCTGGGTGTCGTGGACGGCCGCATCCAGTGCGTCTACATCATCCGCAACCCCGAGAAGCTGCTCTCCCTGGCCGTCGACTGACAGGGCCCTGCCGAGCCATGGCCCCCGTCCAGGAGACGGGGGCCACGCCGTTGTGTCACGTAAACGGCGTATCGCGAACACCGCATGAACGCTCTGCGGCAACGCGCCTGTGCGAGCTGTAACGGATCGAGGATTGGTCTTGACCAAGGGTGGGGGCCGCCATATGGTCGCAGGGGTTAGTGCAGGAACCTTTAATAAACAAGGGCGTTAAAAGCCGCCGGGACACGGCGATTGCGGAGGACACGGTGGGGACCACGCAGTTGGATACGGTGCCGGAGCCCAAGTACTGGCACCTCAAGACCGTGCTCAGCGAAGCACTGGACTCCGAGTTCTCGGTGGGTGAGATCCTGCCCAACGAGCGCGATCTGGCGGCCCGGTTCGGCGTCGCGAGGGCCACGCTCCGCCAGGCCCTGGAACAGCTGGAACTCGAAGGCCGGCTCCAGCGCCGCCGCGGTGTCGGTACGACCGTGGCACCACCGCGCATGGGCGTGGCCGTCGGATCCGAGCAGCACACCTGGCCGGGCGCCGCCGACGACGCGTGGCAGCCCGCCGACTGCGCGACGGCGGTGCCGCCCACGGCGGTGGCACAGGCCCTGGAGACCGAACCCGATGAACAGGTGCACATCGTGCGCCGCTCCCGGATGACGCACGGCCAGCCGGTCGCCGCCGAACTCCTCTACGTCCCCGCCTCGTCGGTGCCCGACCTGTCCGGCATCGACACCCCGTCCGGCACCGCCCGCGCGCGTACGGTGCTGCGGGAACTCCAGCGCAGGGAACTGGAAGGCGAGGACCGTGCCGTGGAGCTGGGCTCGGCCCGCGCGGACGACGCGAAGGAACTGGACCGGCTCCCCGGCGCGCCCGTCCTCGTCGTCACGACCCGCTTCTTCGCCGAGGGGCGCACGGCGGCGGTCTCCGTCGCCACCTACCGCGCCGACACCTGTCGGCTGACCTTCGGCGACTTCGGCGGTGTGGAGATCCACCACGCCCCCGAGCGCCGGGCTTCCTGACCGGCGAACGAACCGACCGCCGAACGGACCGACCGACGGACGAACGCCGCCCTCCGGGCGGAGCGGCGTTCAGCGGCGGGCCGTCACCGTACTCTCCACCGCGAAGAGCTGTTCCTCCACGTGGTCGAGAGCCAGTCGCAGCGCGCCCGTCGCCACCGCCGCCTCGCCCAGGAGCGACAGCGTCACCCGGGGTGGCCGCAGACAGTAGCGGGCCAGCTCCTTGCGCAGCGGCTCCAGGACGCCGTCGATCCCAGCCGCCCAGCCGCCGATCACGACGAGTTCGGGGTCGAGGGCCAGGACGAGCGCGGCAACGTCGTGCACCAGACGCTGTATGAAGCGGTCGACGGCCGCCAGGGCCTGTTCGTCGCCCGCGCGAGCGTGCGTGAAGACCTCCGCCACCGCTTGTTCGTCGAGCGGATGCAGTGGCTCGCCGGTCGTGGACAGCAGCGTCTCCGGAGTGACCTCGCGGCCCAGCAGATGGAGCGCGCCGATCTCGCCGGCCGCGCCCCCGTAGCCGCGGTGCAGCCGCCCGCCGATGAGAGAGCCGGCGCCCGGGCTCAGGCCGGCCAGCACGAACACCATGTCGTCCGATTCGGTGGCCGCGCCCTTCCAGTGCTCCGCGACCGCCGCCGCGTTGGCGTCGTTCTCCACGAGGACCGGACACTTGAAGGAGCGGCGCAGGCGTTCGCCCAGCGCCAGACCCGTCCACTGGGGCAGCGCCGTACCGAGACGCACCGTGCCGTCGGCCTCGACGATGCCGGGCGTGGCCACCCCGACGGCACGCAGGGAGCCGCGTGCGACTCCGGCTCGGCGCAGCAGCTCGGCGACGGCCGTACGCAGCCGCTCCAGCCGCTCGTCCGCCGACGCCGTCTCGCAGACGGCCTTGGCGAGCGACCCGAGCACCCGCCCGTCCAGGTCCGCCAGGAGTACGGACACACGGTGCGGACCGATCTCCAGGCCCAGCAGATGGCCCGCCTCCGCCCGGAAGCGGAACCGGCGCGCGGGCCGGCCCTGGCGCCGTGCGGCACTCTCGTCGGCCGCGGCCTCGACGACGAGCCCACCGTGGATGAGACCCTCGACGACGCCCTCGACGGTGGGCCGGGACAGGCCGGTCACCCGCGTGACCTCGGTGAGTGTCGCGAAATCCGTGGCCCGCAGCGCGTGCAGCACCACCGCGGAGTTGATCCTCCGCAGCAGAGAGGGATCCCCGCCGGTCAACTGCCCCAACGTCCGTCCTCCCAGCTCGTGCGCGTGTCGGTTGGCCGGATCGTACTCGGCGCGGCGGATCCCGGCGAGTGCCGCGGATCAGCTCCTTGTCCCCGACCGGAATCAGCCGGGTGCCACGAACCCCGACTCGTATGCCGTGATCACCGCCTGCGTACGGTCCCGGGCCCCCAGTTTCGCCAGTACGGCGCTGACGTGCGACTTCACCGTCTCGGTGCCGACCACCAGCCGCGCGGCGACCTCGGCGTTCGACAGACCCCGGGTCATCAGCCGCAGCACCTCCGCCTCGCGCTCGGTCAGAGCCGCCCGTTCCAGAGCGGCCCGGGCCGCGGGATTCCCGTCGCAGGCCCCGTACTCAGCGGCCAACTGCCGTACCGAGGCCGGGAACAGCAGCGAATCGCCCTCGGCGACCAGACGCACCGCGTGCACGATCTCGGCCGGCCGGGCCCGCTTCAGCAGAAAGCCGTCGGCACCCGCGCGCAGCGCCTCGTACACGTACTCGTCGTTCTCGAAGGTTGTCACCACGACGATCTTCGGCGGCCGGTCGACGGTCCGCAGCACCGCGCGTGTGGCCTCGATGCCGTCCATGAGCGGCATACGGACGTCCATCGCGACGACATCGGGCCGCAACCGCCGCACCAGCGGGATCACCGCCGCGCCGTCCGCGGCCTCGCCGACGACCTCGATGTCGGGCTGTGCCTCCAGAATGGCGCGCAGACCGGCTCGTACGAGGGGTTCGTCGTCGACGAGCAGAACAGTGACCGGCATCCGGCCAGCGTAGATCAGCGCAACGGCAGCTCGACGTGCACCTGCCAGTCGCCGTCGTCCGGGCCGGTCCGGGCGCTGCCACCGAGCAGCGCGGCCCGCTCCCGGATGCCCCGCAGACCGCTGCCGCGGCCGGGCCCCGGTATCTCCGCCGTCAGCGGATTGCGCACCTCCAGACAGAGCGTCCGGTCATCGACCGCGATACGAATGCGGACAGGCACCGAGCCCGCGTGCCGCAGCACATTGGTGAGGGACTCCTGGAGGATGCGGTAGCCCTCGCGGGAGACCGGACCGGGCACGTTCTCCAGCGGGCCCGTCAGCTCGGCGTCGATCTTCGCCCCGGAGACGCGCGCGGACTCCATGAGCCGGTCGGCCTCCACCAGGGTCGGGCGGCCGCTCGCGGGCCGCCGTGACTCGCGCAGCACCGCGAGCACCCGCTCCAGGTCCTCCAGCGCGGCACGGCCGGTGTCCTCGATGGCGAGCAGAGCACGGTCGGTGAACGCGGGGTCCCCCGCGGCACGCGCGGCACCCGCCTGCACCACGGCCACCGTCAGCGCGTGACCGATCGAGTCGTGCAGCTCGCGGGCGATGCGTGTGCGCTCCAGGAGCTGTTCCGTGCGCTCCTCCAGGGCGGCGACCCGCTCGGCCGCCGACGGCCCCAGAAGGCGGCGCGCGACGGCCGTGACGAGCTCGCCGAGACCGACCACCGAGGCGTACATCGCGATGAGGGGGAGCGGCGCCAGGAAGCCGTACGCCCAGTGCGGATGCGCGATGCTCATGACCGGGTTGTCCGTCACCGCGTGCCCGAACGCGGCCGCCGTGAGGTCGTAGGTGAGGATCGGAAACCAGACGGTGCTGAACACGGCCAGCGCGCCCAGCGCCATGCGGGCTTCGAGCCACAGCACGGTACGGAACCGGTCCCGCCAGGTGGCCGACGGCCGGACGGAGAATCCCGGGTCCTGCTCACCCGGCGTCAGCAGCAGCTGAGCCTGCACCCCCTCGCCCAGACGCACGGCCGGGATCAGCCCCAGCGGGATCAGCGGCACCGCCGGCCCCCACGGCTGTCCCGGGAAGACGTACAACCACACGCTCACCAACAGCATCGGCACCCACAGGTGCAGCAGCCGGGTGTACGTCGTCCCGCGGGTCAGCGGGCTCAGCAGGCGGACCATTGACTCATCGTGCCAGCCGGCACCGACAACGAGCCTCCCCCGAGCGAGGGAGACACCCTCCCCGGGCGGGGGAGGCCCAAGGCCCCGTCCGGCAGCGAACCTTGTGCCATGACCAGCATCGACGTCCAAGATCTCACCAAGGAGTACGGCACCACGCGCGCCGTGGACCGGCTGACCTTCCGCGTCGAGCCGGGCCGGGTCACCGGCTTCCTCGGTCCCAACGGCGCCGGGAAGTCCACCACCCTGCGGCTCGTGCTCGGCCTGGACCGGCCCACGTCCGGCACCGCCACCCTCGGCGGGCGCGCGTACGCGACACTGGAGGAGCCGTTGCGCCACGTCGGCGCCCTGCTCGACGCGCAGGCCGCGCACGGTTCGCGTACCGCGCGGGACCATCTGCGGGTACTCGCGGCGAGCAACCGTCTTCCCGAGCGCCGGGTGGACGAGGTCCTGGAGGAAGCGGGCCTCGCCTCGGTGGCCCGCCGCCGCGTCAGGACGTACTCCCTGGGCATGCGGCAGCGTCTGGGCATCGCCGCGGCACTGCTGGGCGACCCGCAGGTCATCCTGCTCGACGAGCCGTCGAACGGGCTGGACCCCGAAGGCATCATCTGGATCAGGGAGTTGCTGCGCCGGCTCGCCCGGGAGGGCCGCACCGTGCTCGTCTCCAGCCATCTGATGAACGAGACGGCGTCGTTCGCCGACCATCTCGTCGTGCTGGGGCGTGGCCGGCTCCTCGCCGACATGGCGATGCGGGAGTTCATCCACGCGCGCGTGGATCCCCGGGTACGGGTGCGTACCACGGACGGTGCGGCCCTCGGCGGCCTGCTCGCCCGCCACGGATACGAGGCCGTGGAGCGCCAGGGTGAGGGCGGGGCCGACAGCGAGAGGGAACGGTGGATCGTGCACCACGCGCGCGTGGACGACATCGGCCGCCTCGCCTCGGGCGCGGGCCTGCCCCTCCTCGAACTGGCGGCGGAGGAAGGCACGCTGGAGCAGGCCTACCTCGATCTGACGGCCACGGAGGCCGAGTTCGCCGCCCAGCTCCCGACTCAGCCGCAGGAGGCCTGACCGTGCCGTTCGCACCCGCACTCCACTCGGAGTGGCTCAAGATCCGCACCCTGCGGTCGCTGGTCGCCGGACTCGGCGCCCTTGTACTCGTCACCGCGGCGTTCTCCGCACTGGCCGGGCTCGACAACTCCGGGGACGCGGACATCGACCCCCTCTTCTCGGCGTTCTTCGGTGTCAGCTTCGGGCAGATCGCGGCGGTCACCTTCGGCGCGCAGGCCGTGTCGTCCGAGTTCCAGGGAGGTGCCCTGCGGGTCTCATTGACCGCGGTGCCCCGCCGCGGACGATGGTTCGCGGCCAAGGTGACGGCCATCGGCGCACCCGTCCTGGCCGTCGGTCTTCTCACCGGGGGCGTGAGCCTGGCCGTGGGCAGGGCAGTTCTCGGTGACCGGGCGAGCGGCATGAGCTGGGGCGAAGGACTGCGGGCAGTCGTGGGCTGCGGGATCTACCTGGCGCTGATGGCCCTGCTCGCGGCCGGGCTGGCCGCGCTGTTGCGCAGCGGCGTCGCCACACTGAGCATCCTCATCCCCTTCCTCCTGCTGGTCTCCTTCGTGGTCGGGGACATGTCCGGGAACGTCGCAGACTTCCTGCCCGACAGGGCGGGGCAGGTGGTGCTGCACGAGACGTGGGACGGCCTGCTCGGGCCGTGGAGCGGGCTCGCGGTGACAGCGGCGTGGACGTCGGCCGCGCTGCTGGCCGGATCATGGAGCGTCCGCCGCCGGGATGCGTGAACCGATGCGTGAACCGATCGTGAACCCGGACATCCGTGTCACCTGATGGGCCGCCAAGTGTCAGTGGTGACCGCTTTACTGGACTTCATGACCACTGAGCGACACCTCGCCACGATCGACGAGCTGTGCGTACGCGACTTCCCCGCGGCGCACGGCTGGTCGGACCTCGGCGCGGGGGGACCCGGCTACCACCTGGTGGTACTGGAGACGACGCGCGGCTTCGGTACGGGCGACCGGTCCGGCAGGGAGGAGATCGCGGACCAGTTCACCGCCTACAGAGAGGGCGTCTCGCAGCGACTGGGCGAGCGCTGGGGCGAGGCGGAACCGAAGAGCCTGGACGGCGTCTTCCTGCGCTCCGAGGACCCGGGCGAGCACATACCGAAGCCGTGGGCCTACCTCAGTGCCTACGTGCGATACGTGGACCTGTGGGAGGCCGACGGCAGCGG
The DNA here is from genome assembly GCF_040651415.1 of Streptomyces sp. NPDC048484. Classification (NCBI taxonomy): domain Bacteria; kingdom Bacillati; phylum Actinomycetota; class Actinomycetes; order Kitasatosporales; family Streptomycetaceae; genus Streptomyces; species Streptomyces sp. NPDC048484. Next base: position 128,515 of record NZ_JBEZJY010000003.1, read on the forward strand.
GCGCTGGGTCGCGGTGGGGGTCTCGGAGCCAAGGGAGGGGCACGAGTTCCAACTCTTGGCGCTGGTCACGGACTTGGACCCGCCATGACCGGCTACGCCTGAGCGACCTCTCGCAGCCGGCCGAACTCCTCCGCCATCGTCGCCGCCGTCCAGTGCGCGTTCAGACCACTGGGATTGGGCAGTACCCACACACGCGTCGAGCCGAACGTCCGCTCCTGCGGCCCCACGGCGGCCTTGCGGTCGTCGAAAGCCGCCCGGTAGGCGGTCACGCCCACCACCGCGAGCCACCGCGGCCGCAGCCGCTCCACCTTGGCGGCGAGCAGTCGCCCGCCCTCCCGGTACTCGTCCGCGCTCAGCTCGTCGGCCCGGGCACTCGCCCGCGCCACCACATTGGTGATGCCGAGCCCGTACGAGAGCAACTCGTCCTGTTCCGCGGGCATCAGCAGCCGGGGAGTGAAGCCGGACAGGTGCAGGACCGGCCAGAAGCGATTGCCGGGCCGCGCGAAGTGATGGCCCGTCGCGGCCGTCATCAATCCGGGGTTGATACCGCAGAACAGCACCTGGAGACCGTCCGCGACGACATCCGGCACGAGCCGGTCGCGGGCGGCCTCCAACTCGGCGGCGGTGAACCGTGTCAGAGGATCGCCCCCGGCGTGTAGCCCGCGGCCTCCGGATGCTGCTTCACGATCTCCTCGATGCGGGCGACGACCACGGCCACCTGCTCGGCGGCGGCACCGGTGAAGGACAGCTTGTCGGCCATCAGCGTGTCGAGCCCCGCGCGGTCGAGCGGGATGCGCTCGTCCGCGGCGAGCTTGTCAAGGAGCTCGTTGCGCTCGGCGCCCTGCTCACGCATGGCGAGGGCGGAGGCGACGGCGTTCTCCTTGATGGCCTCGTGCGCGACCTCCCGGCCGACACCCGCGCGCACCGCGCCCATCAGGACCTTCGTCGTCGCGAGGAACGGCAGGTAGCGGTCCAGCTCGCGTGCGACGACCGCCGGGAAGGCGCCGAACTCGTCGAGGACGGTGAGGAAGGTCTCCAGCAGACCGTCCAGCGCGAAGAACGCGTCCGGCAGCGCGACCCGGCGCACCACCGAGCAGGACACGTCGCCCTCGTTCCACTGGTCACCCGCCAGCTCGCCCGTCATCGAGGCGTAACCGCGCAGGATCACCATCAGGCCGTTGACGCGCTCGCAGGAGCGGGTGTTCATCTTGTGCGGCATCGCCGAGGAACCGACCTGGCCCGGCTTGAAGCCCTCGGTCACCAGCTCGTGCCCGGCCATCAGCCGGATGGTCTTGGCGGTGGACGAAGGGGCGGCGGCCAGCTGCACCAGCGCGGTCACGACCTCGTAGTCCAGCGAGCGCGGGTAGACCTGACCCACCGACGTGAACGCCTGCGAGAAACCGAGGTGCCCGGCGATCCGCTGTTCCAGGTCGGCGAGCTTGGCCGCGTCCCCGCCCAGCAGGTCGAGCATGTCCTGCGCCGTGCCCACCGGGCCCTTGATGCCGCGCAGCGGGTAGCGGCCGAGCAGTTCCTCGACCCGGCTGTGCGCGACGAGCAGCTCGTCGGCGGCGGTCGCGAAACGCTTGCCGAGGGTGGTCGCCTGCGCCGCCACGTTGTGGGAGCGGCCCGCCATGACCAGCTCGCCGTACTCGCCCGCGAGCTTGCCGAGGCGCGCGAGGACGGCGACCGTGCGGTCGCGCACCAGCTCCAGGGAAAGCCGGATCTGCAGCTGCTCCACGTTCTCGGTGAGGTCGCGGGACGTCATGCCCTTGTGAACGTGCTCGTGCCCGGCGAGGTCGTTGAACTCCTCGATCCGCGCCTTCACGTCGTGTCGCGTGACCTTCTCGCGCTCGGCGATCGAGACCAGGTCGACCTGGTCGAGGACCCGCTCGTAGTCGGCGAGGGCGGCGTCGGGCACCTCGATCCCGAGGTCCTTCTGGGCCCGCAGCACGGCGAGCCACAGCTGACGTTCCAGCTTCACCTTCTGCTCGGGGGACCACAGGGTGGCGAGCTCGGCCGAGGCATAGCGGCCGGCGAGGACGTTCGGGATACGGGGCTTTGCGGGCGCAGTCACGTGTACGGAGTTTACCGGGCGTCCATACAGGCTCCGAACCATCCAGCTTGTGTAGGAAGCTACAGGTCAGAGGCTCCCTGGCCGGTCCTGATGCGAGTACCGGCGCCGCTGACACGGACGCGCGGGTCACCCGCGCGCAGCGTCACCGTGAGCTCGCCGGGGCGGCCCAGATCCGTGCCCTGGTGCAGGGTGAGAACGGCGTCCTCGGGGACCAGGCCGAGCTCACGGGCGTACGCGCCGAACGCGGCGGCTGCGGCGCCGGTCGCCGGGTCCTCTACGACGCCGCCGACGGGGAAGGGGTCACGGACATGGAAGATGGCGGCCGACTCCCGCCACACCAGCTGGACCGTGGTCAGATCCAAGCGGTGCATCAGGGCTTCGAGGCGCGTGAAGTCGTAGGCGAGATCCGCGAGGCGCTCGCGGGTGGCCGCCGCGAGAACGAGGTGACGGGCGCCGGCGAAGGCGATGCGGGGCGGGAAGGCCGGGTCGAGATCGGTGGTCGGCCAGTCGAGTGCGGCGAGCGCCTCCACGAGGTCGGCGTCGGCGATCTCCTCGATGTGCGGCTCGACACTGGTGAGCGTGGCCCGGAGCGTCTCGCCCTCCTCGGCCACCTCCACGGGCACGGTGCCTGCGCGCGTCGCGAACACCAGCTCCCCGGGGCCTGTCCGCTCGGCGAGCGCGACAGCGGCCGCGACGGTGGCGTGCCCGCAGAACGGCACCTCGGCCTTGGGGCTGAAGTAGCGGATGCTGTAGGCCCGCCCCTCCTGGCCGCCGAGGCCCTCCGGGGGCGCGGTCAGGAACGCGGACTCCGAGTATCCGAGGTCGGCGGCGATGGCCAGCATGTCGCTGTCGGCCAGGGTGGTGGCGTCCAGAACGACACCTGCGGGGTTTCCGCCGTCGGGGGCGCTGGAGAAGGCGGTGTAGCGCAGCACCTCGGGCCTCGGCGTGTTAGTCGTCATGCTCCTGGCAACGCGGGGCGGGGCCATGGCAGTTCCCGCCATACCCATGTCCATCCCATGTCCATGAGGACGATTGTTCGGCTGAATGGGGGTCGGAACCGGCTTGAGCAGCGCACCTCGTGGACGACGAGGCGTTCAACTCGTGGATCCTTGGTCGCACCCCCGCCCGACGCTGGGGGACGGTGGCCGACGTGGTCGGCCCCACCGTGTGGCTCGCGTCCAACGCCGCCGACCACGTCAACGGCCAGGTCGTCTTCGTCGACGGCGGCATGACGGCTGACGGCGGCATGACGGCTGTCGTCCGAGAAGGGAACCGTCCATGACCACCAGCACCACCACCGCGGTCGTCGCCCACGGCGCCGACGACCTCCGGGTCGAGCAGGTCGACCTGCGCACTCCCGAGCCGTACGAAGCGGCCGTCGCCGTCGCCTACGGCGGCATCTGCGGCTCCGACCTGCACTACTGGCGGCACGGCGCCGTCGGCCAATCGATCCTCCGGGCGCCGATGGTCCTCGGGCACGAGGTGGTCGGCACCGTCGTGCACGCGGCGTCCGACGGAACCGGTCCGGCCGAGGGAACCCCGGTCACGGTCCACCCCGCGACCCACGAGGACACCGACGTCCGCTTCCCCCGGCACCGCCCCAACCTGTCGCCCGCCGTGCGCTACCTGGGCTCGGCCGCCCGGTTCCCGCACACCGAGGGAGCCTTCGCCCGCGAGATCGTGCTGCCCGCGGCGATGCTGCGCGAGCTGCCCCGCGGGATCGACCTCCGGGTCGCCGCCCTGGCCGAGCCGGCCGCCGTCGCCTGGCACGCCGTGTCCCGGGCCGGCGATCTCAGGGGCAAGCGCGTCCTCGTCGTCGGCAGCGGACCCATCGGAGCGCTCGCCGTGGCGGTGGCGGCACGGGCCGGCGCCGTGGAGATCGTGGCGGTCGACCTGCACGCGAAGCCGCGCGAGATCGCGACCGCCGTAGGTGCCACCCGCACCTTGGACGCGGGGGACGCCGAGGCCATCGCCGCCGTGGACGCGGACGTGGTCATCGAGTCCTCCGGCAGCCACCGAGGCCTGGCGTCCGCCCTGCGCGGCGCCACCCGCGGCGGAACGGTGGTCATGGTGGGCCTGCTGCCGAACGGCGACCAGCCCGTACCGGTCGCGCACGCCATCACCCGGGAACTGCGGCTGGTCGGCTCGTTCCGTTTCAACGACGAGATCGACGACGTGATCACCGCGCTCGCCGACGGATCCCTGGCGATCGATCCGGTCGTCACGCACTCCTTCCCCGTGGAGGAGGCGCTGGAGGCCTTCGCGGTCGCCGCCGACGCCTCGGTCTCGGGCAAGGTCCTGCTCGCATTCTGACGACGCCACCCGGGTGCGGTCCAGGCGGGCCGTCCTGCTCGTGGGGCGGGCGGGGCAGGGCTCGAAAGCCTGCGGCCGGCCCCCGCCTACGTGGTCAGCCGTACGAACGACCTGCTCGCCGCGGACCCCGCCGGGCGCAGGCTGCTCGCCGGGATCGACGCACCGGACCTGCCCCGGCTGGTCGGTGAACTCCTGCTGAAGAGCCCGGAGTTCGCCCGCAGTTGGGCCGAACGCGGAACACGCCGAAGAGAAACGGAACTGACGGCGCCGCGGGCATTCCGACACGTCGGAGGACGGCGCCGGAGGGGCCGTGGATCAGGGCTGGATCAAGACCTTCAGAGCGGTCCTGTCGGCCATGGCCCGGTAGCCGTCCGGTACGCCGTCGAAGGCGACCGTGTGATCGAAGACCCGACCGGGATCGACCGTGCCGTCGAGGATGTCGGGCAGCAGTTCCTCGATGTAGGCGCGGGCCGGGGCGGCGCCACCGGTGACGGTGATGTTGGCCATCATCGACTCGAATCCGAGCGGGATGCCGGTGTACTGGGCGACGCCCAGCCGGCTGATCACACCACCGTCACGGACGATGCCGAGCGCCGTGTCCATCGCCTGTGTGGCGCCGACGGCCTCCACCACCGCGTGCGTGCCGTCGCCACCCGTCAGCTCCCGCACCCGCTCGATGCCTTCCTCGCCGCGCTCGGGCACGACGTCGGTGGCGCCGAAGTCGCGGCCCAGGTCGGTACGGTCCGTGTGCCGCCCCATGAGGATGATCTGCTCGGCACCCAGCCGCTTGGCGGCCAGCACCGCGCACAGTCCGACAGCGCCGTCACCGATCACGGTGACGGACCTGCCGGGGGCGACCCGGGAGGTCACCACTCCGTGGTGGCCGGTGCAGTACACGTCGGACAGCGTCAGCAGGGACGGCAACAGGGCCGAGTCCTCGGCCACCGGCAGCTTCACCAGCGTGCCCTGCGCCTGCGGGACCCGCACGGCCTCGCCCTGGCCGCCGTCCACACCGTTCAGGCCCCACTGACCGCCGTGCCGACAGGAGGTCTGCAGGCCCTCGGCACAGAAGTCGCAGGTGTTGTCCGCCCATACGAACGGTGCGACCACCAGGTCACCGGACCTCAGCCCCGACACGTCCGATCCGACGTCCTCGACCACGCCGAGGAACTCGTGGCCCATGTGCCGACCGTGCTCCGAGGCCGGCATGGAGCCGTACGGCCACAGGTCGCTCCCGCAGACGCAGGAACGCACGACGCGTACGAGGGCGTCCGTGGAGTTCTGGATCTTGGGGTCGGGGACGTTCTCGACGCGGACATCGCCGGCGCCGTACATCACTGTTGCTCGCATGAAACTTCTCCCAAAGCGCGATGGTGCTGATCGGAAAGTGCGGCCGCCCGTGGGCACGGGCAGCGCGTCGAGTTCGGCGAGGGCCGCGGCGCTCAGCTCGACATCTGCCGCCGCGGCGTTGTCCGCCAGGTACTTCGGCGCCCTGGTCCCGGGAATGGGCACGACGTACTCACCGTGTGTCCATACCCGAGCCTGCGCCATCTGGGCCGGAGTGCCCCCGAGACGGTGCTCCCGTCCCCGGGTGGGGGTCTCCGGTGGAAATCTCCAACGACATCGACTCTTCACCCATCACCCGCCGCGTGCCAGGGCGGGCTGTGCAGGGGAGTGACATTCCGGGGTGTGACAGGGCCCCCCACGGACGCCTGCACCTGGACGTACGGGCCGCACCCGGTCTGCACGGCGACGAGCGGACGGCCGCCCTCGAAGCGGAGTGCGAGCGCCTCGTCGGTCTCGGTGCCATCCGCTTGCGCCGCGCGAGCCGGCTCCTCCTGCCAGCGCGCGCTACCGAACACTTGCCCAGTGCTCCACCCTTCGGGGTGGAGGTGAAGGGCATCCTGTCCATAGCGGCCCGTAGGGTCGCAGTGGCATGGCTCGGGTCGCCTGGCCGGACAACGGGGTTGTCCGGCCTACCGCCGGACGGGCGGGAAGTCAGGCCTGCGGAGGCCCTGTAAGACCGCTCCTCACCGGTCGGCAGAGGCCCGTGAAAGAGGAACCCGTGGTGGTACTGCGTAGCAGTACGGACCGGAATCACCTGCCCTCGGGCAGGTGAGGGCGTCAAATCGTGATGGCCAATCCGGAGGGAAACGAGTTCTGCATGGACTGAACGACGGGGAACTTCACCCCGGTGATGTCTTCGGAGACGGCCCACAGCCGCTGCTGGACGGCTGCCTCGTACGACTGCGGGCTGGAGGTGACCAGCCGGGGGTGGCCCTTGACCTCGTTGCATCCGCCGGGACCGTAGTACTGGCCGCCGAGCGCGGCGGGGTCGGCGGCGGCGCGCAGGGTCGGCAGCGCGCCCATCGCCGGCGTCTGGGTGATCAGCGGCGCGAGCCAGGTGATCGGAAGCCGGAGGGCCGCGGGGGTGTTGCGGGCGAGTTCGGTGCTGGACAGGCCGGGGTGCGCGGCCAGCGCGACGGTGGTGCCGTGCGCGGCGAGCCGGCGCTGCAGCTCGTACGTGAACATCAGGTTGGCCAGCTTGGACTGGCCATAGGCGGCGACCCGGCTGTACGACCGCTCCCAGTGCAGGTCGTCGAAGTGGATCGCGGCCCGGATGCGGTGGCCGGTGCTGCTGACCGTCACCACGCGCGAGCCGGGCACCGGCAGCATCAGATCCAGCAGTAGTCCGGTGAGCGCGAAGTGGCCGAGGTGGTTGGTGCCGAACTGCATCTCGAAGCCGTCCCGGGTGGTCTGCTTCGGGGTGTACATCACGCCGGCGTTGTTGATCAGGAGGTCGATCCGGCCGAGCCGGGTCCGCAGCGCCGCGGCCGCGGTCCGGACGGAGTCGAGCGAGGTCAGGTCCAGCGCCTGCACGCTCACGTCGCCGGTCATGCGGGCCGCGGCCTGCTCGCCCTTCTCGACGTTGCGCACGGCGAGCACCACGGAGGCCCCGCGCTCGGCGAGCGCCTTGGCGGTCTCGTACCCCAGGCCGGTGTTGGCCCCGGTCACCACGGCCACCCGCCCGCGCTGGTCCGGAATATTCGCCGTCGTCCACTTCTCGCTCATGCCAGGCTCCCAACTAACTAACGTACCGAAGGTATCTTGCGCCGACGACGTTAAAGTACTCTCGGTACGTTGTCAACGTACCGGAGGTACCTAAGTTAGGGTGGTGGTCGTGACTTTCCAGCGGGCGCGAACCGAAGAGCAGCGGGAGATCCGCCGACGGGCGATCCTCGACACGGCGTCGGCGATGCTCGACGAGATGCCCGTGGCCGCGGTCACCCTGAACGAGCTCAGCCGCCGCGTAGGACTGGCGAAGCCGAACGTGCTGCGCTACTTCGAGTCTCGCGAGGCGGTGCTGCTGGAACTGCTGGACAGCCTCCTGCAGGAGTGGCTGACGGAACTGGCAGGCGAGTTGGCCGCCGGCGCCGACGAGAAGCTGCCCATGGACGAGCGAGCGGCAGCGGTGGCCGAGGTCCTCAGCCGCTCACTCTCCGGCCGAGTGGTGCTGTGCGACCTCTTCGGTGCACAGAGCAGCGTCCTGGAACGCAACGTCTCCGTCGAGGTCGTCGCACGCTACAAGCGCGCCTCCCTGGGCCGCCTGACAACCATGACCGCCCTGATCCTGAAGTACCTGCCCGAGCTGGGCGAGAACGCGACGCTGTTCAGCCTGCAAACCATGCTCATGGCCGGCGTGCTGCCGACGTACAGCACACCCCCGCCCAGCCTGCAGGCGGCCTACCAGGCCGAGCCCGACCTGGCCCGCTTCCACTTGGAGCTGAAGGACTCCTTGAAGCTGGCCCTGACCGCAACCCTCCTGGGCGTGCTGCCCCGCCGCTGACCTGCGACGCACTGGAACGCCGAGCACGGCCACCAGCGCCTGCACCGCCTTCGCCCGCGGCCTGCCGGAAGAACGGCGGTCCTCGATCTCCCGGGGGCTGACGCGGGTGCTGCCCTACTCCACAGGCCCCTTGTACTCCTCGTACGGCAGTAGTTCCGGTCGTTTGGGCGCGCGGCCGTCCCCCGAGGAGCGGCCGGTCAGCCGGCGGCCGATCCAGGGCAGCAGGAACTGGCGGGCGAAGCGGACGTCGGCGGTCCGGCGGGCGGCCCAGCCGGGCGGGGCCGAGGGCGGCATCGGGGTGTGCCACTCGGCGTCCTGCGCCGCGTGCCCGAGCGCCTGCCACACGGCCTCGGCGACCCGGCGGTGTCCCTCGCCCGTCAGATGCAGCCGGTCCACGTCCCACATGCGGGGGTCGCCCAGGGACCGCGCTCCGTAGAGGTCGACCACGAGTGCGCCGTGGCGGGACGCGAGATCGTCGATACAGACGAACAGTTCTTCCATACGGGGGCGGAACCGTTCCAGGACCGGGCCCTGGCGGCCGGGGCTGCGCATCAGGACGAGCTGCTTGCAGGCCGGCGCCAGGCGGTTCACGGCCTCTTCCAGGAGATCCCGGACGCGCACCATGTCGCACTTGGGCCGCAGGGTGTCGTTGAGGCCGCCGACCAGCGTGATCACGTCGGGCTGCATCGCCACCGCGACGTCCACCTGCTCGGCGACGATCTGTCCGATGAGTTTTCCGCGCACCGCGAGGTTGGCGTAGCGGAAGCCGGGCGTTTGCGCGGCCATCCGGGCCGCGAGGAGATCCGCCCATCCCCGGTACGAGCCGTCGGGAAGGAGATCCGACATGCCCTCGGTGAAGGAGTCGCCGACCGCGACAAGGCTGGTGAAGGTGGCATTCGTCTGCATGGCGGAAGAAATAATAGCGCGTGCACATACCCGCTGGTCTGCCCGTCGGCGGAGCCGTCGGCGTGCTCCGCGGGAGCGTCACACCGGCTGACCGAACAACTCCCTCAGCACGTCCTCCATCGTCACAAGACCGGCCAGCCGCCCGTCCGAGCCGAGCACCGCCGCCAGATGCGTACGACCGCGCCGCATCGCGGTCAGCACGTCGTCGAGCGGCGTGCTCTCCCGGACGCGGGCGATGGACCGCATGTCCCGCACCTGGAACGGCAGGTCGCGCGGCATCGCGTCCAGGGCGTCCTTGACGTGCAGGTAGCCGACGATGCGCAGTCCGTCGTCCACGACGGGGAAGCGGGAGAAGCCGGACTCGGCGGACAGCGCCTCCAACTGCTCCGGGGTGACGCCCACGCGCGCGTGGACCACCCGTTCCAGCGGCAGCACCACGTCGCGCACGGGACGGCGGCCCAGCTCCAGGGCGTCGTGCAGACGCTCCTGGGCGCGGTCGTCGATCAGCCCCGCCGCACTGGAATCCTTCACGAGGCGGGCCAGTTCCGTGTCGGAGAAGGTCGCGGACACCTCGTCCCGGACCTCGACCCGCAGCAGCCGCAGCAGCGCGTTGGCGAACGCGTTGACCGTGAAGATCACCGGCCGCAGCGTCCGGGACAGGGCGACCAGCGGCGGACCGAGCAGCAGGGCCGTCCGCACGGGTTCGGCGAGTGCGATGTTCTTCGGCACCATCTCGCCGAGCAGCATGTGCAGATACGTGGCCAGGGCGAGCGCGATCACGAACGAGATGGCGTGCCCGGTTCCGGCCGACAGTCCCACCGCGTGGAACACCGGCTCCAGCAGATGCGCGATGGCGGGTTCGGCGACGATACCCAGGACCAGCGTGCACAGCGTGATGCCGAGCTGCGCGGCCGCCATCAGCGCGGACACGTGCTCCAGCCCCCACAGCACACTGCGCGCCCGCCGGTCGCCCGCCTCGCCGCTCTCCATGGACTGCTCGATCTGGCTGCGGCGCACGGAGATCAGCGCGAACTCGGCCGCCACGAAGAAGGCGTTCACGACCAGGGTGGCCAGGCCGATCAGCAGTTGTACGGCGGTCATCGCCCCCGCCCTCCTTCGGTTCCCGCTGCTTCGGTTCCTGCTACTTCGGTTTCCGTTTCCTTCGAGCCCGCATCTTTCGGTCCCGTTCCTCTTGATCCCGTTTCTCTTGATCCTGTTTCTTCGGAACGGGTGTCTCCGGTGCCCGGTGGGTGCATCAGCACGCGTGCGGCCCGCCGTCCCGTGGCGTCCACGACGTCCAGCCGCCACCCCGCGACCTCGACCGTGTCCGTCTCGACGGGGATGCGCCCCAACTCCGTCGCGATGAGACCCGCGAGTGTCTCGTACGGCCCGTCGGGCGCGCGCAGCCCGACACGGGCGAGCCGGTCGGTGCGGATGGAACCGTCGGCCGAGTACAGCGTGCGGCCCTCGTCGTCCGTCCCGGCCGGGGCCAGGTCGGGCGTCTCGTGCGGGTCGTGCTCGTCGCGCACCTCGCCGACGACCTCCTCGACGATGTCCTCCAGGGTCGCGACCCCGGCGGTGCCGCCGTACTCGTCGATGACGACGGCCATCGTGCGCTTGCCGGACAGCCGGTCCAGCAGCCGGTCGACGGTCAGCGTCTCCGGTACGAGCAGGGGCTCGCGCATCACCTGCGACACGGTCGTACGGGCCCTGCGGTCGGCCGGCACGCCGATGACGTCCTTGATGTGCGCGACCCCGACGACCGAGTCGAGGTTGCCGCGGTGGACGGGGAAGCGTGAAAGGCCGGTGGCCCGCGTCGCGTTCGCCACGTCCTCGCAGGTCGCCTGGACGTCGAGGGACATCACCTGGACACGCGGCGTCATGACGTTCTCCGCGGTGAGGTCGGCGAGGTTCAGCGTGCGGACGAACAGTTCGGCGGTGTCCGCCTCCAGGGCGCCCAGCTTCGCGGAGTGCCGGGCCAGGGCGACCAGTTCCCGCGGGCCGCGCGCGGAGGCCAGCTCCTCGGCGGGCTCGACGCCGAAACGGCGGACGACACGGTTGGCGGTGTTGTTGAGGTGGGAGATGAACGGCCGGAACACCGCGCTGAACCAGCGCTGCGGCGTAGCCACCCGCTTGGCCACGGCGAGTGGTGAGGAGATCGCCCAGTTCTTGGGCACCAGCTCGCCGACGACCATCAGGAAGACCGTCGACAGGGCCGTACCGATCACCAACGCGACCGACGAGGTCGCCGAGCCCGGTACCCCGGCCGCTTCGAGGGGCCCGGCGATGAGCTCGGCGACGGACGACTCGGCGAGCATGCCGACGACCAGGTTGGTGACGGTGATGCCGAGCTGCGCGCCGGAGAGCTGGAAGGTGAGATTCCGTACGGCTCTGAGGGCGCCCGTCGCGCCGACCTCGCCGCGCTCGACGGCCCGTTCCAGCTGGCTTCGCTCGACCGTGGTCAGCGAGAACTCGGCCGCGACGAACACGCCGCAGGCCAGTGAGAGCAGCACCGCAACGGCGAGGAGGAGTACTTCGGTCATCGGGTCACCTCCGTTCCATGATCGGGCAGGTACGAAGGAAGCGCGCGATGTCGACGCGGCGGGACGCCGTGCCGTCGGCTGTCGGAAGGCTCGCCCATGGCCGGCCGCCCCCACCTTTCCTAAGGGGACGATGCAGTCCCTTGTGATCGAATGCGTGATCGAATGGCCGGGGAAGCCCCGGCCGAGTTCACTCGACCAGCGGCTTGACCCAGCGCCGCCAGTGTTCTTCCGGCGCGTACCCCGCCGCGCGCCAGGCATGGTGCGCCGATTCGTTGCGTCGCAGCACCATCGCGTCGGCGCGGCGCCCGCCGAGGCGTGCGAACCGCTCCTCCGCCGCGACCAGGAGCGCCGAACCGATGCCCTGACGTCGCCGGGCCGGATCCACCGCGAGCCGGTACAGATGGCAGCGCCAGCCGTCGAATCTTGGCTGCTCACAAGCGTCTCGCTGCCCGTGTCTACAGGGGCTTGACCCAGCGTCGCCAGCGGTCCTCGCGATGGTAGCCACTCGCAGCCCAGGTGTGGTGGGCCTGTTCATTGGCTTCTAGGACCATGGCGTCGACGCGTCGCCCGCCCAGGGCGGCGAAACGTTGTTCTGCGGCTTCCAGTAGGGCGGTGGCGATGCCTTGTCGACGGTGGTCGGGGTGTACGGCGAGTCGGTAGGCGGAGCATCGCCATCCGTCGAAGCCGGCTATGACGGTTCCGGTGAGGGTGCCGTCGCGCTCGGCGAGGAGCAGTGCTTCGGGGTCTCGTGAGATGAGCTGGTTCACGCCGTCGTGGTCGTCGCTGATGCTCGTTCCTTCTGCGGCGTCGCACCAGAACTGCAGCACGGTGTCGACGTCTGCGAGAGTGGCGTGGCGGATGTGGAGATCGCTCATGGGGCGAGCCAAGCAGAGTGCCCGCCTGCTGGCGAGCGGTTTCCGCGGCGGGGAATCGACGGAGGGGTGGGCTTGGTCCCGGTTTTCTGCAAGCCGCGAGCTCGTCGGCCGAATCCTCGTGTACTGCCCACTTCGGTGGGGACCACGGGTACAGCGCGAGTTCGCCCCGTGTCTTCGCCGAACGACCTTCGAGGACGGGGGTGAACCTCCGTGCGTCACTTGTTCAACCGCCTGGTCGGCCAGATCTATTACTGCCTGCAGCACGGCGAACGCTACGACGAAACACCGGCCTTCCCGTCGCCGTCGGGAGGACATGAGGCAGCCGCGGCATAGCCGAGAAGACCAGAGTTCTCACTCCGGAATGGTCAGACCGAACTCACGCAGCCGGGGCAGACAGACGCCGAGACAAGCCTCCACAGAGATGGCGTCCGTGCGCACCAGCAGGTCCTCGCGGAAAGGGGCCCCGCTTGCGACGAATGTCCACGGCTTCGTCCCGTCGCGCATGCGCTCGGCGTCAGCCTTGAACAGAACCGTGACGCCCTGCTCTGCCAACGACTCCATGACCCGCACCACGTCCAACGAGGCCCCCTTGCGCCTGAAATCGAACAGCCAGCAAAGCTACAGCAAGTTCCCAGCTGTCCCCTTGACGGCTTGGCGCCGTGAGGCGTCTACCTCGACGTACACCAGCAACTCAACCCGTAGCACCCGGCGCGCAAGCAGCAAGCGACGGTGGCAGCACACCGACCTGCCGTGCGGGGCGTGCGGACCCATGGTCAGGGCGACAGCCGCCGTCGATGCGGGCGCACACGGGTCACCCGGATGCTCACAAAGGGCAGGGCATCACCTTGGCCTTGCCCCGTCCCGGATCGCGGCCTGAACTCACCCTCCCACCACCGACGAAGCAGGTCAGGGGAGTGCCCCCAGGACTAGCAGATCACCGCCGTCTTCCGGTTCCGTGACGGTGCGTCCCAGCTGGACCAACAGCCCCGAGACCGCAGCCTGCACGATCGCCTGCATGCTGTCGCCTGAGGCGCCGGGCTGGTCCTTCGCCAGCGAAGCGAACCTGTCCGAGTCCGTCCACCTCACCAGCACCCCGGCCGGCACCGCCGTCACCGCAAGCCCGGGCCTGCTGTCCTGTGCATCTTCGCCAACCAGCTGGAACCCCGGCTGAGCCAAGGCATGCCGTACTTGGGAAAGCAGGTCGGACGGCGCAGATGACACTGGCCCCGCCTGCCCCAAACCTGCTGGATCAAGCCTTCAAGTTTAGAAACACGTACAGGTGCACAAACCGGTGGTCCGGCACGACCACCTGGCCGACCACGCGCACACCATCCACCCCTCGGGTGGAAGCCATCCGGGATGACGTGGACTCTGCCGGACCGATGCTCACCACCGCGGTGCGCAGTCCCGCCCTGCCACCGCGGTCGACCGCGGAGCCCAAGTTACGGACAGGGTTTCGTAGTGTCCGCCTGCCTGTTTCCGTTGTCCGCAGGTTCTCGGGGCACCGGTTCCAGAGCGCCCGCTGCCGAGCCAGCGGCGTTCAGGCACCCGGTAGGAAGAGGCAGAACGGATGACCGTGAGGGTCGCGCAGGACCCGCACGTCCTTCTGAGGCTGATACTCCTCCAGTGTCGCGCCCAAGGCGCAAGCCCGTTCCGTCTCCGCCTCCAGGTCATCGACTTGCAGGTCCAGATGCGCCTGCATCTGCTGAGTGCCCGGCCGCTGCGGCCATGTGGGAGCAGCGTGATCGGTCTCCAACTGGAAGCTGAGCCCGGGGCGCTCCTGTTCTGGGGACTTCAAACGGACCCACTCCGGCTTTCGATCGACTTCCTGCCAGCCGAGCAGGGCCAGGTAGAAGTCGGCCAGCGCGGGAGGATCAGGAGTACCGAGAACAAAGGCACCAAGTGTTGTAGTCATGCTTTCCAGCCTTGCCCCGACACTCGCCCTCACGCATCTGGGCACCGTCTTCCGGGATCAACACGATGCCAAGCAGTACTCGTGGACAGTTCACGCCGGTGACCCCGATGGTCTTGTCCGGCACCCGTAGCTGGCTGACGGTGCGTTGGCCTTCCAGGACAGCGGAGAGCAGGTGGGCGGGCGGGCCGGTGTCCGTGCGTGAGCCGCGGGCGGCCTTGCCGTCCACGGCCGGCTGCCGGAGGGGTCGCATCCGAGCAGTTCGGCAAGCCCGCCGGGGCATACGAGGGTCAGGAGGCGGCGATGGTGGAACTCGACGGTGCGCGGCGCACGCCCAGCGGGCCGGCGGCGCGCACGCCGAGACAGTTGCGAATGTCCACGCCGGGAACCGGGTGGTGCATCAGCTGTTCGTCAGTTGCAATTGATCCGTGCCCCGGTTTCTATACTGTAGTTGGCCCACACCATCGCATCCCGCGTATTGGGACCGTAATCGCCATCCGCCCTGACACCCACCTTCTTCTGAACGGAGACGAGCGCCGATTCGGTGAGGCCTCCGAAGTCCCCATCCGTTGCCAGCCTGTATCCGTAGCAGGAATTCAGGTTCTTCTGGAGGGCGCGGACTGCCGTGTTGCTCATCCCCCGGTCCAGCCAGCACTTGGACCCATCGCCGGTGGCATAGGGGACGTACTTGTACGAGGTGGGGTTTGTGACTTTGTTGTACAGGTAAGCCCCGTAGCTGCAAGGGGAGTCAGCCGCAGCGGCGGTCGCAGACGGCGCGCCGGCGAGAACGCCGCCGAGGAGGCCAGCCAGAAGGGCCCCTACGGCCGTAGCCGACTTGGCGCGCCTGCTTCGGATTTTGATCAATTCTGCTCCACCTTCCAATTGTCGGGCGGACTGCCCGAGTTCCTACAGGACGGGAGTGCGGGTGTGACGAAGCAGCGTGAACTCATGAGATCACTGGCTTGATGTGGGATGCCCCTGCCGGTGTTGGCCCCGTATGACGGGCACAGTAGCCCGGCCCGGTCGCTGAGTGTGCCGGTCGTTCGCCCCACAAGGAACGGCCGGCACGCACACCGGAATACGCGCAAGGAAGCGGACGAGACCGCCTCTCGTTCACAGCCGTGACCTTTGAGCTCGACTGCCGCTACTACCCTTGCCTCTATGCGGCCTGGGGGATACGAGGAGAACGGGGCCGCTGAGCCGATGGACGGCCCCAGGTCCAGTGAGCGTCTGTTGATCCTGACCCTCGAGCGGTACGGGGTGTGGCTCCGGTCCAGCGTGGTCTGCCTCTGCGGTGCGCTGGGCGTCGTGTTGGCGGATGTGGCGGAGATTCCTCTGGCGATGTCTCTGCTGGTGCCCGCTGTCCTGGCCTGCGGTGTGCGCCTCTACGCGCTGCGCCACCCGCTCCCGTTAGCCCTGCTGTGGACGTTGGACGCGGCCGTGGTGGTGCTGACGGGGCTGTTTCAGCCGGTGCTCGGTGGCGAGAGCGCGGATGTGATGGTGGAGGCGATTGTCGGCATCTGCGTCGTCGCTTTCCAGTACGAGTGGGCGACGCGCCCAGTGGCCGGGTTTGGCCTGGCCGCGTTGGGGACTGTCGTCTGCGTGCTGGGAGACGTCCTCTCCTCGCCCGGGCACAGCCCCGACGTAGTACCCCTGGTGCGCATGTTCGTCCAGGCGGGCCTGTCGCGGGCTGCTTTCCTCATGGTTCGCGCGCGGGCCAGGGCGGCCGACCGGTCGGCCGCGGCCAGGGCGGCGTCGCGCCGCGAGGCCGCTGTCGCGGCCGCGCGGAGGGCGACCGAGCGCGAGTACCTGGCGACCCTGCACGATACGGCGAGCGCGACACTGCTGATGGTTTCCCAGAGCGACGGCCGGGACTGGTCGTGGCTGCCGCCGCGGGCCAGACAGGATCTGGAGGCGTTGTCCGCCATGCCCGGATTCGAGACAGGAAGCGTCGACCTCGCGGCGCTTCTCAGCTGCGTGCCCGAGGGTGAGGGACTCGCCAGGGTGCAGCTCAAGACGTACATCGAGGGCCCGCTCGTGACTCCGTCCGGCCCTGGGCTTGCGATATTCAACGGGGTCCGGGAGGCCGTCACCAATGTGGCACGCCATGCCGGGGTGCGGGAAGCGGAGCTCAGGGCGTGGGCAGAGGAGGACGGCGTCGTCGTCGAACTGTCCGACGCGGGACGGGGCTTCGACCCGCAGTCCGTCCCCGCCCGGCGCCGCGGCATCTCCGGTTCCATCATCGGCAGGATGCACACGGTCGGAGGCTCGGCTTCCGTTACCTCCCATCCGGGCACCGGGACCCGCGTCCAGTGGCGCTGGCACGGCCGGGCCGGGGAATCACAGGCAGGGGCTGGCGGCACACCGCGCCCGCCCCGCGTCCAGGCGCAGCACAGCGCTGCCGTCCGCCTCATCCGCGGGCAGCTCCTCTACGGGGCTCAACTGGCCGTACTGCTGATCAGCCTGGTGTGGCAGTTCACCATCTCGCTGCGCCGGCTCATGGTCCACCAGGACGTGTACCGCCCTGCGTGGGCACAGACAGCCGCCTTCGTCTGCCTCGCCGCCGTTGCGGTGGCCGGGGGCGCCTATCTGCTGCGTGGCCGGCAGATCCCGCCAAGGGTGCGCGGGTGGAGCCTGGGTTCGGTGCTGGCAGCTTCGGCGGTATGCGCGTTCACGCTCCCGCCGGGGCAGTCGACAGGTCCGGCGGACTGGGCGTTCGGAGTGGTCGGCTGGCATGCGCTGTTCCTGCTGGCAGACCTGCGGGTCAGGGTGTACGCGGCATTTCTTGGGGCGCATATGGGACTCAACGCGACTGCTGTGTTCTTGTCAGGGGCGCCCACTGTCGCCGAGTTGGCCGTCATGGGGATCTCCACGATATCCGCCTGCGGCTTCCAACTCTCCGTCGGTCTACTGGTGACGCGCCTGCTTCACGGTACGGCGCCGGCAGCGGGGACCGCGGCCGCACGGGAGGAAGAACTGCGCACCCGGGAACGCATCCACGAGGACATGCAGCGTGATCACAAGGAGCGCTACCGGGCCCTGACGGCGACGACGGTGCCGCTGCTCGTGGGCCTTGGCCACGGTGTGCTGAGCCCGCACGACCAGGAGGTCAGGCTGCGGTGTGGTGTGGAAGCCACCCGTATGCGCCGCCTGTTCGCCGAGGGCGATGCCGTCTCGGACCCGCTGCTGAACGAGTTGCGGGCATGTGTCGAGGTGGCCGAGCACCAGGGGGTGACGGTGAGCCTGGCCGTACGAGGCCGGCCGGGTGAGGTGCCTGTGGAGGTACGCAGGGAGTTGGTCGACCCGGTGGCGGTGATTCTGGGCCATACCCGCTCGACCGCGCGGGTCACCGTCGTGTGGACCCCCCGCGCGGTACGCGTGAGCGTAATCAGCGAGGGCTGCGCCGACGTCCATGGCACGGGAGAGGCCTCTCGAGCCCACGGCCGTGCCACGGACGCTAAGGTGACCGTGGTGCGAACGACGCGCGGCGGAAGTGTGTGGGTAGAGGCTGGCTGGAGAAGACCGGCGGCCTCCGGAGTTGACCTGGCATGAGTGACAACGCACCGGTCAGCGTGGTCGTCGTCGACGACCATCCCGCCATCCTCGCGGGCGTAGAGGCGTGGTACGCCGCATCGGGTCGGCCCATCACCGTGGTCGCGGCCAGCGGCTCCGTACAGGAAGCCTGGGCCCCACCGGGCAGCACGGCCGATGTCGTCATCCTGGACCTGCAACTGGGCGAGGGCGGCCCCGCCTTCGGCAGCCTCCGAAGACTCGTCGACGCCGGACGACGGGTCGTCGTCTACTCGATGCGGGATGACGAGAAGACAGCGCTCAGCTGCCTGGACCTGGGAGCCGCGACCTTTCTGACCAAGAGCGAGGGCCGACAGCACCTGGTCGAGGCGACGCTGGCGGCAGCCGATGACCGGCCCTACATGCCGCCGGCGCTGGCCGGCGCACTGGGAACGAACACCCGTGCCGACCGCCCCCAGCTGTCCTCGCGCGAGGAGGACGTGCTCATCGAGTGGTTCCAGTCGGAGTCGAAGGAGTTGGTCGCGCAGCGTCTCGGCATCTCCGTACGGACCGTCAACTCGTATCTGGACCGGGTGCGCATCAAGTACGCGAACGTCGGCCGCCCCGCGCGGACCAAGGCAAGCCTGGTGGCCCGCGCCATCCAGGACGGGCTGGTCGATGTGGACGACCTCTGAGACTCAGATTCTTGTCGCGGCGCGTGCTGAGCGAACGAGACTTCCGCGAAAGCCAGATCAGTTGAGAACAGCGGCCTCCCGTGATCTCAAACGATCTGGCACCGCAGCAGGTCAGGGGCTCGTCACCTGACAGGCTCACAAGGAGAGGACACGTCAGGCGGTCACCCCTTGGGGTAGTTGAGGGGTAGGGCGAACCGTCCGGGATCAGTGTGCTGGCACCGTGGCCCGCTCGACTACTGTCCGCCGGCTTTGAATCCTCGGTACACAGCATCGTGGCCCAGCCGCTCCTGCTGCCGGACACGCCGCGTCATGACGATTGCGGGGATACCGAGCGCCAGCAGCACCGGGATCGCGGCGGCGATCCCGAACCACAGGAAGATCGCGAGATAGCCGTAGGCGGCGCTGTCCACGTCCGCGTCTGCCTTTACCAGGAAGACGATGCTGGCCACGAACGCGACCGCCATGATAGCCGCGACGGTGATCGCGAGCCAGAGCAGGATGCCGGCCCAACGCCGGTACCCGGCACTGACCTCATGGAACCGTGGCGGCCCGTACCCGCCGGGCGGACCGGGCAAGGGCCTTGGCGCCGGGCGTTGGGCTGGCCACTTCTCAGACATGAGGCCCCGTTCTGCGCTGCGCGGCCCCGGAACGCCAACTTCCGCCGCCACAGCACGCACCGCGCCGGAGCGTCGTCCCCCGGGTCACTTCTTCACCGAGTCCCATGCGCCGGCGTTGAAGCTGCGCAGGAGGGCGATCAGCGCGGCACCGAGCCGCCAGTCCACACCGGGTGCGTGGACGTGCAGTTTGTCGCCCTTGGACCTGAACTCCAGCGGGACCTGCCCGTTCGCGCGCCACCGGATGCGCCGGGGTGCGCGTGCGAAACCGCCCTCGTTGCCAGGGACGCTGTCGAAGACGCTCATCACGAGGACCACCGTCATCAGGGGCAGCAAGAGCCACCACATCCACCACCATACGATCCTCCCCTTGAAGCCGACCGCTTCGAAGCCGCCGGGCTGGTGCACGGTCCAACGGGTGCGCAGGCCCCTGCCACGGAGCGCCTTCTCGCGCATGAGCGTGCCGATGACCTCGCCGTGCGCGCCGAGCACCTGAAACCTCGCGACGCCGCCGCCAGCCGACAGGGTCACCACAGTGGCCACCCGCTCCCGGCGTTGATCGTCGGCCCACAGGGCGAAGGAACGGGCCCCGCCACCCCGGGCCGCACGGTACGCGGACGTGCCTCCCGGCGGCAGTTCGCGCTCCACGTACACGGCCGACGGCGCCGGACCCGACCCGTCGGAGAAGCTGACCATATCCGCCACCTTCTCCTGACCCTGGCCGTCGACTCGTCTCGGCCCGCCGTACATGGTCAGTACGTTGCTGCTCATCCGACCTGCTCCACGTAGTAGTCGCCTGCCCAGGCCAGCCCAGTCTGCTTGGCTATGGCGACGCGTTTTGGGAAACTGAACGTCGAAGAGAAGCGGCCGCACCGTTGAGTATGCGGCCGCTTCTGTTCTCCCTCGCCACAGCGGATATGCAGCATCGGAGAGGCCGCTCCGGGACGTCGACCCGGCTTGGTGCCGACGGGACCGCCTGCGGCCATCGAGCTGCGTCAGAGGTAGGAGGTGATGCGGGGCTGGATTCGGGCTGACGCCGCGTTGCGGTAGATCCCCTCGCCATACCCCGGCGAGGAAGCCGACGAGGCGTTGAAAGTGTCATTGACCCAGATCTCCGTGCGGGTCTCTCAGTGCGGGTGGGGCCCAGGTACGTCCGATAGGCCGTGGCGCAGTCGGGGCCGTAGAAGATCTGGAAGCTTGGCCTCGGTTCGGCCGCCGCAGCGGGGCTGGCGGTACCCACGATTGCGGTGAGGGCGAGTAGCACAGTAGCGATCACACCGGGGCGGGGAGAGTCACCGGGTTCCCTTCAGTTGGGTGAACTGCGTGGCCTGCATTTATCGTGTACATGGACTTGCGGATCTTGGGCGGAAGATTCAAAGCCGAGTGCACCGACACACCAGCCCACACCTGCGTTCCGCTGTCAGCCCCGTACGACGGGCACAGTAGCCCGGCTCGGTCGCTGAGTGTGCCGGTCGTTTGACCCACAAGGAACGGCCGCCGCGCACATCGGAATACGGGCAAGGCGGCGGTCGAGACCACCTTGGAGCCTTCCCCGTGATCGTGGTGCTAGTACTCCAGCAGTACTTCGTGGCTTGACCTGGGGAAACGTGGAGCGGTGGGAGTGTAACGGGCAGAGTGCCGTCATGGACGGCTTCTGCCTGCACGCCCCTCGAAGGAGTGCCCACGACGGCGAGAGCACATCCGTGCGGGGAAGCCCCCGATCGTGATGACCGAACAGGCAGAGACCTGGGACCGCGACCTGAATGACCTCTTCACCACCATCGGCCACCGCTTCGGCCGTGTCGAACCCCGCCGACGGATGCGGGACTACGTGCGCGCGCTGCTCGCGCCGGTCGCCCGCAAGAACAGCTGGCAACTGGCCGAACAGGCCGGTCACTCAACCCCTGACGGCCTGCAGCACTGGTGCCTTCCGCGGCGTCGCGCCAGAACTGCAGCACGGTGTCGATGTCCGAGAGGGTGGCGCAGCGGATGTGGAGATCACTCATGCGTCGAGCCAAGCAGAGCGCGCGTCTGTTTGGCGACCTGCTTTCCGATGACCTCGCACGTGGAGCGCGTGGCCATCCTGGAACCTGCGAACAACGGTGCCTGACGTTGGTTAGGGTGCCAGGTAGAAGCTGATGACGGGGGGCTCGTTGGTGGGGAGTTGGCGTCGGCAGAAGCCGGGCACAGTGTGGGGCGGGTAGTGCACGCGCTCATCGGCCGGGGCGGTGGTGGGCGGGTGACCGGTCGGTCGGTGCCCGCGGTTCTGCCCCCGTCGCTGCGCGCCGGGCTCGGGCTGGTCGCGGCTCTCGCCGCGCTGGTGGTCGTCGTGCTCGGGGCCATGTACGCCGGCCACAGCCGGCCCGGCACGGTGGACAGGTGGTTCGTCGACCCGACGGCGGACAGTGTGCGGCCGCCGTGGCGGCACGTCGCTCTGGCCACGGACTTCCTGGGGGAGCCCGCCGGAGCGGCGATGCTGGTCGTGGCCGCCGTGACGGGCTGTCTGCTGCTTCGGCGGCCTCGTGCAGCGGTGCTCGTCGTTGTCGGCGTCTGCATGGCCGTGGGGACGACGAGCTTGATCAAGTCTTTGGTGGGACGCACCATCCACGGCGACGGCAACCTGTCCTATCCGAGCGGGCACACCGCCTTCCTCACCGCGCTCGCCCTCATGCTGGCACTGCTCGCGACCGGCCGGCTCGGCCTCGGCAGGACGGCCGGCACGCTGTTCGTGCTCGCCGCGGCGCTCGCCGCCGGGGCCGCCATGGGCTGGGCGCAGGTCGCCCTGAGTGCGCACTACCCGACCGACGTCCTCGGCGGCTGGTGCACCGCGCTGGCGGTGATACCGGCGACCGCTTGGCTGGTCGACCGGATCGCCGACCGGATCGCCGACCGGATCGCCGACCGGCCGGTCGATCGGCCGGTGGATCGGGTGGCCGACGCCGGTCGGCAGGAGCGTCCCTGACGTCACGTCATATCAGCTCATGTCATTTCACCTCGCGTCATGCCAAGCGGCGGAACACGGGCTTCACCGGGCGCCCAGTCAGCCAGGGGGTGGGGTCGGCGGCGTCCAGTGCCTTCCGGTACACCGCACATGCCTGGGCCACCACGTCGACGGTGTGATCGATGTCGGCGTCGCTGAGCGCGCTGCTCACTACGAACGACGGGGCCAGCACCCCGCCCGCGAGGAGATGACGCAGGAACAGGGTGCGGTAGTGCTGCGACGGCTGCCGGTTCTCGTCGAGGGTGGCGAAGACCAGGTTGCTGGCCCGGCCCCGGACGACGATGTGGTCGCCGACGCCCAGGCCGGCCGCTGCCTCGCGGACACCGGCGGCCAACCGCTCGCCGAGGGCGTGCAGCCGCGCGGTGATGCCCTCCTCGACGTAGGTGGCCTGCACGGCCATCGCGGCGGCCAGGGAGTGCGTTTCCGCGCCGTGTGTGGTGGACAGCAGGAACACCCGGTCGCCGGAGTGACGCAGCCCGCCCAGCTCCATCAGATCGCGGCGCCCGGCCAGCGCGGAGACGGCGAATCCGTTGCCCAGCGCCTTGCCGAACGTGGAGAGGTCGGGGACGACGCCGTACAGGCCCTGAGCGCCCGCCTCGGACCAGCGGAGGCCGGTGATCATCTCATCGAAGATCAGTACGCAGCCGTGCCGGTCGGCCAGCTCGCGCAGTCCGGCGAGGTACCCGGGCGGCGGCTCGGTGTGGGTGGCCGGTTCGAGGATCAGACAGGCGACCTCGCCCTGGTGCCGGGTGAGTAGTTCCTCCGTGGCCGCCAGGTCCCCGTAAGGGAACGCCACGGTGAGTTCGGTGGTCGCCGCCGGAATGCCGGCGGACATCGGCGTGGTGCCGATGAACCAGTCGTCGACGGAGAAGAACGGATGGTCGGCGCAGATGGCCACCCGCGGGCGCCCGGTGGCGGCGCGGGCCAGTCGCACGGCGGCGGTGGTGGCGTCGGAGCCGTTCTTCGCGAACTTCACCATCTCGGCGGTCGGCACGGTGGCCAGGAAGCGTTCCGCGGCGTCGACCTCCACGATGGAGGGCCGGACGAAGTTGCTGCCGCGGTCGAGTTCGCGCCGTACGGCCTCGATCACGCGTGGGTGGGCGTGGCCGAGACTGACCGACCGCAGGCCGGAGCCGTACTCGATGTAGCGGTTGCCGTCGATGTCCCACACGTGGGCACCGCGGCCGTGGCTGATGACCGGGGCCAGGTTGTCGGGGTACTGGTCGTCGCCCTTGGCGTAGGTGTGCGCGCCCCCGGGGATCAGGGCGTGCAGTCGCTCGTTGGCCAGCCGCGACCGGGGCAGGAGGAACTTTTCGGTGCTGTCGGTGCTGTCGGTGCCTTCAGGGTCCACGCGGATCTCATCTCTCTTGGTGCTTCAGGACCTCGGCGAGGCTCGGCGCCTCCCGGTCCCGTTGGGACATCGAAGCGGCCGGCAGCGGCCAGGGAATGGCGAGCTCCGGGTCGTCGAAGGCGATCGTCACGTCCTCGGCCGGATCGTGCGGGCGGTCGATCCGGTAGGAGGTGTCGGCGGTTTCGGTCAGCGCCTGGAAGCCGTGCGCACACCCCGCCGGGATGTACAGGGTCGCCTGCGTCTCGTCGGACAGCTCGAAGACCGCGTGGTTGCGGTAGGTCGGCGAGTCCGTCCGCAGATCCACGACGACATCGAAGATCCTCCCGTACGAGCACCGCACCAGCTTGGCCTCGCCGGCTCCGGAGCGCAGGTGCAGACCGCGCAGCACCCCCCGGGCCGAGCGGGACACGCTGTCCTGGATGAAGGTGTTCGGGTCGAGGCCCACCGAGCGGACCACGTCGGCGTCGAAGGTGCGGCAGAAGAAGCCGCGCTCGTCGGCGTACGGCGTCGGCTCGAACAGGTACGCGCCGGTGATCGCCGGGACTTCGGTGGCTTTCATGGAGTCTCCCGCGAGGCGTGGGCGCTGGTATGGGCGTTGGTATGGGCATTGGTGTGGTCGGTCGCCGGGAACAGGGCCGCGGTCAAGGCCGTGAACTGGTGCTCCAGGCGGCGCGCGGCGGCCAGGTTCCGCTCGCCGAGGGTCTGCCGCAGCTCCGCGGATGACTGCTCCAGTGCCCGGAACTGCTCCAGCAGCCGGTCGGCGTCGACCTCGCGAGCCGGGTGGCAGTACGCGTCGAGACCCATCTGAGCCATGAGTGCGTCGCTCTTCGCCGCATAGCTGACCGCGAGCGTCGGCGTTCCGACCTTCAGCGCGCAGATCAGGTTGTGGTAGCGGGTCGCGACCACGCTGTCGGCAGCCGCCATCTCCTTCATCAGGTCGGCCAGCGAGGACGTCTCGGCGGCGGTGACCAGCGGTGAGTCCACGGCGGCGAGGATCGAGGCGACCACCGGCTCATCGCACTCGTCACCGGTGAGCAGCCGGACCGCTCTGCCGTCCTCGGCCAGCGCGCGGACGAAGCGGGTCGTCCCGTCGAGGTAGCGCCGGTATATGTCCTCGGCCCGGGCGCGGTCGTCGTTGCCGCCGTGGAAGGCCATGACGCCGACGCAGACCGGGCCCGACGGGCTGATGGCCTGTTCCGAAGGCGCGCTCACCTGCGGTGCCGGCGTTGGTGCCTGTGTCGGTATCGGTGTCGGTGTCGGCAGGGAGAACGCGAGGTCCGGGTAGACCTCGTCGCGTGCGGTGTCCACGCCCATCGCCCGCATCGCGTCGCGGGACAGGTCGTCCCGGTAGGACCGGTACGTGGCCAGTCGTGCCGACCAGCGCACCAGGGTCCGGGTCGGCCGGTTGCCGATCGCGGCGGCGCCGACGCCGACCAGCGCGACCCGGGTGCCGAACAGCCGGCCGCTCGCGCAGAGCAGGAACAGCGAGTACGGGAAGCCCCACGGCCGCAGCGGCAGCGTGGCCTCCAGGACACCCATGCCCGGCACGATCACCACGTCGTGCCGGCGCACCCAGGCGGCGGTGCGGAAGACGTCGACGAGTTTGCCCAGGCCCTTGCCCGCGATCGCGCCCGCACGCGACGCCGTCCGGTACTCCCCGCGGTACCAGTGCAGCCGCGCCGCGGGGATCCCGTACCGGGCCGCGACGACCTCGGGTCCGCCGCACAGCGCGGCCACGGCCGCCTCCGGGTGCTCGGCGCGGAGGTACCCGAGCACGGCTTCCAGCGACCCGTCGTTGCCGAGGTTGCCGGAGCCGAGCAGGCCGAACACCCCGACGCGCACCGGAGTTTCGTCCATGGACGTCATGCCTTTCTCCCCTCACGGCCGGCGACGAGGTCGTCGACGGAGACGGTGAGCAGGCCCGGGTCGACCGGGGCGCGGTCCTCGACCCGTTCGCCGGCGCCCGGCCGGACCCGGCTGGTCATCCAGGCGGCCAGGTGCCGATAGCACGCGCGCCGGTCCGCGGGGGACAACGGCGCCCGCCGGACCGCCGAGACGAAGCCCCAGACGTACTCGGCGAGCAGCCGGGGCGTCGGGTGCAGCGGGCCTGCCCGGCGCGGGTCCAGATTGACGCACCGGGAGCGCTTGGACGGGTTCGCCCGTTCGGCGCGGGTGGGATGGTCGCGGCGGAAGTACAGCAGCTCGGGCACCTGGTAGAAGGGCCCGTGCAGGGCGATCTCGGCGACGTAGGTGCGGTCCGCGTGGTGGTAGCTGTCCATCGGCTTCACCCGGCGCAGCACGTCGGCCCGCAGCACCCCGTAGAAGTCGTCGCCGCCGGGCTCGAACAGCAGACTGCGGAAGCGCTCCGGCGCGTGCGGCGAGTCGGTGGCGAGCCCGTACTCGTACGGGACCTTCACCTGGGCGTCGCCGTCGATGACCGCCTGGCCGGTGTGCGCCAGGATCATCCCCGGCCGCTCGTCCAGCGCCTCCACGCAGCGTCGCAGCAGGTCCCGGCCGTACAGGTCGTCGTGCGAGGCCCACTTGAACAGCTCACCGCGGGACTCGGCGAACACATGGTTGTGGTTCGGCGTGGCGCCGATGTTCCGGGGCAGCCGGAGGTACCGGATGCGCGAGTCCCGCGCGGCGTACCGGCGGCAGATGTCCTGGGTGCCGTCCGCCGAGGCGTTGTCGGAGATGACGAGCTCGAAGTCCTCGTAGGTCTGGCCGAGCAGGGCGTCGAGCGACTCGGCCAGGTACTCCTCGCCGTTGTACACGGGCAGGCCGATACTCAGCCTGGGTTGGGCGGTCATGAGGTCCTCACTTCGGGGATGGGATCGTGGTGGTGCTCCCGCAGGGCGGAGCGCAGTTGCAGCCACCACACGGCCGAGCTGCTCAGCGTCGCGGCGGCGACGCCCCAGGCCGAGCCGACCGTGCCGCCGACGGCCGCCCCGCCGAGGCCTCCGCCGACATAGCAGACGGAGGCGACCATCTGGCAGCGCAGGCTGCGCCGGGCGGCGCCGAGCGCCCGCAGCCCGGCCGCCGCGCCGGTGCCGAGACTGGCGCCCGCGACGCCGAGCGTGGCCGGCACGATGAGCTGCGAGGCGGACTGCCAGACGCCGCCGAGCACGAACTCGCCGAACCGGTCCGGCACCAGCAGCAGCGCCGATCCCCAGAGCAGGGCGGCGACGGCCTGCCCACCGCCGAGGAAGAGGCAGAATCTGCCCAGTTGGTGCGAGGCCCTCCGCAGCACCCGTGCCGCCTCCGCGACGGTGACCAGCGAAAGGCCCATCAGCACGGCGAGGAACGGGCCGAGCAGCAGTTCGGCGCCCCGGACCGCGCCCACCGCGCTGACTCCGACGATCACGCCGAGCCCGTACGCCCGCAGCTGGTGCGCGCCGCTGAGGCCGACGTTCTCGACCAGGTACCGGTAGCCGAGGTCGCGCTGCTCGCGCAGCCACCCGCGCGCTCCGGTCATCCGGGGGCGGATGCCGGACTGGAGGCAGCCGTACACCGCGGCCACCGCGGCGGACGCGCCCCAGGCGAGCACGAAAGCGGCGACGGTGCCCACACGGGCCGCCACCACCAGGGCCGGGATGAGCGCGACACCCCACAC
Source organism: Streptomyces sp. NPDC048484 (assembly GCF_040651415.1). NCBI lineage: Bacteria > Bacillati > Actinomycetota > Actinomycetes > Kitasatosporales > Streptomycetaceae > Streptomyces > Streptomyces sp. NPDC048484. The sequence goes on from NZ_JBEZJY010000003.1 coordinate 155,769, forward strand.
GAGGTCGTTGACGAACGCCTTCTTCCCGTTGCCGGCGGCGAAGAACGAGTACCGCCAGGCGTCCTGCAGCAGCAGCGTCGGCAGTACGACGCCGAGGACGGCGAACGCGGGCCCCACGCTGCCGCCGAGAGCCAGCCCGATCACCAGACACACCACGCCGAGGGCGCCACCGACGCCGAGCGCGGTACCCGAGGACCGGGCCACCGCCCCGCGCCAGGACGTCTCGGACACGCCGCTGAAGCGCACCACGAGCGGGTCGGTGGCCAGTCCGCGGGAGACGTTGAGCACCACGCCGTAGGTCACCCAGGCCAGGCTGAACACGCCGAACGCGGCCGGCCCCAGCGAGCGGGCCACGTAGACCCCCACCGCGAAGTTGCTCATGCTGGAGGCCGCCTGGTCGGCCAGTCCCCACGACAGCCGGCCGACCATGGCCCGCTTGGCGGTCTGCCGGGCGGGTCCGGCCCGGTCCGCCGGTGTCGTCGGCTTCTCCCCCTCGGTGGCCATCGGCGTCATGCCTTGATCAGCTCGGCGTCGTGCAGGGCGTCGGCCGCGGCGGCGACGGCGCCGAACGGCAGCCCGGCCCGCTCGGCGACGTCCAGCAGACTGTGCTCGCCGTCGGAGAGGTTGAGCACCCAGAGCATGGCCATCTGGGCCTGCTTCGCGTCGCTGCGGCCGCCGAGCGAGTCGTAGAGCCCCCGCTTCCCCAACTGTGGTTCGCCGTAGGGGCTGAGGTTGAGGTACTGCCGGTTGCGGTCCAGTACGGCGAATGTTTCCCGGCAGACCGCAAGGGTGTCCGCCATCGCCTCCGGGGAGACGAAGTCCGGGTTGTCCGCCGAGGTGTGGTACTCGGGGTAGCCGGCGTACGGGGTTCGGCTGAGCGACCCCACGCCGAGGTTGAACCCGGGCGAGCAGTACTGCCGCTCGTCGTAGCCGTACGGGGTGAACTCGCTGATCTGGTGCGGGCGTTCGGAGGCGGTCAGTACGTGCCGCATCACCTGGTCGATCTCTGCGTCGCCGCGCCTGCTCTGCTTGTAGTTCAGCCGGCCCCGGTCGCCGGCGCAGGCCAGCACCAGGCCGTGCTTGACGCGCTCCACCCGCTCCGCGTTGCGGGCCAGCCAGGTGATCGCCCCGATGGTGCCGGGCGCGTAGATGAACCGGTAGGTGTAGTACGGCGTCTCCTGCGCCAGCGCCCGGGCCAGGAAGGTCGCCACCGCGATGCCGGCCAGGTTGTCGTTGGCCAGCGACGGGTGGCAGACGTGGCAGGAGACGATCACCTCGTCGGGGACCTGCCCGGGGATGACATGCTCGGCGTAGGTCAGGTGGCCGTCGTCGAGCGTGGAGTCGATGCGCACCTCGTACTCGCCGTCCGGCAGCGCGTCCAAGGTCTCCTGGGCCAGGCAGAATCCCCATTTCGGCTCGTAGTAGCTGGTGCGGTACGGCACCCACGTCGGATGGTCCGGCAGGGTGTGCAGGTGTTCGCGCAGCTCGGCCAGCGGCATGGTCCGCGCCACCGGCAGGCTGTATCCGAGCACGTGCAGGCTGGACGCGGCGAAGTCGACGACCCGGTTGCCCGCGGCGTCGGCTATGTAGGCGTCCCGGATGTTCCACTCCTGCGGCACCGTCCAGTCCAGCACCTGCGTCCCGGTCGGCACTTCGTGCGTGCGCAGCGGGACGTACTCGTTGACGATCTCCAGGGTGGCGCGCACCCCGTCGCCGGTGATGCTCCGGCACAGCGGGTACAGCCGCTCCACCAGCGCGTGCATCTCCTCGCCGGCCGTCAGCGCGTGCGTCTCCTCGCCGGCCGCGGTCATCCGCGCCACCGCAGGGTCTCGTCGACGGTGCCGGCCTCGGACGCCGCGCGCAGCACGGCGAGGCGGGTGAAGCGCTGCTCGAAGCCCTCCCGGGTCAGCCCGTGTTCGCGGTAGGCGTCGGCGAGCTCGAGCGCGCCCTGCTTCACCGTCCACTCGCAGTCGAAGCCGGGACCCCCCGCCATCGCAGTGCGGAACCGGGAGAAGTCCACCCGGTACGACCGCGGATCGGCACCGTTCTCCCCGGTGATCTTCACCCGCGAGCCGGCCACCGCCTCGGCGACCTGTTCGGCGATCTCGGCGACCGTGACGTTGTTGATCTCGCTGCCGATGTTGAACGCCCGGTCGTGGACCGCTTCCCGCGGCGCGGCCAGCGCGGCCGTGAAGGCCCGTGCGATGTCGGCGGCGTGCACCAGCGGGCGCCAGGGGGTGCCGTCCGAGAGCACAAGGACCTCGCCGGACAGAAGGGCGTGCCCCACCAGGTTGTTCAGCACGATGTCGGCGCGCAGCCGGGGTGAGTAGCCGAAGGCGGTGGCGTTGCGCATGAACACCGGGCTGAAGTCGCCGTCGGCCAGCGCGTGCAGGTCGTCCTCCACCCGCACCTTGGACTCCGCGTACGGCGTCACCGGGTGCAGCGGGGCGTCCTCGGTCACCAGGTCGTCACCGCCGGCGGCGCCGTAGACGGAGCACGTCGACGCGTACAGGAAGCGCCGCACCCCGGCCTCGCGGGCCAGCCGGGCCAGCCGGACGGAGGCGTGGTGGTTGATGTCGTAGGTGAGGTCCGGCGCCAGCGATCCCAGCGGGTCGTTGGACAGGGCGGCCAGGTGGATCACGGCGTCCACCCCGGCCACGTGTTCGGCCATGACGTCGCGCAGGTCCACCCGGTGCCCCGGCGGGTCCGCGGGCGGCGGGCCGAGCACACAGTCGGCGAACAGGCCGGCGTCGAGACCGACGACCTCGTGGCCGGCGGCCTTGAGTACCGGGACCATCACGGTGCCCAGGTAGCCCTGATGTCCGGTCAGCAGTACGCGCAAGGTTCATTCCCCCAGTGAGAAAGTGCCCAGGTCGAGCGTGAGTTTGGTGACGTCGAACGCCTCGGCGTAGCGCGCGTGGCATTCGATGCCGCGGATCCGTGCGAGGCCGAGGAAGGCCTCCCGGTCGTACCAGGGCCGGTGCCGCTGCGAGGGGTAGTGCTCCTGCAGCAGCCGCACCTTCTGTTCGGCGGTTTCCGGCGACAGCGGCTGGTACGCCGACGGACGGCCGAGATCGCCGTCCCATTTGACGATCTCGTAGCCGAGTACGAGGTGGTCGCGGAACGCGGTGGGTATCAGCTGCGCCAGGCCGCGGTGGTCCTGGTGCGCGTCAGCGGTGCGCGGGGCGAGGACGAGATCCGGTTCGGTCGCCGCGCGCAGCTCCTCGACCGCGGCCTTGGCCTCGTCCCACTGCGCCGGCAGCCGGCCGTCCGTCAGCTTGAGCACGGTCAGCCGCAGGTCGGCGCCCGGGCAGAAGGCGGCGAGCGCGGCCTGCTCCTCCTGTTCCCGGTCGCTGCCACCGCCCGAGAGCACCAGGGCGTCGACACGGATACCGGGCCGCGCGAGGCACATCGTCAGCAGCGTGCCGCCGGCGCCGATGGCGATGTCGTCGCAGTGCGCCCCCACCGCGACCACCCGGTCCAGGCGCCCGGTCCCGAGCCGGATCACGCGGTGCCCGCCGTGGCGCCGGCTCTGTTCCCGGTCGCGCTCGCCTGCGCGCCGTCCCGTTCCCACACGGCCCACGGGCGGTCGCCCCGGGTGTAGGCGTCGTCGAGTGCGGCCCGCTCCTTCACGGTGTCGGTCGGCTTCCAGAAGCCGCGGTGCTGGTACGCCACCAGCCTTCCCTGCTTGGCCAGTTGCCCGCAGCCGTCGGCGACCAGGTCTCCGCCCTCCGGGATGTGGTCGAAGACCTCCTGGCGGAGCACGAAGTAGCCGCCGTTCTCCCAGAGCGGCAGTTCACTCACCGCGGTGATGCCCCCCACCAGGCCGTCCTCGCCCAGCTCCACGCAGTGGAAGGAGGACTGCGGCGGCACCACCATCATCGACGCACCGGCGTCGCGCTGGGCGAACCGGTCGATCATCTCCGGCAGCGGGGCGTCGGTGAGGACGTCGGCGTAGTTGGCGAGGAACATCTCGTCGCCGTCCAGGTGGTGCCGCACCCGGCGCAGCCGCTCCCCGATCGGTGACTCGATGCCGGTCTGCGCGAACGTGATCGTCCAGTCGGCTATGTCGGTGGACAGCAGCTCGGTCTGCCCGCCCCGCAGCACGAAGTCGTTGGACGTCGTCTCCTCGTAGTTGAGGAAGAAGTCCTTGATGTGGTGGGCCCCATATCCGAGGCACAGGATGAACTCCGTGTGCCCGAAGGACGCGTAGTAGCGCATGACGTGCCAGATCAGTGGCCGCGGGCCGACCATCGCCATCGGTTTGGGCGTGTCGTCGGAGGATCCGTTACGCATACGCAGCCCGTAACCGCCGCAGAACAGAACGACCTTCATGCTGCAATCTCCTTCACGGCGTGACCTCGACAATGCTGAGTTCCGGGATGGGAAAGACCAGCCGGCCGCCCCAGTCGTGCACGAAGGACAGCTGCTCGACCAGCTCTGCCCGCAGGTTCCACGGGAGGACGAGGACGTAGTCCGGTTTGTCTGTGGCTATCTGCTCGGGCGGCAGGATCGGGATGCGGGTGCCCGGGGTGAACCTGCCGTGCTTGTAGGGATTGCGATCGACCGTGTACGCGAGCAGGTCGGGCCGGATGCCGCAGTGGTTGAGCAGGGTGTTGCCCTTGCCCGGGGCGCCGTAGCCGACGACCGTCTCACCGCGCTCGGCCGCCTCGATGAGGAACTTGAGGAGGTCCCGGCGCACCTTGGCCACCCGGGCGGAGAACTCGGTGTACCCGGACAGCTCCTGCAGACCGGCGGCCTTCTCCCGGTCCAGCACGTCGGCCACCCGCCCGGTCGGCTCGCCGGCCACCTCGGCCGGCCGGGCCCACAGCCGGATGGAGCCGCCGTGCGTGGGCAGCAGCTCGACGTCCACGAGCGTGAGTCCGCCGCTCGCGAGGGCTCGGATCGCGGACGCGACCGTGTAGTACTGGAAGTGCTCGTGGTAGATCGTGTCGTACTGGTTCTCCTCGATCAGGGTCAGCAGGTGCTGCACCTCGATGGAGACCCAGCCGTCGTCGGCGACCAGGGCGCGCAGCCCCTGGGTGAACCCGACCACGTCGGGGATGTGCGCGTACACGTTGTTGGCCACGACCAGGTCCGCCGGGCCGTGCTCGGCGCGGACGTCCGAGCCGATGGCCGGGTCCAGGAACTCCGTGAGTGTGGGCACACCCGCGTCCCGTGCCGCGGCGCCGACGTTCACCGACGGCTCGATGCCCAGGCAGCGGATCCCGCGGTCGACCAGGTGTTTCAGCAGGTACCCGTCGTTGCTCGCGACCTCGACCACGAACGCGTCGGGGCCGAGCTCCAGCCGCTGTACGGAGTCGGCGACGAACGTGCGCGCGTGCTCCACCCAGGAGGTCGAGTACGAGGAGAAGTACGCGTACTCCTTGAACGTCTCCTCCGGTGTGATCAGCGGAGGGATCTGCGCGAGCCAGCAGTCGGTGCAGACCCGCAGGTGCAGCGGGTACGCCGGCTCCGGTTGGTCCAGTTGGTCCGCGGCGAGAAAACTCTCGCACGGCGGGGTCGCTCCCAGATCGACGACGCTGGTCATCGCCGTCGAGCCGCAGAGTCGGCATCCTGTCATCAATTTCCCCCATTTCCGCCCGCGCGGGTTCCCCGTCGCGAGCCAGTGCTTCCGTCCCCCACCGGCGGCGGGCTGTCCCCGCCGCCGGACCGCACCGCGATCGCGGTGCGGTACCCCTCCACCAGGCGCTCAAGACCGACGGCCGGGCTGAACCCCTGCTCGTACCGGCGTCGGCCCGCCCGGCCCATCTCCCGGTTGCGGTCCTGCTCGGCCGTGATCCGGCGCAGGCAGGACGCGAGCGAGGCGGGCTCGCCCGGCCGGTGCAGCAGCCCGGTCACCCCGTCCTCGACCAGTTCGACGAAGGCGCCGTGACCGGCGGCGACGACCGGGACCCCCGCCGCCATCGCCTCCACGACCACCAGGCCGAACGCCTCGAGCCACGTCGAGGGAGCCACCACGGCGACCGACCGCGCGATGGCCTGCCGGCACTGGGCCGGGTCGTACAGGCCGACGTACCGCACGTCGTCCCGGCCCGCCGCCCAGGCGATCACCTCGTCCTCCAGCGGCCCCGTACCGGCGATCACGAGCGGCACGCCCACACCGCCGCTCGCCGTGATCTCGTCCCACGCGGCCATGAGCAGCCGCACGCCCTTGGTCTCCGCGAGCCGTCCGAGATAGAGCAGATGCTCGCCGTCGCCCGACCGGCGGTCGTCGGGGTCGGGCACGAAGTTGTGCTTCACCATCAGACGCTCGGCCGGCATGCCGGACCGCACCAGGACGTCGCGCTGCGCCCCGGAGATGCAGAAGAACCGCTCCACGCCGGACCACCACCGCCGCCGGTTGACCGACAGGCTGAGCGCGAGCGGCACCGTAGCCAGGCGGGAGTTCCGGTAGCAGCCGTGCCGGACGGCGGGCAGCGGCGCCGCCCCGACGCACTCGGTGCACGGCCGGCCGTCCCGCTGCAGTGTGCCGGGCGCGCAGACCTGGGTGTAGTTGTGCAGCGTGGCGACGACGGGCACCCCGGCGTCGGCGCAGGCGGCCAGCACCGCGGGCGACAGGAGCGGGAAGACGTTGTGGACGTGGACGACGTCCGGCCGCTCGGTGCGCAGCCGGGCGGCCAGCTCCGATCGGACCGCCGGGTTCCACGGCACGAGGAGCGGCAGCGCGGCCTTGGAAAGCAGGGACATGGCGGCGATGTCGTCGCTGCGCCGCTCGAACAGCTCGACCCGGTGGCCGGCCGCCCGCAGCAGCGCCACCTCCTGGTCGACGACCTTGTTCTCTCCGCTCGGCTGCGCCGAGGAGTAGCGGTTGTGCACCACCAGGACACGCATCTTTGACGTCACTTCTGATCCCTGGCCCATCTCGGGACATGTCGTCGGGGGACCGCCGGCCTCGCGGGAGGCGTGGCCGCGGCAGGTGCGGTGAGCAGCGAGGCGGCCAGGCCCAGATGCAGCAGATACGGTGAGGCGTCGCCCAGCCCGGCCTCGGTGTACGAAGCGATCGCGCAGTAGCTGATCAGGAAGATCGCGCAGGCCCTCGGCAGCGACGGTGGCCGCAGCAACGCGACGCCGCCCAGCACGATGAAGATCGCCGCCACGAGGGTGACGCCGGTCCAGCCCTGCTCCTGGAAGACGGCAAGCCAGCTGTTGTCGATCGGCAGCCCGCCGAACGACTTGTCGCCCAGGCCCATGCCGAACAACTTCTCCCCGGTCGTCCGGGGCTCTGCCAGCAGGGCGTCCCAGACCTTGGCCCGGCCGGTGAGGCTGGTGAGGTTCTCCTCGCTCTGTCCGCGCAGGAACCACGTCCGTAGCGCGGAGGCGAACCCCACCGCGGCCACCACGGCGCACAGCACCGTCCAGGTGAAGAACCGGCGGGCGGCGGCACTGGTCAGGATGAGCGAGCCGATCGCCAGCACCAGCCCGATGAGCAGGCCGAGCGTGGCCGTCCGGGTATGGGTCATCGCGAGCAGGACGAGGGAGGGCACGATGATGACCGCCGCGCTGGCCCGGTCGGTCCGGCGGCCCAGTACGAGCAGCACGGTGAGCCCGATGATCACCGCCGCGTACTGTCCGATCTGCGGCGGGGTGAGCGGCCACAACGCGCCGACCAGCCGCCCGCCGTAGGTCTCGGGCATGGCCGCGCCCGGTGAGACGACCGCGCCGGCGGCGACCGACGCGAGCACCGCGAAGTACATCCGGATGTGGTGCCGGACGAACGTCAGACTGCCGTCCCACCAGCGGGTGAGCAGCCACAGCGTGCCGACGAAGAGAGCCAGCCGGGTGCAGCGGAACAGCGCGCCGAGCCCGGACGCCAGTTGCAGGCTGGAGATCAGGCTCGGTACCAGCAGCAGGGTGAGCAGGAGCACGAAGGCGCTGGCCCGGATGCGCAGTCGGAGGTTGAGCGCGAGCGCCAGCGTGAACGCGGCGACCAGCGCGCCCATGGTGACCAGCTGGATGAGGGAGCGGGGCAGCGGGATGATGGTCTTCGCCCCGGCGGAGCCGAGCGTGTTGAGGATCAGCAGCCCCCACACGATCCCGACGAGCTTCGGTGTGCCGGCGGGGCCCGGCTCGACGCCGAGCCGCGTGCCCGCCGTGTCCGCTCCGCCCGGCAGCTCCCCGCGCCGCAGGTCCTGGCTCATCTCAGGCACCGGCCCCTGCGTCGAGGGTGCTGTCCGCGTCCTGCTGATAGGGAGTGCCCTGCCACTGTCCGAAGTCGAGCACCCGGCTCGGGTCGTGGGCGACGAACTGCCATGGTCCGCGATAGACGTTGCCGTGCCAGCGGTTGTGCTGCTTGAGGGTGATCGCCTCGGCCACGCGCTCGCCCTTGTACGGCGACCAGTCCGGATAGGTGCCGTAGTTGGACAGCACCGCCATGCGGTCGCACTTCACCGTGCACTTGACGACGGACTTGTCCAGCACGAAGCGGTTGGCGTGGATGTCCACCCGCTGGGTCTTCCACCGGCAGTCGGCGTAGAGCGGTGCCTTGGCGATCGCCGGCCGCGCGCAGCGGTCGGTGTCCCGCATCAGCAACGTGCAGTCACCGGACGAGGTGTTGGCGGGGCTGTTGCAGAACCGGTCGGCGTTCTCCCACAGGGTGATTCCGGACCAGTTGTTCTCCAGCACGTTCCGGTAGATATCGATCTTGTCCGTGCGGGCCGGGACCCGTGGTTCGCCGCCGGACTCGGACAGGTAGAGGGTCGCGAACGGGAAGCTGTCGCCGCGCTCGGCGTACCTGCGGCCCTCGACCCAGTTGTTGCGCCGGATCAGGTTCTTCCGGATGACCGCGTTGTAGCTGGTCTCGTACATCAGCGCGGCACCGTCGTTGGCCTCCAGCACGTTGCCCTCGATGAGGAAGTCGTTGTTGTTGGTGTCCGCCCACAACCCCGGTCCGCGGTTGTCGTGCACCCAGTTGCCGCGTATGTCGGCGCCGTTGACGGCCCAGAACTTGACGCCTCCGGTGCAACCGCAGCCCGACCGCCGCCGCTCCCAGTCGCCGGTGTTGTTGCCCACGATCTCGTTGCCCTCGATGACCAGGTCCTTGATGAGGCCGCCGGCCTTGTACGCGTTCATGCCGTACTGACCGTTGGCGCGCAGGCAGCTGGCGCGGACCTGCTGGCGGGCACCGGCCATCAGCCCGGCGCCGGAGTTGCGCTGGATCGTCGCGTGCTCGATCACCCACCCGTCGGCCGAGTCGTGGTTGACCACGCCCTCGTCGTGCGGCGCGACGAAACGCTGCACGGTCAGGTAGCGGATGGTGACGTCGCGGGCGGTGCCGCCGAACGCGTACTGGTTGGTCTTGCGGCCGTCGAGCACCGCGCCCGGCGCGCCGAGGTAGCTGTTTCCCTTCTTGGGGATGATCTGGGCGTAACGGTCCGATTCGAGCCTGTGCGTCCCAGGTCGAAGCCAGAACGTGGTGTTCGGGGGGCTGCTCTTGGTCTTCGCGGCCAGGTCACCGGTCACCGAGGGGTCGACCGTCACCGCGCCCGCAGGCGCCTTCGCCGGTCCGGCCGCGGGCTTGGCGCACACCCGGGCCACGGACCGGGCCTCGGACCTGGAGGGCGCAACGGTCGTGGAGGACGCGCCGGTCGGCTCCGCCGGGGCGTCCGGTGTACCCACGCAGCCGGTCGCCGCCAGCAGGACCAGCACCAGCGGTGCCGTCGGTAACGCCCAATGCCACCTCTTGATCACCACGCGCCCTCCCTAGGTAAACCTGAGTACGGTGGTGAACCCCTGCGCGCCGTCGGCGAAGCCGGTGCCGACCAGCGTGGTGGTGGGTTCCTTGCGCCCGAAGCCGGCGGAGTACCAGCCCAGCGGCGGGTCGCTCTCGCCGCGATGCGCCCGCCAGCTCAGCCGCCCGGGCAGATCGAGCACCGCGGAGCGGTCCTCGCCGTCCCGCGTCCAGGTGAGCACGGCCCGGTTTCCCACCAGGTCCGCGACGATCGCCGGCCCGAGGTGGAAGGCCAACCGTGCGGCCCGGCGCGGGCCGTCCACCTCGTCCACCACCCGCAGCTCCTTGTCCGCGGCGGTCAGTTCCACCCGGCGGCGGTGCACGGAGCGCCGGTAACCGTCGTGCTCGGCGCACCAGCGGGCCGTCCCCCCGTCGGAGGCGTCGGATGCGTCGGATGTGTCCGCGTCCAGGACGCGGCTGCGGGCATGCCGGGTCCACAGGAACGGGCCGCCCGAGACCGACTGGTCAGCGCCGTCCAGTTGCAGGGTGTTGTGGCCGAGGGTCGAGCGGAAGTACTGCCGCCACTCGGGCTGCCCGTGGTAACAGAACGTCCCCGGGTCGGCGAGGACGTCGACCCCGTCGTGCCGGACCTCCACGGACAGCGCGTCCGCGTGGGCATGCGCGGCGATGGACAGGAAGCCGTGCGGACCGGCGTCGCAGCGGCACCAGATCTCCGCCGGGCCGCGCAGGATGGTGAGCCCCGCGTCGGCGAAATGGGCCGGTCGGCTTGCCGGGCGGGTCACGGCCGGTGCGGTTCCGTCTTCCGGGTACGGCATGGTTTTCGCGTGCGGCACGGCTTTCGGGTGCGGCACGGCTTTCGGGTACGGCCGGATGAGCGCGGCAAGCAGCGGGGTGCGCACATCGGTACCGGTCACCGCCGGCCACCAGGCGAGCCGGCCGAACACGGCGTCTCCGGTGGCCAGCAGCGAGGCCCACCGGTCGGTGCCCGCGCCGTCCACGACCAGACCGTGCCCGTCGTCCGCGTCCCCCTGGCGCGGCGGCCGCAGCCGGTTGTCCACGACGGCCGCGAGCGCGTCGGTCATCCGCAGCAGCACCAGCCTGATCGACGCGGGGACCGGCACGTCGGCGGCATCCGCCTCGGCCACCGCGGCCAGGCCGAGCTCAAGGACGAGCCCGTGGTACTCGGTGGCCAGCTCGCGGTTGAGGCCGGAGCCGAAGGTGTTGCCGCGCAGGTGCCGGTCGAGGGACCGCAGCGCGCCGGCCCGCCAACGCGCCGAGGAGGGGAACCACCCGAACGCGCAGGCCGCTGCCAACTGCCCGGCGGCCTCGGCGATGACGTGGTTGTTCGCCGAGGACCCCCGGCTGGGGAAGGCGGCCAGCCAGCGCTGGTGGTGCCAGATCTGGTTCAGCGCCACCGGGTTGCTTTCGAACAGCCCGGCCGCGCCCGGCCACCCGTCGAGCAGCCGGCGGATCCACACCCAGGACAGCAGCCGGATCCCCAGCTCGATGCCGCTGATCCAGTGCACCCCGCGCAGCGGCGGGTTGGCCGCCCACCACGACCGCAGGTGCGCGGCCACCCGCTCGGCGTACCGCTCGTTCCCGGTGATCGCGTAGGCGGCGGCGAGCACGGTGAGGTACTGATGCCGGGACGGCTCCCAGATCTGCTTGATGTCCCCGACCGCGTCCTCGCTCCGGTACGGCACGTCGAAGGCGTAGCCCTCCGGAGCCCGGCGCCCGGTCTTCGGGTCGTACCACCAGTCCGGGTCGGCCAGGTCGTCGCGGGGCACCCCGAAGTACTCGGCGTGCCCGTCCATCAGCCGGTCCGCCTCGGCGATGAGACGTTTCGCGGCGTCCGGTGGCACCGCGGCGATCGCCTGGGCGGGCAGTACCGCGGTGAAGCGGGCGCCGGTCACACTCGGGCAGCCCGGCGGCTCCGACCGCCACCGCCGCCTGCGCACCGCGTCGCCCGCCCGGCCGCCGATCTCCCGCGGCCCCATCCGGGACAGCCGCCGCAGGTACCACCCCGTGGTGGCGCTCATGGTCATCGCGCTCTCGCCAACGTCACCGGCGCGCCGCCGGCCAGGCCGGCCGGCACTGCGAGGGTGGCCGCCGTGGTGGCGACCAGCGACTCCAGCGGCACCGGCATCGGCCCGCCGCTCCGCACGGCCTTGACGAACGCGGCCAGCTCGGCGGCCTGGCCCTTGTCCCGGGCCTTGGGCAGTCGCGAGCTGACCCACCGCTTGCGGCGGCCGTCGTAGACAGCGGCACGGACGAAGTCGTCGAGCCGCAGCACCTTGCCGTCCGCGACGAGGTCCAGCGTCTCCTTGGGGAAGCCGGGCGCGCCGGTGGTGACGTAACTGATGGTGGCGGTGGACCCGTCCGGGTAGCGCAGCACGACCTGCAGGTCCTCGTTGCCGGACGAGGCGACGGCGTACACCGATACCGGGTCGGCCCCGAGCAGCCAGCTCGCCGTGTCGATGAAGTGTCCGCCCTCGCCTGCGAACCGCGAGCCCTCGGTGCCCTGTTGGAGGTACCAGCTGCCGTGCTGCAGCTGACCTGCGTTGACCAGGTAGCGCAGGCTCGCCGGACCGGTCCGGGCGCCGAACCGCTCCCTGGCCTCCTGCAGCAGCGGCGCGAAGCGGCGGTTGAAGCCCACCTGCAGCCGGTCGTTGCCGGACTCCTCCACCGCCGCGAGCACACCGGCCAGTTCGTCCTCGGTGAGGGCCAGGGGCTTCTCCACGAACACCGCTTTGCCGGCCAGCAGCGCCCTGCGGGTCAGTTCGGCGTGCGAGCTGTGGCGGGTGACCACGAACACCGCGTCGATGGACTTGTCGTCGAGCACGGCGTCGAGATCGGTGCTCGCCTCGGCGAAGCCGAACTTCCGCTTCGCGTTGGCCGCGGACAGCGCCGTCGTGGTGACGACCGTGGACAGCTCGACGCCGTCGCGCTGGGCCAGGTGCGGCAGCAGCATCGACGTCGCGTAGTTCCCCGCGCCGGCGAACGCCAGCCGCACCGGCGCTGTGGCGGACCGGGCCGTGGTGACCGCTCCGCCGCCGCGGCGCACCGCGGGCAGGGCCACCGCCGGGGCCTTGGCTTCGGCTGGGGGTTCGGCGGAGCCGGGGTAGCGGAACAGCACGGCCACGGCCTTCAGTTCGCCGTCCTTCAGGCGCTGGTAGGTGTCGACGGCGTCGTCGAAGTCGGCGATGTGGGAGACCAGGGGCTCCACGTCGACACGGTCGCGGGCGAGGAGATCGAGGAAGCACGCCAGGTTGCGGCGCTCGGTCCAGCGCACGTAGCCGATCGGGTAGTCGCGCCCTTCCAGCTCGTACGCCGGGTCGTAGCGCCCGGGGCCGTAGGAGCGGGAGAACCGGACGTCGAGCTCTTTCTCGTAGTACGCGTTCCACGGCAGGTCCAGGCGGCACTTGCCGATGTCGACGACCCGGCCGCGGTCCCGGCTCAGCCGGGCGGCCAGCTCGACGGGCTGGTTGCTGCCCCCGCCGGCGGCCAGATACACCTGGTCCACGCCGTGACCGCCGGTGAGCTCGGCGACGGAGGCCTCCACGGCCGCGGACGCGGGATCGCCGCAGGCCGCGGCGCCCAGGCGCTCGGCGAGTTCGCAGCGCACCGGGTCGGGGTCGACGCCGACGACGCGGACTCCCGAGGCGGCCAGGAGCTGCACCACCAGCTGCCCGATCAGTCCGAGGCCGATGACGAGCGCCACCTCGCCGAGTTGCGGCTCGCCGCGGCGCACTCCCTGCATCGCGATCGCCCCGACGGTGCCGAAGGCCGCGTGCCGCGGCGCGAGGCCGTCCGGCACCGGCGCGTAGAGGTTCTTCGGCACCCAGTTCAGCTCGGCGTGCAGCGCGTGCTCGTTGCCGGCGCAGGCCACGAGGTCGCCGACCTTCACATCGTCGATCCCGGCGCCGACCTGCTCGACCACCCCGCTCAGCGAATAGCCCAGCGGCGTGTAGGAGTCCAGCTTGCCCATCACCTTGCGGTAGGTGGCGGGCACCCCGTTGGTGGCCACGCTCTGCATGACCTTGGCCACCTGGTCCGGCCGGGAGCGGGCCTTGCCCACCATCGACATGCCGGCCTCGGACACCTTCATGAGCTCGGTCCCGGTGGAGATCAGCGAGTAGGCGCTGCGGACCAGTACGCCGTCCGGCTTGCACCCCGGCACCGGTACGTCGAGCAGCGCCAGCTCGCCGCTCTTGTAGTTCTGCACAACCTGTTTCACCGAAGCTCCTCTTGTTTCCACACCGTCGAGCCGTCGTCAGGCCCTCAAGCCTCAACTCGTCAAGCCGTCAAGCCGTCAAGCCGTCAAGCCGCCTGGCTCTGGCCGGAGCCAGAGGTCGCGCCGCGATACCAGTACTCAAGGGTCAGCACATGCCACAGATGTTTGGAGAAGTCCCGCTGTCCGGCGGCGTCCTCGGCGACCATCCGCGCCAGCGCGTCGCGGCGCAGGATCCCGGAGTTGACGAGCACGCCGTCGTTGATCACCTCGCGCACCAGCGGTGCCAGATCCCGGCTCATCCAGGCGCGCAGCGGGGCGCTGAACAGGCCCTTGGGCCGGTACACGATCTCCCGGGGCAGGATCGTGGCGCCCGCCTCCTTGAGGACGGCCTTGCCCTGCCGTCCGACGATCTTGCGATCGCCGGGCACGGCGAACGCCGCCTTGACCACCTCGACGTCCACGTACGGCACCCGCACCTCGGTCGACGCGGCCATGCTGGAGCGGTCCGTGTAGGCGAGGTTCAGGCCCGGCAGGAACATCCGGGCGTCGCCCAGGCACATGCGGTTGACGAAGTCGTCCAGCTCGTTGTCCTGGTAGATGTCCGCGTGCTCGGTCAGCACGTCGTCGACCGTCCCGGCCAGGTCAGGATCGATCAGGGCGAGCAGTTCGTCCTGGTCGTACATGGTGTAGCTGCGCCGGAACGCGGTCTCCTCCGGCAGATCGGCGAAGGAGAGGAACCGCTTCGCGAAGCGCACCGACCGGTATCCCCGGCGGGCCGTGGCGACCGGCAGCCGGTCCACGGCCGCGGACAGGCCGTGCCGCAGGGGCCGCGGGACGCGCTGGTAGCGCAGCGCGAGCACGTTGGCCAGGTGCTTGCGGTACCCGGCGAACAGCTCGTCGGCGCCCATCCCCGAGAGCATCACCTTGACCCCGGCCTCCCGGGCGGCCGAGCAGATCAGGAAGGTGTTGATCGCGGCGGGGTCGCCGATCGGCTCGTCCAGGCTGTACGTCATCTGCGGCAGCAGGTCGAGCACGTTCGGGGCGATCTCGATCTCGTGCAGGTCGACGCCGAACTGCTCGGCCACCTGCCGGGCGTAGCGCAGGTCGTCCGGCATCGCCTCGAACTTGGCGTCCTCGGCGCGGAACCCGATCGTGTAGGCGGAGATGCCGGGTCGGTGGCGGGCCGCCAGCGCGGTCAGGTAGCTGGAGTCGAGACCGCCGGAGAGGAAGGTCGCCACGGGTACGTCGGAGAGCAGGTGTTGCCGGGTCGACTCCTCGACGATGGCGGCCAGGTCCGGCTGCTCGCCGCTGCGGGCCCGCTCCTGGCCCTCGGCGGCGACGTCCTTGAGGTTCCAGTACCGGCCGCGCTCCACCCGGCCGTCGGGCCGGCACCGCAGCCAGCTCCCCGGCGGCAGCTTCTCCGCTTCGCTGAACGCGCAGCGCGAGTCCGGCACCCAGTAGTACAGCAGCGAGGCCACCAGGGCCGCATGGTCCACTTCCAGGGTTCCGCCGGTCACGGCGGCGAGCGCCTTGAGCTCGGAGGCGAACATCAGGCCCCCGCCGCGCCGGAGCAGGAACAGCGGTTTGATGCCGAGCTGGTCGCGGGCGAGCACCAGGTCACCGGTTCGCTCGTCGAAGACCGCGAACGCGAACATGCCGCGCAGCCGGGGCAGGCAGTCCGTGCCCCAGCGCCGCCAGGCCTCAAGGAGCACCTCGGTGTCGGAGGTACCGCGAAAGCGCACCCCGGCGGCTGCCAGCTCGGTACGGAGTTCGGGCGCGTTGTACAGCTCGCCGTTGTACGTGAGGGAGAGGCCGTCCGAGACCATCGGCTGGGCGCCGGTCTCGGACAGGTCGATGATGGCCAGCCGGCGGTGCCCGAGGTGTACTTCGGTGTCACCGGCGCAGTGGCTGTACCGGCCCGCCCCGTCCGGGCCGCGGTGGGCGAGGACATCGGTGAGCCGGTCGGTCACGGCCTTCCCGTCCGGCCAGCGGTAAGTGCCTGCGATGCCACACATGTTCTACCTGGCCTCCTGATCGCTGTACGGGACCCGTGCGGCCGACATCGACGGCCGCTCCGTGCGTGGCTGGTCCGTCTCGTGCTGCCAGGCCGGCCGCTCGTGACGGCCGCGTGGCGCGGTGTGCGGCCCGTCCCACAGCGTGCCGTCGGTCCGGTCACGCGGATCGGGGTCGATCAGCACCACACCGATCACCGGTATGCGCTGGTCCGCGAGTTGCCGCGCCACGGTGTGCAGCCATGCGGCGCTGCCGTGCCCGGCACGCACGACGAGCACGGTCCGGGTACCGAGGTACTGGAGGTCGGTCCACGCCGTGCCGGGCGCGACCGAGCCGACGCCGATCTTGCACGTCTGATGCGGCACGGCCGCGGCATCCTCGCCGCTGACCACGGCCGGGTCTCCCGGCTTCTTGGGGCTGTTGGCGAGCTCCCGGCCGGGCAGACCGTCGATGACGACCACCTGCTCCTCCGCCGCCAGTGCCCTGGCGACGTTCAGGGCGATCGCGCTCGTGCTGCGCGCACAGCCCAGTTCCAGCAGCGACACCGGTTCCGCGGAGCGGCGTACGGTGCGGGCCAGGGTCGCGGTGAGCCGGTCGCGTGCCGCCCGGGTCCGCCGGCGCTGCCACAGCCCGGCCGGCCCGCGGGGCCGGGAGCGCAGCTCCGCGACGACCGAGGCGCCCAGGTTCGCCGCGATCTCCCGGCGCAGCACGGGGCGGTCCGCCACCACCGTGCCGACCGCGGCCAGCGCGAGCCCGAGGAAGAGCCCGAGGACGAGCCCGATCACGGCGTTGGTGGCAGCGGTCTTCGGCAGGGAGTGCTGCACCGCGCGCGGGGAGTCCACGATCTGCGTGCCGGCGACGACCTTGGGCGTGCCGGTGCGCGCATCCGCGGCGCGCTGGTCGAAATCGGCGATCCGCGAGTTGAGCAGGGCCCGGCGGGCGAAGAGCGACTCAAGGCTCGCCGACGTTTCCGGGTCGCTCTCCGGCGATCGGTCTCCGATCGAGTCGTTGACCTGGGTGAGCTCGTCACGCATGCGGTCACGCTGGTCGAGGAGGGCCTTGGCCTCGGCGTCCGCGGCTTCCCGCATCCGCCTCACATGGTCCGCGACGAACGTGTCGGCCAGCGCCTTGGCCCGGGCCACCGCTTCCGCGTCGCTCTTACCTGTCACATCGATCTGCAGCAGGTTGTTGGTCAAGCCGGTACCCCGGTAGTCCAGCATGAAGTCCTCCGGCTTGTCCGGGGACTTGAGGGCCTGCAGGGCCTTGCCGGCGATCCGCGTCGTACCCAGCAGCGCGACGTCGGTGCGGATCAGTGTCCCGGTGTCGTTCGGCTGGTCCTCCTGGTGCACGACCAGCACCTTGGTCGTCGCGGTCGGCGGCGGCGGCAGCAGGACCGCCACGGCCATGCCGATCAGCAGCCCCAGCAGTGCCGCGGAGCACCAGAGGCGGCGGCGTCTGCGCACCGCCACCACCAGCGCGTGCAGGTCCAGCAGCGGAGCGGCGGCCGGCGGCTCCGAAGTCGTACTCGTCGTCACGCTGAACCTCCCGTCGCGGGGCCGTGAGTCGCGAGTGCTGCGGTGGCGTTGTCCGGAGGGTGGTCGGCGGACCGCGTCGGGCGGGCCCGGACCAGGCCGGCGACGACGATGCCGACGACCTCGTGCCCGCTGTCCGCACACGCCTCGGCGATGCCGGCGAGTTCTCCTGCGGTCCAGCTGCCCGCGCTGAGTACGACCAGGGCACCGGACTCGG
Organism: Streptomyces sp. NPDC048484; assembly: GCF_040651415.1. Classification (NCBI taxonomy): domain Bacteria; kingdom Bacillati; phylum Actinomycetota; class Actinomycetes; order Kitasatosporales; family Streptomycetaceae; genus Streptomyces; species Streptomyces sp. NPDC048484. The sequence continues at coordinate 173,477 of NZ_JBEZJY010000003.1, forward strand.
TGCCGCGGTCCGGCACCATCGGCTGGGACACCGGGACTTCCACCACCCGCAGCAGCGGATCGTTCTTGGCCTCGGCGACGAGCTGCCCGGCGGCCCGGCCGGCGATCTCGTCGCCTTCCGGTACGACGACCAGCAGCCGCCGGGGGGCCGGCAGCTGGTTTCGGAGGCGAGCGCACACCCGCCGGTAGCGGATCCGTCTGCCGGCCTCGTCGCCGGACGTCCGCGGGGCCGGTATGTCCCACCGGGCGTCGACGCCGAGGAGACGGCGGATCCTGGCCCGCGGGCCACTGTCCTGCGGCCGGTGCGCGGGCTGTTCACCCGGCACGTCGACGGTGCCGAGGAGCGCCGAGCCCAGCGCCGCGGCGATCTCCGGTTCGGTGCGCAGCCGGCGATTCACCCGGGCGGCGGCGAGATGGCCGATGACCGCGAGCAGGAAGAACAGCAGCGCCCCGCCGACGATGAGCTGCGTCCTCGTCGGCGGCGCCTCGCCGGTCGGCCGGGCCGCCGGCCCCATGACGACCATTCCGGCCTGGTTGGTCGTCGGGTCGGCCTCGTCGAGCTTCGTCATGGCCTCGTCCAGCGCGGTGCGCAGATTCGCGAGCGCGGTGCGGGCCTGCACGCTCTCCACGGTCTGCCCCGGATCGGCTGCTTTGGCCAGGTCGGTGATGCGGCGGTTGGTCTCCTTCACCTGCTGCCGCAGCGTCTCGGGCCCCGAAGCCGCTTCGGAGTCGGCGCTGTCGCCCGCGATCCGCGCGGCGAAGGTGACGAACTGCTGGGCCACCTGGTCGGAGAGCCGCTGTGCGCGCTCCGGGGTGTCGGCCGTACCCGAGATCTTGATGATGTTCCCGTCTGCGGCCTGGGCGCTCACTCGATCCCTCAACTGGCCGCCGCTGACGCCTTGCCAGTGCAGCGTGGCGGCCACGCGGTCGACCACCACCGAACTGGTCGCGATCTCCGCCTGGGTCAGCAGCTCGCGCTCCTCCCACTGACCCGGCAGAAGTACCGATGCCGACGCCGTGTAGCGCGGCGGGAACAGCACCGAGGCGCCGTAGCCGACGAGCGCGCCCATCACGGCGAGGACGGCGAGAAGCCGCCAGCGCCGCTGGAGAATCCGCCCGATCGTGACCAGGCGTATTGTGTCGTCGCTCAACGGTGCGGCCTCTTCCCTGTGCGGATGGGGCCGCTCGCCGAAACCGGAGTGTGGTCGCGGCAGGCGGCGGCGTAGGCGGAGAGCAGCGACGCCTGCGAGTTCCGCCAGGACAGCTGACCGCTGATCCGCTCCTGGCCGATCTCGCCCATCCGGGCCCGCTGCTCCGGATCGTCCAGCAGCTGTGCGATGAGCTTGGCGAACTCGGCCTCGTCGTTGGCGGACGCGTAGAGGGCGGCGTCACCGGCGGAGACGCGCGCCTCCCGGAGGTCGAACGAGACGATCGGCCGGCCCATGGCCATGTACTCCAGGACCTTGTTCATGGTCGACACGTCGTTGAGCGGATTGCGCGGGTCGGGGGAGAGGCACACGTCCGCGGTGGACAGGTAGCGCACCAGGTCGGCGTCCGGAATGCGCCCGGTGAACTGCACCTGCTCGGAGAGCCCGAGCCGCCGGGACAGCTCCACCATGGCGTCGAAGGCGTCGCCGGAGCCGACGAACACCGCGTGCCAGTCGGTCCGCCCGAGCTCGTCACGCAGCTTCGCGAGGGCCCGCAAGGCGTAGTCGACGCCGTCCTGCGGGCCCATGACGCCCAGGTAGCACAGCAGATGAGGCTTGCCGCGCTTCAACTCCGGCTCGGGCGGCACCGGTTGGAACCGGTCGGTCTGGGGCGCGCTGCGCACCACGAAGACGTCCTCCGGCCGCTGCCCGCCCCGGTGCGTCGCGACGTCCCGGTAGCTCTCGTTCGTGGCGAGCACGACGTCCGCGGCCCGGTAGGTCATCCGTTCCAGCGCGCACACGGCGCGATAGAGCAGATCCTCGCCGCGGTCGAACCGGGAGAGGTACAGCTCGGGTACCAGGTCGTGCTGGTCGAAGACGAACCGGGCGCCGCGCCGCTTCAGCCACAGGGCGGGCAGGAACAGCAGGTCGGGCGGGTTGCAGGCGTGGACCACGTCGACGGGGCCGACCTTGCGGGCCAGCCGGGCCGTGTGCCACAACGCCGACCCGTACTCCCGCAGATAGCCGGCCGGCCCTCCGGTGGCCGCGCGCAACGGGTAGCGGTGGATCCGCACCCCGTCGATCTCCGCCTCCGCCTCCGTGTCCCGTTTGTTCCCCCGGGGGCAGATGACGTGCACCTCCCAGCCCGCGTCGCGCAGTGTCGTGCACTCCTGCCACACCCGCCGGTCGAACGGCACCGACAGGTTCTCCACCAGGATCAGCGCGCGCCGGTCCGGCCGGTCGCCGCCGGCTGTCTCATCGAACGATCTGTCACCAAGCAAGGCCCATGTACCCCGGTTCGGTTCGGCGCGTGTCGGCGTCGGGAAGGTGGATGAGGTCGATGAGCACCGGGCCGTCGCCGCCGTGGGGCAGCGCCGCCAGCACGGCCGGGTCCCTGGTCCCGACCAGGCACACCTCGGCGTGCTCCAGTACGTCGTCGACGGAGTCCGCGAGAAGGTCCGCGAGGTGCGGCAGCCGGGTCTCGATGTACTCACGGTTCGCGCCGAGCAGCCGTGACAGGCTCACGTTGGCGTCGTGGATCCGCAGGTCGTATCCCTTACCGAAGAGTCTTTCCGCCAACTCGACGAGCGGGCTCTCGCGGAGGTCGTCGGTACCGGGTTTGAAGGACAGCCCGAGCAGGCCCACCCGGCGCTTGCCGGTGCGCTCGACCAGCTCCACCGCGCGTTGCAGATGTGCGGAGTTCGAGGGCAGCACGTGGGCGAGGATGGGCACCGAGACGTCGGCCCGCTGCGCCGCGTGGACCAGGCTGCGCAGGTCCTTGGGCAGGCAGGAGCCGCCGAAGGCGAAGCCGGGCCGCAGGTAGGCGGGGCTGATGTTGAGCTTGCGGTCGGCCAGGAACACGTCCATCACCTGGTGCGAGTCCACCCCGAGTGCCTGGCACACGGCGCCCAGCTCGTTCGCGAAGCCGATCTTGAGGCCGTGGAACGCGTTGTCCGCGTACTTGATCGCCTCGGCCGTCGGGACCGGCACCCGGAACACCTCGCCGGGCAAGCCGTCGTACAGCGCCAGCACCGCGTCGCCGCTTGCCGGGTCGAGCTCGCCGATGACGGTCTTGGGCGGGTCGAAGAAGTCCTGCACGCTCGTGCCCTCGCGCAGGAACTCCGGGTTGACCGCGACCCCGACCTCCACCCCGGCCGTGCCGCCGACGTACTTCTCCAGGATCGGTACCAGCAGGTTCAGGCAGGTGCCCGGGAGCATGGTGCTGCGGAACACGACGGTGTGCCGGCCTCCCTGCTTGGCCCCCTCGGCCAGTGCGGCGCCGATCTCCTCGGTGACCCGCTCCAGGTACGTGGTGCACAGGCTGCCGTTGGGCTCCGAGGGCGTGCCCACGCAGATCAGCGACACCTCGCTGCCCATGATCGCCTCGTGGACGTCGTCCGTGGCTCTCAAGGCTCCGGTCCGCACGACCTCGGCGATGAGCTCGCCGATCCGCTCCTCGACCACCGGGGCCTTGCCGTCGTTGACCAGGTCGACCTTCACCTGGTTCACGTCCACCCCGATGACCTCGTGACCCATGCTGGCCAGGCACGCGGCTGACACGCAGCCCACGTAGCCGAGCCCGAAAACGCTGACTCTCATGCCCCGTCCCTCCCCCCGGGCAGGCCTTCCCGGCCTGCGGTCCGTACATCGATCGGCCGGTTGTGCCGCGGCCCCCGGCGCATCAGTAGGCCCCCTGCCCGTAGAGCACCGCGCGTAGCGTCTTCCACAAAATCACCGTGTCCAGGGCGAGCGACCAGTCCTCCACGTACCGCAGGTCCAGCCGGACCGCTTCCTCCCAGGGCAGGTCGCTGCGTCCGCTGATCTGCCACAGGCCGGTGAGCCCGGGCTTGACCAGCAGCCGCCGCCGGATGTCCGGGCCGTACGCGGCGGACTCCTCCGGCAGCGGGGGCCGCGGACCGACGAGTGACATCGATCCGGTGAGCACGTTGAAAAGCTGCGGGAGCTCGTCGATCGAGTACCGGCGCAGCACTGCTCCCACCCGGGTCACCCGCGGGTCCCGGCGGAGCTTGAACAGCAGGCCGGCGCCCTCGTTGCGGTCGGCCAGCCCGGCACGTGCCCCGTCGGCCCCGGCGACCATGGTGCGAAACTTGTAGATGGTGAACTCGCGGCCGTCCTTGCCGACCCTGCGCTGGCGGTAGACCACCCCACCCCGGCTGTTCGCCAGCACGAGCAGCCCGACGAGCACCATGAGCGGCGCGAACAGCACCAGCAGGACCGCCGCGCCCAGCCGGTCGACGACCCCTTTGACCACCCGGTGACCCCCGGTGAAGGTCGGTATGCTGACCCGCAGCAGCGGGATCCCGAGCACCGCGTCGACGTGCAGCCGCGGGCCGGCCACCTCCATCAGTACGGGGGCCACGACCATCTCGGCATCGCTGCCTTCGAGGTTCCAGGCCAGCCGCTGCAGTCGTTCCGGTGACCAGTGCGGGTCCGGTGTGACCGCGACGACACGGTAGCCGTCGCGGCGGACGTGATTGGCGACGTCCGCCAGCCGGCCGACGACCGGCACTCCGTCCAGGTGGTCACCGTCGAGCCCGAGACCGTCCGTCGTGCACACCGCGTCCACCCGCCAGCCGAGGTGCGGGAACTTGCGGGCTCGGGTGATCAGGTCGCGCATGGTGTCCGGACTCCCGGCCGCGAGCACCGGTCTCAGGCACTGGCCTTCCTTGCGCTGTCTGTGCAGTCGCAGGCGCAGGAGATACCGCGCGGTCATGGTGGTGAGCGCGATCGCGGGGATCGCGACGAAGATCCAGAGCTTGATGTTGCGCGAGGTGAGGGCGATCCCGCCGAGTGCCAGTACGACGGCCGCCGTGAACAGCGAGCGTCCGAGCCGGCGGAATTCCTCGGCGCCCTGGCCGAGTACGGCCGGAGCCCACGATCGGCTCACCGCAAGCGCTCCCAGCACCAGCAGCTCGGTGCCGAAGGCGAGAATCACCCATTTCTCGTGCCAGTTGGCCGCGTCCCGGGCTCCGAAGAAGTTGCCGATCGCCACCACCACGAAGCCGGTGGTCATGGTGTCGCTGGCGATCACGGTACGGCGGTACCGCTGCTCCCAGTCGATCGTGGACTGTCTGACCGGCCCATTCGCCAGACGCCCACGCGCCGGTGGAAACGGGCTGACTAAATCCCCCCGCTGCACAGAACCCCCCAAGGTCCCCAGTGGTTCGACGCGTTCGCCTCACACTGTTCATCCCCCCGGGAGACCCCCGCCCCCCGCTCTGTTCCTCCCCTCGGGAGGCCCCCGCCCCCCACGCATGACATCCCGGTATTTCAGCGCGCCTCGAACAGCCCGGCAGTGGACTCGCATGTCCTGCCAGGCTCTTGAAGGTGTGCGGGAACCCGTCGAAACCCTGAATGCTCCCCGCACCCAAGGGCCCCTCACGGGCTCCAAGAATTGATCACCCCACGCCTGGCGCGGGGGAAGTGCGACTGCTAACTTCCGGTGGCTCCGGACGTTTGGATCGCTATTGGTCGGCTTATGTCCGAACTGGTGAAGCTCGGTCAATCTAGACCATCAGGACCAGTATGTAGAGAGGATGTGTGCAATTTGCGTTCAAGTTTTGAGGGTGTGTTTGCCGATCACTGACCGCCTGCGAGTGCCGTCACGAAGAAGGCGTGCCATGTGACCTGTGACGACGAGAGTTTCTGGGCTGTCGGCACCGGCAACCACGAGGCGTCCCGGCCCTGACAACCTGGCCGCTTTTAGGCGTAACTTCCGCGCTGTTGTGACCGGCGAGCCGCAACGGACCTTTCACGGCCCCGATTCGGCTACGATGTCCCACTATTTGTGCCCTGCAACGTGCCGCTGTGGGGGCCCGGTGTGGGCGAGGTGCCCGGGGCGGGCGGGGTGTTCGACCCGGACGACGAGGCGCGCGACGTGAGGGACCGACTCAAGGTCTGTTTCCCGGGCGCTGCCCCACCCGGCCACCTGTCCGGGGCTGTGGACCGGTGGCGCGAGCGGTGGAGCCGCCGACGATCAACTCGGTGGCTATGCGCACCCGTCGGGCACGCTTGGGAGGGTTCGTCTCCTGGAGCAGGCGGACCGCGGCTGAGCCCGCCTCTTCGAGCGGGACCCGTAGCGCCGTGGTGTCGGGCCGGTCCGTGCTGATCGCGGTCAGGTCGTCCGACGCCGCCAGGCTGATGTCCTCGGGGACCCGTATGCCGGCGTCGCGCAGCCCCAGATGCAGGCCGAGCAGCAGGTAACTGCTGTAGGCCACCACCGCCTGGACGTTCCGTTCGGCGGCGATGCGCTCGGCGACGGCCAGCCCCGCGTCGATCCGGGGGGCGACGGGACCGAGCACGGTGAGGTCGACACCGCTGCGGCGGGCGGCCTTCTCGACCGCGCTGTTGCGCTGTTCGGCCATCCACGAACCGTCCGGGCCGCCCACATAGGTGATGGCCCGGTGACCGAGGCCCGCCAGGTGCGTGACGATGTCGGCGACACCGCCGGGGGTGTCGATCAGGACGCCGGGCACCGCGGGCACGGTGCGGTCCACCGTGACGACCGGCAGCTTGGACGTGAACGCCCTGATCGCCGAGTCCGGGCTCACCGGCGCTATGAAGACGAGACCGTCGACGCGCGAGGCGAGCTTCCCCGCCAACTCGTGTTCACTGCTCTGCGAACCCTCGGAGACGGCGAGCAGGATGTTGTCGCCGTGCTGGGACAGGGCGCGCTGCACGCCGGTCACGATCGGGGCGAAGAAGGGGTTGGCGAGACTCGGGACCAGTACGCCGATCAGGCTCGTCCGGCCGGTGGTCAGCGCCCGGGCGTTCGCGTTGAACTCGAAACCCATGGCCCCGGCGGCGGCCAGCACCCGCTCGCGCGTGTTCGCCGCGACCATGTCGGGCCTGCTCAGCGCGCGTGACGCGGTCGCCTTCGACACCCCCGCCGCGCGTGCGACGTCTGCCAGCGTCACCATCTCGCCCCCCAGTGTGTGCGTAACGGGATCTTTACACGAACGCGTTGACGCTTGGATCCGGGCGAAAGTATGGTCCACCTCAACCGGTTGTTGCAACCGGTTGCAGCAACCGGTTGTAGGAATCTCTGAGAGGTGGTGTGGCTGTGTCCCGGAAGGCCACCTTGGGGCTGCTGCTCGCGCCCGGCCTGGCACTGCTGGCCTTCGGCTTCGCGTTCCCCTTCGTCGTGACGCTCTTCGCGCCGCCCGCCGCCGACGACCCCGACGTGCTCGGCAAGCTGGGCACCATGCTCACCGACAGCTACGTACTGGGCGTGCTCGCCCGGACCGTACGCGTGGCCGTCACCGTCACCCTGGTCTGTCTGGTCTTCGGCTTTCCGACGGCCTATCTCATCGCCCGGGCTCCCAAGAGCCGCCAGGGCCTGCTGCTCGCGCTCGCGGTCTTCCCGCTGCTGCTCAGCACGGTGGTGCGGACCTTCTCCTGGCTGGTCATCCTCGGCCGCAACGGCCTCATCAGTGATGTCGTCCTGGCGACCGGACTCACCGACCGCCCGCCCGAGCTGCTCTACACGGAGTTCGCCCTGGTCGCCGGTCTCACCCAGCTGTTCATGCCGCTGATGATCCTCACCTCGTACAGCTCGCTGTCGCAGATCGACTCCGGTCTGGAGGACGCCGCCCGCGGCCTCGGCGCGAGCCCCGGCCGGGCCTTCCGGCAGATCGTGCTGCCGCTCGCCCTGCCCGGCGTACTGGTGGGGGCGACCCTGGTGTTCGCCGGAGCGGTCACCGCCTTCACCACACCGCTGCTGCTCGGCGGCTCCCGCAACCGCACCCTGGCGACGCTGCTCTACGACTACGCGAACGTGAAACTGGACTGGGGCGGGGCCAGCGCCGTCGCACTGATCATGACCGTACTGGTGCTCGCGGTCGGCTGGGCCTCGGGCAGGATATCGGCGAAGGTGGCCACGTCGTGATACGCCGACGCCCCGTTCTCTCCCTGCTGGCCGGCCTGGCCATGGTCTTTCTGCTCGGGCCCATCCTCCTGGTCGTCGCCATCGGTTTCTCCTCCGGCGACACCGTCGAGTTCCCGCCCTCCGGCTTCTCGCTGCGGTGGTTCGACCAGGCGCTGTCCAGCGGCTCCTTCCAACAGGGCCTGGTGACCAGTCTGCTGGTGGCCGCTGCGGCGACGCTGTTCGCGCTGGTCCTGGGCATCCCCGTGGCCCTGGCCGTGCAGCGCCACAGGTTCCGCGGCCACAAGACGGTCGAGACGCTCTTCCTCTCACCCGTGATCGTCCCCGAGCTGGTCCTCGGCTTCGCGCTCTTCCAGCAGCTCATGGTGACCATGCGGATCACGGCGCTCGGCGCGCTGCTGATCGGCCACACCGTCCTGCTGCTGCCCTACGCGGTACGCGTCACGGGCGCCTCGCTCGCGCTGTCGGACCCCGGGCTGGAAGAGGCTGCCAGGGGTCTCGGCGCCGGACCCCTGCGGGCGTTCTTCGCGATCACGCTGCCGGTGATGGCGCCCGGCATCGTGTCGGCGGCCGTGCTGTCCTTCCTGACCTCCTTCAACAACGTTCCGCTGTCACTGCTGCTCAAGGGGCCAGGGATCTCCACGCTGCCCGTCGAGATGCTCAATTACGTGCAGTTCTCCTACGACCCCATGGTGGCCGCGGTGAGCACCCTGCTGCTCGCCGCCACGGTCGGCGTGGCCCTCCTGACGGAGCGCCTCGTCGGATTCAACAAGGTCTTCAGCCGGTGAGCGCGGTACGAGACGGCAGGGACGGCGGCAAGGGCAGCGACAAGGACAGCGATGGGGACAACGGCGGAGACAACGGCGGAGACAACGACAAGAAGAGGACAGGAAGAACGACGATGACTCCAGTGGTTCAACTCGACGCCGTCTCCCGCGAGTTCGCGGGCACGGCAGCGGTACGGGACCTCGATCTGACCGTACGCCGCGGGGAGTTCACCGCGCTGCTCGGCCCCAGCGGCTGCGGCAAGACCACCACCCTGCGCATGATCGCCGGATTCCTGGAACCCACCGCGGGCCGCATCCTGCTGGAGGGTGAGGACGCCACCAGGCTTCCCCCGGAGCGCCGGAACATCGGCATGGTCTTCCAGTCGTACGCGCTGTTCCCGCACCTGACCGTGGAGAAGAACGTCGCCTTCGGACTGAAGATGCGGGGCGTCGAGGACGGCGCTCGGCGCATCCGGGCGGGCGAGGCGCTGGAGCTGGTCGGCCTGTCCCACCTCGCCGGCCGCAAGCCCAAGCAGCTCTCCGGCGGCCAGCAGCAGCGCATCGCACTGGCCCGCGCCATCGCCGTACGCCCCTCGGTGCTCCTCCTCGACGAGCCCCTGTCCAACCTCGACGCGCGGCTGCGCGTCCAGATGCGCCAGGAACTCGCCCGTATCCAGAAGGAGACCGGGCTCACCGCGATCCTGGTCACCCACGATCAGGAGGAGGCCCTGGAGCTCGCCGACAGCATGGTCATCCTCGATCAGGGCACGGTCGCCCAACAGGGTGCCCCGCGAGAGGTGTTCGGCGCTCCCGCCAACCGCTTCGTCGCTGAGTTCCTCGGTTACGAGAACTTCGTCGAGCTGCCGGACGGCCGCACGGTCACCATCCGGCCGGAGCACGTCACGGTGGTCAGCCCCGAATCGACCCCCGAACCCCTCACGCTCCCCGGTGGTACCACGGTCGACGCCGTGCTCACCTCCGTGCGGTTCCGCGGCACCGACTGCGTCGTCACCGCCGTGTCCGAGGGCCGCACCGTCCTGGCCACCAGCAGTGACTTCGAGCTGCGCACCGGCCGGCAGGTGCGCCTCCATCTCCCCGCCGCGCACACCATCGATCTTCCCCGCACGAAGCAGGAGCTGCAGACCTCATGAGACGACTCGCCACCACCACCGCGGCCACCCTGCTGGTCCTCCCGCTGGCCGGCTGCGCCGGATCGGCCGCGGGGGAGCAGGACCCCAAGAAACTGACCGTCTCCACCTTCGGCTTCGGCGCCGACCTGTTCGAGAAGAACATCGTCAAGCCGTTCGAGAAGGAGACCGGTATCGACGTCCAGGTCGAGAGCGGCGACAACGCCGAGCGGCTCACCAAGCTCAAGATCAACAGCAGCAACCCGACGGTCGACGTCGCCATGATCTCCGACCTGTTCGCCCAACGCGGCCAGGAACAGGGCCTGTTCGAGAAAATCGACCCGTCGGCCGTTTCCAACCTCAAGAAGATCCACGACTTCGCCAAGAACAAGGACGGCTACGCGCCCGCGTACACGTACCAGCTGCTCGGCATGCTCTACCGCACCGACAAGTTCGACAAGGCGCCCGGCCTCAAGGACCTCTGGAAGGCCGAGCACAAGGGCAAGATCGCCATGCCCGACATCTCGACCAGCGCCGGAGTGCCCTTCCTCTACTCCACCGCCGCGACCTACGGCTCGGGCCCCGAGGACACCGACACGGCGTTCAAGAAGCTCTCCGCCAACTCCTCGAACGTACTGAAGTACTTCAGCCGCAGCACCGAACTCGTCAGCCTGCTCGACCGCGGCGAGGTGGAGATGGCCCCGGCGCTCGACCTGTTCGCCATCGACCCGGTCGAGGCGGGCAAGCCGATCGCCTGGGCGCCCCTCGACAAGGGCCGGTACGTGGTCTCCAACACCGCGCAGCTGGTGAAGGGCGCGCACAACAAGGCGGGCGCGGAGAAGTTCATCAACTACCTGCTGTCGGCGAAGGCCCAGGAGAAGGCCGCGGCGACCTTCCACGACAAGCCCGTCAACAAGGACGCCACGATTCCCGGGGCGATCACCGACGTGGTGGGCGAGGCGGCGACCGACCCCGCGGCGGCCGGCTTCACCATGCCCGACCTGAAACTGGCCGTGAAGAACAACGACGAGTGGGTCGACCGCTTCCAGCGCGAGGTGTCCGGGTGACACACCCGCAGCCGGTCGTCATCGACTGCGACCCCGGTATCGACGACGCCGTCGCCCTGCTGCTGGCCTTCGCGTCGCCCGAACTCGATGTCACCGGCATCACCACCGTCGCCGGGAACGTCGGGATCGGGCAGGTCGTCGACAACGCGCTGCGACTGTGCGACCTGATCGGTGTGGACGCTCAGGTGCCCGTCGTACAGGGGCACGCGGGGCCCATCGCCCGCGCCGTTCGTATCCCGGACGAGCCCGTGCACGGCGAGGGCGGGCTCGGCGGCGTACACCTCCCTCCGTCGGCGCGTACGCCGCACCAGGCGCAAGCCGTCGCATGGCTGGCCGCGCGGCTGCGGGACCGAGGGCCCGCGGGCACCACCGTGATCGCCACCGCGCCGCTCACCAACATCGCCGCGTTGCTGCACGCCCACCCGGAGGCCGCCTCGTCGGTCAAGGAGATCGTGCTGATGGGCGGGGCGGCCTTCGCGCCGGGCAATGTCACGCCGTCGGCCGAGTTCAACTTCTTCGCCGACCCCGAGGCCGCCCGGTTCGTGACCGAGGCCGGGGTGCCGCTGCGGATCGTCGGGCTCGACGTGACCCGCAAGGCGCTGACGACCCGGGCCGACATCGAACAGCTGCTGGCCGACGGCGCGCCCGCCACCGGTGCCGCAGGGCGGATGCTCGACCACCTCGCCACCCGGTACGAGCAGCGCCACGGCGTCGCCGCCTGCGCGGTCCACGACGCGCTGGCCGTGGCCGCCACGGTACGCCCCGGCCTCATCGAGTGGACCGATGCCTGGGTGACGGTGGAGTGCGGCGGCGAGTTCTCCCGCGGCAAGCTGATCGCCGATGTGCACGGACGCACCGGACTGCCGCACAACGCCAAGGTGGCCACCGGCGTCGACACCGATGCTTTCCGTGCCTTTCTCATCTCCCGCCTGCTGCGCCACTACGGCGCCGACGCCCACGGACCCGTTCGCCGGGGCTGATACCGGGCCTCTTCCGCGAACCACTGACACATCTGCCGAACGAGAGAACCGTCGATGCCTGCGCCCAGCCACTGCGACCTGCTGATCCGCGGAGCCCGCGTGGTCTCCGTACACACCGGGGAACAGACCGCCGCCGATGTCGCCGTCACCGGCGACCTGATCCGCGCCCTGTTGCGCCCCGGCGCCCAGATCGACGCCGGCCAGGTCATCGACGCCGATGGACTTCTGGTGGTGCCCGGTTATGTCGACGCGCACATGCACATCGAGAGCTCGCTGCTCGCACCGCGCGAGTTCGCGCGGATCACGCTGCCCCGTGGCACCACGACGGTGCTCGCCGACCCGCACGAGATCGTCAACGTCGCCGGGCGCGAGGCGATGGCCTGGATGATCGAACAGGGCCGCGGCGCCCTGCAGTCCATGCACTGGGCGGTGCCCTCGTGCGTACCGGCCCTGGAGGGCTTCGAGACGGCGGGTGCCGTGCTCAGCGCCGCCGACATCGCCGACATGCTCGACTGGGAGGGTGTCACCACGCTCGGCGAGGTGATGGACTACCGGGCCGTCGTCGACGGCAGCCGCCGGATGCGCGAGATCGTGGCCGCGGCGCGGGCCAAGGGCGTACGACTGGACGGGCACTGCCCCAACCTCTCCGGCGACGACCTGGGCGAGTACCTGTGGGCGGGCATCGACTCCGACCACACCAAGAACACCCCGGAGGTCGCGGTCGAGAAGGCCCGGCTCGGCATGCTGCTGATGCTCCAGGAGAAGTGCCTCACCCCGGAGCTGGTGAGCAGACTCGCCACACTGCCGGTGCAGCCGGACTTCTGCCTGGTCACCGATGACCTCGCGGCGGACGCCATCGTCGAGCGCGGCCACCTCGACCACATCGCCCGGGTCGCCGTCGGCGCCGGTATGGATCCGTTGACGGCGCTCCGCGCGCTGACCCTGCACCCGGCCCGCCGCCTCGGCCTGGACGACCGCGGAGTGGTGGCCCCCGGACGGCGCGCGGATCTGGTACTGCTGCGCGACCTGGCCGATTTCACGCCGGTCATGGTCGTGTGCGGGGGCGAGCCGGTCGAGGAGGGCGCGCCCGCGGTCCTGTCCGGCAACCCGTTCGCCGACTCCGTCCACCTCGACCCGCTGGACGCGGACGGGTGCGCCTGGACGGTGGACCTGCCGGACGGCGAGCATGTCTTCCGGGCCCTGCGGGTCAATCCGGTGGACACGTTCACCGAGCCGGCCGAGGTCGTCCTTCCGGTGCGGGACGGCGTCGTGCAGTGGGAGGGCCGTACCGCGGTACTGGCCGTGTTCGAACGCCACCACCGCAGCGGGCGGCGCACGATGGCTCCGGTGGTCGGCTTCGAGCTGTCCGACGGCGCGGTCGCCACCACGTACGCGCACGACAGCCACAACCTGACGGTCACCGCCACCACGTCCGCGGCGCTGCGAGAGGCCGCGAACCGTGTCATCGCCTCACACGGGGGGATCTGCGTGATCGCTGCGGGCGATCAGCCGGTGCACCTGCCGCTGCCGGTGGCCGGGGTCCTGTCAGACCGTCCCGCCGAGGAGGTGTCCCAGGGCGCGGCCGCGATCCGCGAAGCCCTGCACCGCTGGGGCTGGGCGCACCGGAACGCGTTCATGTCCATTTCGACCATGACTCTTCCGGTCTCCCCGCAGGTGAAGCTGACCGACCTGGGGCTGGTGCGGGTGGTCGACCGGGCCTGGGAGCCCGCCGTCCTGGCGTGAGCACCGCGCCGCGGCCCCTGGCGGACCCGGCGCGTCTCCTCACCACCAGCCGCTGCCGGGCGCGGGGCTCCGGACCGGTGACTCGGTCCCGGAGCCCCGCGACGACCGTCCCGAACGCCTCCAGGTACGGCTCCAGCCATGCCCTCCGGGGCCGGTGCGGCCGCGCCGGCCCCGGAGGGCCTGCCGCTTCGCGTGACCGCCCCCGGACCGGGGCGGTCACTCGTGCGCGATGGCCGCGAGCACGTTCATGCGCGACGCGCGCAGCGCCGGCAGCAGCGCCGCCACGATGCCCACGACGGCAGATCCCACGACGACCGCGACGAGGGTGGTCCACGGGATCGCGAACGCCTTCATCCCCTGCAGCGCGAGGACCTGCTGCACGCACACGCCCCACACGAGCCCGAGCACCAGCCCCAGGATTGCGCCGAACACGGCGATCACCACCGACTCCAGCCTGATCATCCGCCGCAGCTGGCGGCGGGCCAGCCCGATCGCGCGCAGCAGCCCGATCTCGCGGGTGCGCTCCACGACCGACAGGGCCAGGGTGTTGACCACACCGAGCACCGCGATGACGATCGCGAGCCCCAGCAGGGCGTACACCAGATAGAGCAGCACGGCGATCTGGTCGTGGATCAGCTTCTTGTAGTCGGCCAGGTCGCGCACCTGTACCTGCGGATACGGGTCGAGTGTCCTGTCGAGGTGGGAGCGCAGCGTGTCGTCGGAGGCGCCTGCGGCCGCGTTCACATACAGCGCGGAGTCCTGGCCGCCGGGCACGTACTTCTCGATGGTCGCGAAGCCGAGGAACAGTCCGCCCTGCGTTCCGAAGCCCTCCGCGGCGTCCTGGTCGGTCAGCGCCGCGACCTTCAGCTCGGTCTTCCGTCCGGCGGAGAACTCGACGGGGATCATGCTGCCGAGACGCACGTCATGGTCCTTGGCGAAGCCGGCGTCCATGGCGATGTTCCCGTCCGCGAGTGCGGCGGCCGTGTCCCCCTCGGCGTAACTGATGCGGGCGACGTCGTCCAGTTTCGGGTCGTAGCCCGCCGCGGTCGTCTCGACGCGCTTGCCGTCCGGCAGCCGGACGGCGACCGGCGCGAACCGCTGCCGTACGACGAGTCCCGCGCCGTCGGTGGCCTCCACCTTCTTGGTGATCTCCTGCGGGAACGGCAGGAAGTTGGCGTTCTGGACCACGAAGTCGGCGCCCAGCGTCTTGTCGATCTGCTGGTCGAAGGACTTGGTCATGGACGCGCTCGCCACGGACATTCCACCGACCAGGGCGATGCCCACCATCAGGGCGGCCGCGGTGGCGCCCGTGCGTCGCGGGTTGCGCAGGGCGTTGCGCTGGCTCATCCGGCCGACCGAGCCGAACACGGCGGGGAAGAACCCGCCGAGGACGCGGATCACCGGACGGACGAGCAGCGGTCCCGCGATCACCGTCGCGATGAGGGTGAGGACGACACCGAGGCCCAGCAGGGAGGCGGCGGACGAGGTCCGCGTCGCCGTCGAGCAGCCCACGAGCGCGGCGGCGCCCAGCGCGCCGACGACCGATCCCACCACGGCCCGGGTCCGCAACGGCCGTCCCACACCGGCGATCTCGGCGTCCGCCAGCGCGGCCATCGGCGACACCGTGGCGGCCCGGCGGGCCGGAAGGTACGCCGCGACGAAGGTGACGCCCACCCCGACGACGTACGACGCGACCGGCGTTGCCCACCCGATGACCATCTCGGTGGTCTTCAGGTTCATGCCGAAGACGCCCATGAGCTTGATCAGTCCGAACGCGAGCCCGATGCCCGCGGCCAGGCCGAGCGTCGAGCCCACCAGGCCGAGCAGGACCGCCTCCGTGAGCACGGACCGGCGGACCTGCCGCCGGTCGGCGCCGAGTGCGCGCAACAGGCCCAGCTCGCGGGTGCGTTGGGCGATCAGCATGGAGAAGGTGTTGACGATCAGGAAGACCCCGACCAGTACGGCGATACCCGCGAAGCCGAGCATCACGTACTTGATCACGTCGAGGAATCCGCCGAGCTGGGAAGCGGCCGTCTCGGCCTGTTCGTCCGCGGTCTCCAACTCGTAGGTGCCGGAGCCGAGTTCCGCTGCGATGCTCCGCTTGAGCCGCGCGTCGCTGACTCCTGACTCGGCGTCCACCTGGATGCTGGTGGCGACCCCGGTCCTGCCCAGCAGCTTGTCCGCCGCGACGGCCGGGTCGAGGAAGACCAGCGCGGCGCCCGGGTTGGTGGTCTTGAAGGTCGCGATACCGACGACCTTCACCTTGAACGACCCGGGCTGCGCGATCACGGTCAGCGGGTCACCGATGTCCACCCGCTTCTTGTCGGCCGTGTCCGCGTCGAGGAGCGCCTCGCCGGGTCCGCGCGGGGTGTGCCCGGAGGTCAGCGCCACGGGGCTGCGGTCGGTGACGTACCAGTCGGCGGCGATGGTGGGCGCGCCCGTGGTCGGGCCCACCGACTCGTTGTCGCGGTCGACGACGGTGACGTTCTCGACGGCCACGTCCGGACGCGCGAGGGCGACCCCGGCGACCTTCCCGATGCGGTCCACGAGGTCCGTGGGCACCGTCTCGACCGCTCCGGAGGGGATCTGCGACTTCAGATCCTCCTTCGGGCTCACGGTCACGTCGGCCGACGTGGACGCGAAGAGCCGGTCGAACGTACGGCTGACGGTGTCCGAGAAGATCAGGCTGCCCGCGACGAACGCCACGGACAGGACGACGGCCAGCGCCGAGAGCAGCAGCCGGCCCTTGTGGGCGAGAAAACTCCGGAGTGTCGCCTTCAGCACGACGGCCTGCCTCAGTCCCTGTCGGGGGCGATGCCCTGGTCGAGGTCGCTTTTCTGGTCGAGGGCGGCGTCACCCTCGAACGTTCCGCGGATCGTGTCGAACCTCTTCATGCGCTCCAGCACCGTCTCAGCGGTCGGCCGGGCCATCTCGTCCACGATCCGCCCGTCCCCGAGGAAGAGGACCAGGTCGGCGTGGCCCGCCGCGCCAGGATCGTGCGTGACCATGACCACGGTCTGCCCCAGCTCGTCGACGGCGTCCCGCAGGAAGCCGAGGACCTCCAGGCCCGCGCGCGAGTCCAGGTTTCCGGTCGGCTCGTCCGCGAAGATCAGCTCGGGGCGCGAGGCGAGCGCCCGGGCGCAGGCCACCCGCTGTTGCTGACCGCCGGAGAGCTGCGCGGGCCGGTGCTTGAGACGGTCGCGCAGACCGAGCTGGTCGATGACCTGGTTCAGCCACTTCTCGTCGGGCTTCTTCCCCGCGATGTCCATGGGCAGCGTGATGTTCTCGGCCGCGTTGAGCGTCGGGATCAGGTTGAAGGACTGGAACATGAAGCCGATCCGGTCCCGCCGCAGTTGGGTCAGCTCGCGGTCCTTCAGCCCGGTGATCTCGGTGTCGCCCAGCCACACCTGTCCGGTCGAGACGTTGTCGAGCCCCGCCAGACAGTGCATCAAGGTGGACTTCCCGGAGCCCGAGGGGCCCATGACCGCCGTGAAGCGGCCGCGCGCGATGTCCACGTCGACCGAGTCGAGGGCGAGCACGGTCGTCTCACCCGACCCGTACGCCTTCGTCAGGCCCCGGGCGCGGGCCGCTGTCTCCTCGTCGCCCGTGCGCCCGAGGGCGTGCTCCGCAGCTGCTGTGGACAAGACCAGCCTCCTATGTCGGACTTCGGTGTCCGCGGGGCGAGCCTAGTGTGATCCGGGGCACACCCGGTATCCCCCCGCAGTACCCACTTGCCTTTGCTAGCGTTTCGGCGCTAGCTTCGAAGTATGGCGAAGACGCAACTGAACGTACGCGTGGACGAGGGCACCGCCCGGGCCGCGCGTGAACGCGCCCTGGCCCGCGGGATGAGCGTCAACCGCTACATCGAGGAACTGGTCAAGCAGGACACCGGGGAGGCCGGCCACACCTTCGTCGAGGCCGCCGCCGACTTCATGAAGCAGTACGAGTCCGTCTTCGCCGAGGAGTTCGGCACGAACAGAGAAGGCCGACGCTGAGCTCTTGAACGAACCACTGAACATCAGAGTCGACCTCGCCTGGCTCCTCATGGTCGCCGAGCAGAAGACGCCGGGAGACCCCCAGGTCGCCGACTGGGGAGCCCTCGTCGCCGCCGTCGGCCGCCACGAGGCCGAGATCTTCGGCGTCCCCGTCTACGACACCCCGCACACCCGCGCCGCCGCGCTGCTCCAGCTGCTGCTGCACGTCCCGGCGCTCGAACGCTCGAACGCGATGTTCGCCATGGCCGTCGCGTACGCCTACCTCGTCGCCAGCGGCCTGAAGGTCGTCACCTCGCCCGAGCAGGTCCGCGATCTGGCCAGGCTGGTCAAGACCGGCGAGGCGACGGTGCAGGACATCGCGCGCGAGCTGCGCCAGTGGAGCCTGTGAGGCTCAGTGACTCAGAGGCTCTGTGACTCAGTGACTCAGCGGCTCTGTGTCTCGGTGGTTCAGCGCCTCACGGACTCACGGGCTCACCGGCTCACCTGCTTCAGGAGGGGCGGACGGGCGGCGAGCGGTGCCCAGCACGCAGTACGAACTCGGTGTCCGCGGCCCTTTGTCGGGCACCGACAGCTGTCGGTAGGGGCCGAGTTCGTACCCCGCGTCCCGGATCGCGCCGACCGGGTCCCGGCCCACGTGGCAGCCGCCGAACAGCAGCGGCCAGACCGTGCGGTCCAGGACGCTCTGACCGGCCCGCATCGCGCGGCCGCCGCCTCTGCCGTGCTCGAAGAAACGCAGCTCGCCGCCCGGGCGCAGGACGCGGCGGATCTCGGCGAGGGCCCGCGGCACGTCTCGTACGCTGCACAGCACCAGCGACACGACGGCTCCGTCGAACGCCTCGCTCTTGACCGGCAGGGCCTCCGCGACCCCCGGCACCACGTCGACCGGCGCGTCCGAGCGCAGGGCCGCGGTCACGGCCAGCTGTCGCAGCCGCCGCTCGGGTTCGATCGCGACGATCTCCGAGACCGTGCCCGGATAGTGGGCGAAGTTCAGCCCGTTGCCCGCGCCGATCTCGATGACCCGGCCGGAGAGCCCGGCGAGCAGCTCGTCGCGATGGACGCCGATCGTCGGCTCCGCCGCCACACTGAGCCGGGCGTAGAAGCGGGCGAACAGCGGATGGTGCACCGGAGCCGGAGTCAGCGTGCCGGTCTTGGCGATTCTGGAGCCGCGCGGTCGCATGAGGCCTCCCGTTGGGGCGTGGACCTACCGCGATTCTCCCCCCGGAGGGCCTCGCTCACCCGTCCGTCGACCTGCCGTTCGCACCGCGGTCCCGTCCGGATGCCGTTTGTTGTCCGCGGGGCGGTTGTGGCCGGTTGTTGTCTGCGGGGTGGGTGTGGCCCGTCGCGCAGTTCCCCGCGCCCTTACGCCCTTGCGCCCTTGCGCCCTCTACGGGCGCTGCGCCGCAGCGGTGAAGGACCGTGCGTCCCATGTTCCCCCGAGGCGTGGTGCCAGCCGGCTTGCCGCTGTGGCACGGAAAGCCGCGGGCGTGAGCCGGCCGGAGCCTTCGGGGAGCGCGCCCAGCAGGGGTGCCCCCGCCACCCTCGGGAGGTCCGCCAGGTTGCAGCGGGACGCGAGGTCGGGGTCGTTCGGCCAACTGCCCACGACGACGCCGAGCAGGTCGAGCCGTTGTGAGCGCAGTTCGCGGGCGGTCAGTTCAGTGGTGTTGAGCGTGCCGAGCCCGGCGGAGGCGACCACCAGCACCGGAGCGCCCAGCAGCCGTGCCGCGTCCGCCAGGGTGCCGCCCTCGTCGGCGAACCGTACGAGCAGCCCGCCCGCACCTTCCACCAGCACGAGGTCGTGCTCGGTGGCCAGCTTGCCCGCGGCCTCCGCCATCTGCTCGGGCCGCACCGGCGCGAGACCGGCCCGCCGGGCCGCCGTGGCAGGGGCCAACGGCTCGGGATAGCGCGCGAGTTCGACGGCCGTGACCGCGCCCGCGAGCCGCGCCACCTCGTCGGCGTCCCCGCGCTCACCCGGCAGCAGGCCCGTCTGCGCGGGTTTGAGGACGGCCACCGAGCGCCCGGCCGCGACGGCCGCCGCGGCCACGGCGGCCGTCGCGACGGTCTTGCCCACCTCCGTGCCCGTCCCCGTGATCACCAGTACCGTCATGTCAGCCCTCCCGCGCGGCCGCGCACACGGCCGCCGTGATCCGCGCCAGATCGGCGTCCACGGTGACGTACGGCGGCATCGTGTACACGAGGTCCCGGAACGGGCGCAGCCACACGCCCTCGCGCACCGCCGCCCGGGTCGCCGCCGCCATGTCGATCTCGTGGTCCAACTGCACGACCCCGATGGCGCCGAGGACGCGTACGTCCCGGACACCCGGCAGTTCAGCGGCCGGCGCCAGACCGTCCCGCAACCCCGTCCCGATGCGCTTGACCTCGGTCTGCCAGTCCTGGCCGAGGAGAAGATCGATCGAGGCGCAGGCCACGGCGGCGGCGAGGGGATTGCCCATGAAGGTCGGGCCGTGGGCGAGGACCGGTACCTCTCCGCGTGAGATCCCCTCCGCGACCCGCGAGGTGCACAGCGTCGCCGCCATCGTCAGATATCCGCCGGTCAGCGCCTTGCCCACACACATCACGTCCGGCGTCACCCCGGCGTGCCCGGCCGCGAACAGCGTCCCCGTGCGTCCGAAGCCCGTCGCGATCTCGTCGAACACCAGCAGCACGTCGTGGGCGTCGCACGCCTCGCGCAGCACCCGCAGATACGCGGGGGAGTGGAACCGCATCCCGCCCGCGCCCTGCACCACCGGCTCCACGATCACCGCCGCCAGCTCGTCCGCGTGCCGCTCGATCAGCGAAAGCAGGTGGTCGGCGTAGGACTCCTCGTACGCGACCGGCGGCGCGTCGGCGAACACCTGCCGCTGGAGCACGCCCTGCCACAGCTCGTGCATCCCGCCCTCGGGATCGCACACCGACATCGGCTGCCAGGTGTCGCCGTGATAGCCGCCGCGCCAGGTGAGCAGGCGCCGCTTGGCCGGGCGGCCGAGCGAACGCCAGTGCTGGAGGCACATCTTGACCGCGACCTCGACGGACACCGAGCCGGAGTCGGCCAGGAAGACGTGTTCCAGCCCTTCGGGTGATATGTCGACAAGGCGCTTCGCCAGCCGTACGGCCGGCTCGTGCGTGAGCCCGCCGAACATCACATGGCTCATCCGGCCGAGCTGGTCGCGGGCCGCCTCGTTGAGCACGGGGTGGTTGTAGCCGTGGATCGCCGACCACCAGGACGACATGCCGTCGATCAGCTCGCCGCCCCCGCCGGCCATCCGCAGCCGCACCCCGCTCGCCGACTCCACGACGAGCGGTTCCTGCCGGCCGGGCATCGGCCCGTACGGATGCCACACATGCTGTCGGTCGAGATCGAGCAGCTCACGGACGGAAGGGTCCGGCAGGGAGGGGCTGGACACGGAAGGGCTGGTTACGGACGGGCTGGGCACGGAAAGGCCGGGCGGGGGCAGATCAGGCATTGGGCGCGAGATCCGTTCCGGCGCCCCGACGGCGTACCGCGACCAGGTCCGTACGCGCCTCGGAGACCCGCGTCGGCCCGGAGACCGGTTCCTCCGGGGCGCGCTCCTCGCCGGCCGGGCCGCAGGGACCGCGGCCGGCGCCCTCGTGCGAACCGCACCCCGTTTCCGCGCCCGAACCGCACCCGGTCTCCGCGTGCGAGCCGCAGCCTCCGTGCGCGGTGACCCGGTGCTCCGGAAGCGTCACCTCGCCCGAGCCCTCCACCTCGAACCCGGCGTCCGCGATCATGTCCAGGTCCACCTTGCCCGCCTGTCCCTCACTGGTGAGGTAGTCGCCGAGGAAGATCGAGTTGGCGAGGTGCAGGGCGAGGGGCTGCATCGTACGGAGATGGACCTCGCGGCCGCCCGCGATCCGCACCTCGACGTCCGGGCAGACGAACCGGACCATCGCGAGGATCCGCAGACACCGCTGCGGCGTGAGGTGCCACTCCTTGGCGAGCGGGGTGCCCTCCATCGGGATCAGGAAGTTGACCGGCACCGAGTCCGGGTCGAGCGCCCGCAGCGCGAGGACGACGTCGACGAGGTCCTCGTCGCTCTCGCCCATACCGGCGATCAGACCTGAGCAGGCGGACAGGCCCGCGGCGTGCGCCTTCCGGACCGTGTCCACCCGGTCGGCATAGGTGTGGGTGGTGGTGATGTCCCCGTACGTCTTCTCGGAGGTGTTGAGGTTGTGGTTGTAGGCGTCCGCCCCCGCCTCGCGCAGCCGATCGGCCTGACCGTCCGAGAGGAGACCGAGACAGGCGCACACCTCGACGTCCTCGTGCCGGTCCTTGATCGCCCTGATGGTGTCCGAGACCCGGTCGACGTCACGGTCCGTCGGGCCGCGTCCGCTCGCCACCAGACAGACCCGCTTGGCGCCGCCCGCGAGCCCCGCGGCAGCGGCCTGGGAGGCCTGGTCGGGCTTCAGCCACGTGTACTTCAGGATCTCGGCCTTCGAGCCGAGCCGTTGTGAGCAGTAGGAGCAGTCCTCGGGACACAGGCCCGACTTCAGGTTGACGAGGTAGTTGAGTTTCACCCGCCGGCCGAACCACTGCCGGCGTACCTTGCCGGCCGCGGCCACCACATCGAGGAGTTCTTCGTCGGAGGTGGCCAGCACGGCCAGTGCCTCGTCGCGGGTCGGCAGCTCGCGCCGAAGCCCCTTGTCCACCAGCGTGTTCAGCAGGTCCATGAGGTCCGATCCTGGCCTATCCGACCGCGCCGGGCCAAGGAGGGACCGGACAACAGAGACGGTTCGACGTGTGGGTATTGCCACATCATGGGCGGCTGGTGATCCCGCTAGGGTCTGTGCGTTGCCTACAAAAGGCAGTGGGGACGGCCGGGCGGAAGGTCATGTGTCGGGACCCCATGGGACACCCTCACGTCATGGCCCGGAGGACACATGACCCGATCGCCGTTCGAGTGGATCGACGAGCAGGCGCGGGCGCGCCGCCGGGCCGGACTCGTCCGCACTCTGCGTCCCCGCGCCGCCGACTCCACGCTCCTCGACCTCGCCGGAAACGACTATCTGGGCCTGGCCCGGCACCCCGAGGTCACGGAGGCCGCCGCGCGGGCCGCCCGGGCATGGGGCGGCGGCGCCACCGGATCCCGGCTCGTCAGCGGGTCGACCGAACTGCACGCGGAACTGGAGTACGAGCTGGCCGCGTTCTGCGGCTTCGAGTCCGCCCTCGTCTTCTCATCGGGCTACGCGGCCAACCTCGCAGTCGTCACCGCGCTCGCGCCGCACGGCTCCCTCATCGTCTCCGACGCGGGCAACCACGCCTCGCTGATCGACGGCTGCCGGCTGGCGCGCGGTACCACCCAGGTGGTCGCCCACGCCGACCCCGAGGCCGTCCGCAAGGCGCTGGGCACGCGCACCGGGCCCGCGATCGTCGTCTCCGACACGGTCTTCTCGGTGGACGGCGACGCGGCCCCGCTGGCGGAACTGGCCGCCGCCTGCCGGGAATCCGGCGAACCAGGCACACCCGGCGCGGCCCTGGTGATGGACGACGCGCACGGTCTGGGCGTCCTCGGTGACGGCGGGCGGGGCGCCGCCTGGTCGGCGGGGCTCGCGGGCGCGCCCGACGTCGTCACCACCGTCACGCTGTCGAAGTCGCTCGGCAGCCAGGGCGGCGCCGTCCTCGGACCGGCCCCCGTCATCGACCACCTGGTCAACGCGGCCCGTACCTTCATCTTCGACACCGGTCTGGCCCCCGCGGCGGCGGGCGCGGCCCTGGCGGCCCTGCGTCTGCTGCGCGGGGAACCGGAACGGGCCGCACGCGCACGTGCGGTGGCGACGGCTCTGTACGCGCGCCTGACGGCTGAGGGCCTCGAAGCCGTACGGCCGGACGCCGCGGTCGTCTCCGTGCGCGCCCCCTCCCCGGAACAGGCACTTCGCTGGGCCGCGGACTGCCGTGAGGCGGGTCTGGCCGTCGGCTGTTTCCGTCCCCCGTCGGTGCCGGACGGCATCTCACGGCTGCGGCTCACCGCCCGCGCGGATCTCACCGACGCGCAGCTCGACCGGGCCGTGGGCGTGATCATCGAAGCGCGCCGATAAACCCCTCCCAGGCCGCCGGGGCGAAGAGCAGGGCGGGCCCCGACGTGTTCTTGGAGTCGCGCACCGCGAGCAGGCCGGCCCATGGGCCGGAGCCCGGACGGGCCGTCTCGACGCAGTTGTTCATTCCCGTGCTGTGGCTGCTGCGCTGCCACAGCACACCGGGCAGACGCGTGCTGGAAGGTAAGTACCGAGGCATTGCGGGCATGGTGCCTCCTCATGTGCCGTCAGCTACACCGGCGATGAAATCCAACGTGTCCTCGGGCGAAAGGGCGTGGACCTGAAGGGCGTTGAAGGCCTCGCCATAGGCCCGGAGGTCTGCTTTGTGTTCGAGATAAAGGCTACTCGTCAAGTGGTCGAGAACAACCACATTCAGATCAGATCTGTTCGGAAACGAAAAAATTACGAAGGGCCCGGTGACTCCGACATGGGCCCCAACTCCGAAAGGAAGCACCTGAATCCGCACGTGAGGAAGGTGCGCGGCCTCCTGGAGCCGGTCCAGCTGCCGCGCCATGACCTCCGGTCCACCGACGGTCCGCCGCAGCACCGCCTCGTCCAGAACGGCACTCAGCCGGAGCGGTGTGTTCGAACGGAGCACGTCCTGACGTGCGAGGCGGACCTTCACCAGTACCTCCACCAGCGCGTCGCCCTTGCCGTCGGGCGCCCCGCCCACAGCGGCCCGTGTCACCTCCCGGGCGTACTCCGGCGTCTGCAGGAGGCCCGGCACGACGGAGTTCTCCAGCGTGCGCATCGCGCCGGCCTGCGACTCCAGGCTGATGAAGTCGCTGTACGTCGACGGCAGGAGGCCCCGGTAGGCGTGCCACCAGCGCTGTCGGCCGTCGTCGTCCGAGCCCGCCAGCACGACGAGCAACTCGTGCAGTTCCGGGTCCCGGACGTCGTACGCTTCCAGGAGCAGCCGTACGTCCGCGGGCTTGACCCCGCTGCGGCCGGTCTCGATCCGGCTCACCTTCGACTGGTGCCAGCCGACGAGCTGGGCCGCCTCACCGCTCGTGAGGCCCGCGAGGGCGCGCAGGGCCCGCAGTTCGGCGCCGAGTTTCCGTCGGTGCACCGCGGGGCCGTACTGCATGGCCGTCTCCTTCCGACCGTCGCGCGGACGCTATGGCGCCCGGCGTCACGCCGACGGTAGAGGACAAACCGGGTGGCCGCCCAAATACGGTCGAGCGTCGCAGAGTTCACCGCTTCGAGGGACAGATATATGCATATCCTGGTGGATCGGCACCGTGAACGCCGAGGTGATGGCACTCTGGCGCAAGCACCAGTTCGGGACCGCGCTCGAAGTCATCCGCTTCGGTCGGACTCCGGTCCCGTGGGAAAGGGACGACGTCGCATGGCAGACCGCCAGGAAGCATCCGTCACTCTGCCGAGCGATCCCGCCTCGGTCTCCGCCGCCCGGTCGTACGTCACCGACGTCCTGGCCGAATGGGGACTTCCGTCCGACTCGGAGGCCGCCGACACGGTCCGGCTCATCGTCTCCGAGCTTGCCACGAATGCCGTACAGCACACCTTCGGGCTGTCACCCACCTTCACGGTGGACATCGAGCTCGACCGTGACGAACAACTGCGCATCGGGGTGACCGACAGCCACCCGCGGTTTCCGAAACGGCTGCCCGCGGCCGTCCAGCAGGACAACGGTCGCGGCATGGTCATCATCCGATGGCTGACCGCGGAGTGGGGCGGCAAGCTCACGGTCCTGCCCACCAGAGAGGGCGGAAAGACCGTGTCCATCGTGCTGCCCTGGACGGCACCGGCGGAGCCGGCACGGGCCGACTGAGCCTCGCCACCGCCACCGGCGCGGGCTACCTGTCGTCCGAGTCCTTGTCCACGGCCCGCTTCACCAGATACGGCATGACCTCCCACAGGCCGGTGCACAGGGCCAGCGTGGTCACCCCCGCCACGATGCCTTCGGTCCGGCCCACCGCCACGTCCACGACGAGCAGCACGGAACCGGAGAGCGCGAGCGCGAGCACGGCCAGGCCGACCTGCGCGAGACGGGACGAAGCATTCACGATCTGGGGCTTGGCGCCCCTCCGGAACAGCCGGCGGTGCAGGGCGGCGGGCGCTGTGAAGAGCGCCGCCGCCAGCACCGAGAGCAGCAGCGTGACCACGTACGTGGTGCGCTGCACCGTGTCGAGGGACGGGAACCGCGGGGTGAAGGCGAGGGTCAGCAGGAAGGCGAAGAGGATCTGGACGCCGGTCTGGGTGACCCGCAGCTCCTGCAGGAGCTCGTTGAAGTTCCGGTCGGCGCGCTCAAGGCGGGTCTCGTTGCGCTCCTCGTGGTGATGCGGTTCGGCCATAGGTGAACGAGTAACCACTCAGCCGCCGAAATCACGTCCGGCCCCTCACGGGGTGGCCGCGGGGATCCCCGCGGCCACCCCGTGGGCAAGATCACCTGACGCGGCCGTACCAGACGCTCTTCGTCCAGATCTTCTGGAGCTTCACCACGTCCCCGGTCTTCGGGGAGTGCCAGATCCGGCCCTTCCCGGCGTAGAGGCCCACGTGGTAGACGTTCCGGCCCGAATGGAAGAAGACCAGGTCCCCCTGCTTGCGGCTCGAAGAGGAAACATGCTTCGTCTTGTTGTACTGGGCCGCCGCCGTGCGGGGCAGGCTCTTGCCGGCCTTCTTGAACGAGTAGAGCGTGAGGCCGGAGCAGTCGAAGCGCTTGGGCCCTGCGGCGCCGTACTTGTAGGGGGAGCCCTTCTTGGAGGCCGCCACCTGAAGTGCCTTTGTCGCGTGAGTGGCCGCTTCCGCGCCGGACGCGAAGCCCGGTGCCACGATGCCACCGCCGACAGCGGCGATGGTGAGGACCGATGCCGTACCGGCCCTGCTGAACAGCGACGGGACACGATTGAGCGCAGTCATGCGCAACCCTTCGTCAGCCGCCTGTGAAGGATGACCTGTCGGATTCGGGCTGGCGAAGTTGCCCGGCCGCTGCTGCGGCTTCACCCCAAGGACCACTCGGATCTCTCCGGCGGCCCGTCGTGCCTGGGTCCTCCACTCCTGCCGATGCACTTCTGTCGACCGGTCATCCGGGCAGCGGCAGGACTCGGCGTCCGCCCGGACCGCCCCGCCGCTTCTGGCGGGGGCTTGTCGTCGGAAGGGATCTTGACGCACTGATGTGCCAAAAGCCGAGCGGAATCGGTGCTTTGTGGGCTTACTCACCACTCACCCATTCGGGTGGACAGCCCTTTCTATGGAGGGGTGTCGAGGGTCCTGAGGACCTCCGCACCAGCACCGGAATGGTTGATTCCGCCCCGGAGGTACGCGCGTTGCGCAACTCCGGGGGGTCGGAAAGTACAGCCGCGAATACGCCATCCGGGGGTACACCGTCTGGTCCGTTTCGGTTCCGGCCCGGACGGCTCGTCAAATCCCTGCGTGACGCCGGGCCGGCGGGCGTACGTCAGGTGCCGGAGCCGGGCGGCAGGGCGACCCGGCCCGCCCGGCGTTCACCGTCCAGGATGCGCAGGGCCCGTGCCAGGGTCGGTGCGTGCACCTCGTGTTCGCCCCGCTGGTGCATCAGGGTCAGGGCGTCGCGCAGCGCTGAGGCCCTGCCGACCAGCGCCTGGGCCGCGCGCAGTCCGCGGTAGGTGTCGCCGGAGTGTGCCGGGTTGATGCGGCCGATCAGGTCGACCACCTCCAGGTAACGGTCGATCAACTCGGCCTCGGCCCGGGTCAGCGCCGGCAGCGGGGGCAACTCGGGCGGGAGCACGGCCGGTTCACCTCGCGCCGGATGTGCCGAGGGTCGACTTGCGGCTCGGGACGATCCGGTCGACCAGCCCGTACTCAAGGGCCTCCGGGGCATCCAGAATCTTGTCCCGCTCGATGTCCACCGAGATCCGCTCCCGGCTCTGCCCTGTGTGCTGAGCGAGCAACTCCTCCAACTGCGCACGGGTACGCAGCAGTTCGTCGGCCTGGATGGCCAGGTCGGACGCCTGCCCCTGGACCGGCTCGGAGAACGACGGCTGGTGGATCAGCACGCGGGCGCCCGGCAGCGCGTACCGCTTGCCCGGCGTGCCCGCCGCCAGCAGCACCGCCGCGGCCGACGCGGCCTGCCCCAGACAGATCGTCTCCACCTCGCAGCTGACGAACCGCATCGTGTCGTAGACGGCCGTCATCGCGCTGAACGAGCCGCCGGGGGAGTTGATGTAGAGCGAGATGTCCCGGTCGGGCGCCTGGTACTCCAGGTGCATGAACTGAGCCATCACGTCGTTCGCCGAGGTGTCGTCGATCGGCGTCCCGAGGAACACGATCCGCTCTTCGAGGAGCTTGGAGTACGGGTCCATGGTCCGCGTCCCCGAACTGGTGCGCTCGGTGAACTGGGGCAGGACGTAGCGGGCGGACGGTCGGGTCATGACACACGCCTCCTCCGGGAGAGATCCTGTAAAAATGTACAGGACGTACATGACGTTATGATGGGGAGCAGATTCTAG
This sequence comes from Streptomyces sp. NPDC048484, assembly GCF_040651415.1. Lineage (NCBI taxonomy): Bacteria > Bacillati > Actinomycetota > Actinomycetes > Kitasatosporales > Streptomycetaceae > Streptomyces > Streptomyces sp. NPDC048484. The sequence continues at coordinate 201,703 of NZ_JBEZJY010000003.1, forward strand.
ATCCACAGATCACAGCAGGTCAGAACGTGTTTACGCTGATCGTGAAGCAGGTTTCTCTCACGGCCATCCGGCATGTTCAGGCAGCCGCGTCGTCCTCGAAGCCGAGCAGAACCGTGAGGTGATCCGAGGCGGCGCGCAGGTCCTCGGGGCAGCACAGCCGACCTGTGCACGGAGCGACAGCAAGGGCCGTAGCCGCCGGCGCCGCCCCCGGCTCCGTGGTCGAAGGCCCGAGTGGGCCGAGGGGACGGTCGGCGCCGAAAGCCGGCCCGCCCGGGAGTCTGTCGGCGCCGTAGGCCTGCACGTCGATGACGGGTCATCAGGGAGAGAAACGTCCGGGACACTGCAAGTTGCGCGACGCCCGGTGCTCCTGTCGGGCGACGGACGTCCGGTCGGTGTTGAGGGTGCGCATCTTCCGAGGGCGGGGGCTGGCGGCACGGGTGTGGTTGCTCCCGTGCCGCGCGGCGCCCTCGTGATGTCAGGCGGTGCGCTTCACGTGGCGGACCAGCCACATCAGCAGGGCGTCCAGGTCGGCGGCGGCCGAGAGGACCCGGTCGACCGCCTCGGGGGTGTGCAGCCACTGGTCGCAGCCGAGGGGTCGGGCGGCGATCAGCGAACGGTGGCGCAGCAGGTGCGTACGGGAGTGGTCCGTCGGATAGCCGCGCGGGGGGCGTTTCATCACGTCCCCGGAGATGTCGTAGCCCTTCTTCCGTACGTCCTCGACGATGGCGGACAGTTCGCGGCCGCTGCCCTCGGAGGCGACGGCTTTGCGGAACGTGTCCACCTGGCCGGGATCGGGGTACCACCAGGCGCCCTGGATCCGCAGGCCGTCCAGGTCGAACCGGAGACCGATCTCGATCTTGCGGGCGAGCCGGATCACCGCGCTCTGGTGCTGCCACCACCAGGAGTCGGTGCGGTAGTGCCAGACGGAGAAGTCCTCGTACCGGGGGTCGGTGTCGGCGACCTCGTTGAGCAGGGCGATCATCGGCTGCCGGACCAGGCGCTCGCGGTCCGCGCGGCAGCGCTCGCGGATCGCCTGGGTCGGCTCGCCCTGGAGCTGCCACAACACGTCCATGGCCTGCTCCGGCCAGCCGGTGAACTGTTCGCGCATGCGCGGAGGGTAGCTCACCCGTGATCCGCGCGCGGAGAGCGAGACGGGCAGGGAGGCGTAACCCCAGACGTGGTGGAGGTGTTGCGGCAGGGCTCGCCGGCCGGTTCGGACTCCTCCTCCGGCTCGGGGCCCCCGCCGCCCTGCCCAGCACCCGGCACGGGCTCCTCGACTCCGCCATCCGCGTCGTCAGCGCAGGGGCGATCCTCGCCACCGGCTTCCTCTTCGGCCACTTCGTAGGCAGGCCGGTCCACCTCGTCTTCGGCGCGCTTCTCCTGCTGACCGCAGCCCTCTGGTCCACCTTCGGCACCCAGAACCGGCAAACCTCGGCTCGCCCCCTGCGCGCTACACCCCCGCACGCGGCGCCGCCCCCGCTGCGCCCACGCCGGGACGAGTCCGGCGGCCCGCATGCGAGTTGTCCCGGGCGGCGGGATGCGCAGACTCTCACGCCAACCGAAACCCAGTGAACGCTGCGTGGCCAAAGGTCCGGAAAGGGCGTTGCAGGCCCCGCTCGTCCCGTCCGACAATCTCACGGTCGCCACGGAGGCGGCGGCCGGGACTGGCACCACGCCTGCAGGTGTCCCCGCTCCGTGACGGAGGTCTGTGGTGCTGCGCATCCATTTCACCGCGGAGGATCTCGCCCGTACCCGGGTGGCCACTACCATCGGGGCCGCCGCGGAGACGTATTACAGCCTGGAGATGCTGTGCGGGCGTTCCCTCCCGTTGCCCTTTCAACGGTGGCGCGCCACGGTGGCCGGCCGGCTGGGCGAGGACGCCGGGCCACTCACCGCACTGCTGCCGGCCCGGGGCCCGGGCCTCGACCTGCTGGCGCTGGCCGGTGACTCGCCCGACATCGACCACGCCGTGGAGGCTCTGCTGCGGGCACCGCGCACCCTGGTACGCCGCGAACTGGAAGCCGTCACCGTCCGCCCCGCCCACATGCCGTGGGCGCGGGCCGTCGCCGAGGGGGACGCCGATGCCCGGCGGTTACTGGCGGCCGGCCTCGTGGCCTGTCACCGAGTGGCCGTCGCGCCGCACTGGGCAGCTTCCCAGTCACAGCTGGACGTCGTGCGGGCGCAGTACGCCCGCACGTTCCTCGAAGGGGGAGTCGACGCCCTGCTGGCCGCTCTGAGTCCTCCGCTGGTGCGCTGGCGCCCGCCCGTGCTGGAGATACGCTACGCGCGCCCGGTCGAGATTCACCTGGGCGGCAGAGGGCTGGTCCTGGTGCCAACTCTGTTCTCCTGGCGTCAGTTCAGCCTGCTGTACGACCCGTACGACGATGCGTCGGTGCCGCGGCTCACCGTACCGGCGGTGACCGACCCGGCCACCGGCGCCGCGCTGTGGCATCCCAGGGGCCCCGTGACCGACGACCCCCTGGGCTCCCTGCTCGGACGTACCCGGGCCGCCGCGCTGCGCGTGGCCGCCGACGGTTGCAACACCACCGAACTGGCCGCGCGACTAGGTGTCTCCCCGGCGGCCGTCAGCCAGCACACCAAGGCATTGCGCGAGGCACGCCTCATCACCACCAGCCGACACGGTGGTTCCGTACTGCACATGGCCAGCGCCCTGGGCCGGGAACTGCTGGACGGGAACCGATAGCGATAGCGCCGCGCACCGTGGCTGTGGGCCCTTAAGCCAGGGCTTAAGGGCGTAGCCGCCCATGCCGGCGGCCCGGAGCATTCATGGCGTTGACGTGTCCAAAGGATGCGCTCGGTGCCGAACTGCTGGAGGTACGCCGCCTTCGCCCGTCGGCCGAAGTGCTCACCGATCAAAAAGGAGAACGCCGATGATCAAGCATGCCCTGTCCCGGGCGACAGCGCTGGCTGGGGGAACGGCTGCAACACTGGCCATGACCGCCCTGCTTGCCGCACCTGCTCAGGCAACGGCAACCGTCTGGAACACCTGGGACAATCTGGCTTACGCCAATCACTGTCTTGATGGCAGTGTCTCCCAGGGGGCCCGTCTCAACACCTGCAACGGGAGCTCCTACCAGAAGTGGGACTACTTCTGGGACAGCAGCGCTCCGATCAGGCATTACCAGTCCGGACGGTGCCTCGACGGCAGTGTCTCCCAGGGGGTCCGTCTCGTGGCCTGCAACGGAAGCACGTACCAGAAGTGGCGTCCCACCGTCTCCACGGGCGAGATCAGGCATGTGCAGTCCGGACGGTGCCTCGATGGCAGCGTGTCCCAGGGTGTCCGGCTCGTAGCCTGCAACGGAAGCATCTACCAGCAATGGGTGTAGCCCTGCGCTTGGCGTGCGACGGCTCGCCCGAGGAGCCCGGCACACAGTGAGGGAACGCGTCCTCGGGATGCTCGCAAAGGCGCGGGCCCTGGAAAACCCGCCGGGGTGGCGAGGGTCTTGCCGGACAACTCGCGTCGGGTGGTGCGGTGCGTCCGTGCACCACCCGGCCGGGTCGTCGTCTTCGGAAATACCTCTCTGCGGCCTGGCGCGATCACTCGTGTCCCGCCGCACGAGCCCGTGCGGCCGGGGACGGTGCGACCGCTCGTCTACCGGTCCGTCCGGCCCTCGCCCACAGGCTCTTCCCCGTCGTGTTGGCGCAGGCACCCCTCGACGTGCCCCTCGACGATCCGGGTTTCGAAGGCGGGCTGAGGCGCGGTGGCGGGGCCGCGTAGCGCAGGCCATCGCCGCCCTGCCGGGAGCCCGGCCACGGCCCGCCGGGCTCGGCCCTCATCGTGGCTCGGGCTCGGTGAGGGTCTGTGCGCACCAGATCGTCTTGCCGTCGGTGGTGTGCCGGGTGCCCCAGCCCTGGGTGAGCTGGGCGACGAGCAGCAGGCCCCGGCCGCCCTCGTCGAAGGCGCGCGCCCGACGCAGGTGCGGTGCGGTGTTGCTGGCGTCGGAGACCTCGCAGATCAGGGAGGCATCGCGAATCAGGCGCAGCCTGATCGGGGGCTCGCCGTATCTGATGGCGTTGGTGACCAGCTCACTGACAACCAGTTCGGTGACGAATGACGCCTCCTCCAGGCCCCAGGCCTCCAGTTGGCCGAGGGCGAACTTCCTGGCACGCGGCACCTGTGCGGGGTCGGGCTCGACGTCCCAGTCGGCGACATGCTGGGGATCCAGCGCGTGAGTGCGAGCGAGCAGCAGGGCGGCGTCGTCGGTGCGGTGTTCGGGAAGCATGGCGTCCATCACCGTGTCGCAGAGGCCCTCCAGTGTGGTGGTCGAATGGTTCAGGACCCGCAGCAGTTCGTCGACCCCCTGGTCGACGTCGCGTTCACGGCTCTCCACCAGCCCGTCGGTGTAGAGGGCGAGCAGACTGCCCTCGGGCAGTTCGAGCTCGGTCGCCTCGAAGGGCAGCCCGCCGATGCCGAGCGGTGGTCCCGGCTGTGCGGGCGCTGGGGTCCTGGTGCCGTCCGGGGAGATGATCAGCGGTAGCGGATGACCCGCGCTCGCCATTGTGAGGCGGCGGGAGACCGGGTCGTAGACGGTGTACAGGCAGGTGGCCCCGAACTCGCCGGTCGGCTGGAAGCGGCCTGCGGGCTGGAAGTCGCTGGCGAGGTGGACGACCAGGTCGTCCAGGTGGGTCAGCAACTCGTCCGGCGGCAGGTCGACGTCGGCGAGCGTGCGGACCGCCGTGCGCAACCGGCCCATGCTGGCCGAGGCGTGCAGGCCGTGACCGACCACATCGCCGACGACCAGGGCGACCCGGGCACCGGAGAGCGGAATGACGTCGAACCAGTCACCGCCCACTTCCGCGTCGGTCCCGGCGGGCAGGTAGCGGGATGCCACCTCGACCGCCTCCTGGCTCGGCAGCCGCTGCAGCAGCAGACTGCGCTGCAGGGTCAGCGCGGTCGTGCGCTCGCGCGAGTACCGGCGGGCGTTGTCGATGGCGACGGCTGCCTTGGCGGTCAGCTCTTCGGCGAGGATGAGGTCGTCGGCGGTGAAAGCCTCGGGCCGGTCGCTGCGGGAGAACTCGACGACGCCGAGCAGGGCCCCGCGGGCCCGGAGCGGCACAGTGATCCGGCAGGTCAGCCCATCCGCGGCGATGGACTCGTCGATCAACGGGTTGCCCGGCGGCCAGTGGGCCGGGTCGGAGGCTAGCCCGGGCCCGAAGGCCCATTCGCCGCCCTCGCCGGGCTCGGCCGCGAGCTGAACCGTGGACCTGCCGGTTGCGATGCAGCGGGTGGCGACGGAACCGGGAGCGTGACTGACCGGCACCTGGTGCCCGGGCGCCCGGTCGGTGTCACTCTTCGCACTGTGCTGGGCGGCGCGACTGAGCGTGATGGCTTCGCCGGAGGCGGGCGGAAGCGGCGGTTCCTCTCCACGCAGCACCTCGTCGAAGAGATCGACGGTGACGAGGTCGGCGAATCCCGGCACCGGGGTCGTCGCCAGTTCCCTGGCGGTGCCGATCACGTCGAGTGTCTGGCCGATACCGCCGCTGGCCTCGTTGAGGATGAGCAGGCGCTGCCGGGCCCAGTACTCGGCGCTCATGTCGAATCCCCAGTTGGCGACCGCGCGGACCCTGCCCTCGGCATCCCGGACGGGCCACATGCTGGTGGCCCAGGCGTTGGCGTAGTCACTGCCGCGCGGGCGGAAGACGGTGATGAGACGCGCGGGCCTGCCCGTCCTCGCCACTTCGGAGAGCTGGTCGGTGTAGGGCTTGTCGTCCCTTTCGGGAAACAGCGAGCGGTCGAATTCGGGAAGCACCTCGCGGTACTTCTTACCGAGCACCTGCTCCTCGGAGTGCGCGATCACCCGGCCCGAGGAGGCGTTGATCCATAGAAACCGCAGCTCAGGGTCATAGACGCCCAGAGCGAAGGGACACTGCTCGAAGGCCAGGTCGGCGATCACCGGTCGGCGTTCCCAGCGCTGGACGGTCACCACGTGGCCCAATGCCCGCCCCGCGGGGCCGAGCAGCGGGTGAGTCGACACCAGAGCGTCCACCGTGGAGCCGTCCCGGTGGCGCAGAGGGATGAGCTCCGCGTGGTCGGGGCCGCTGCCGTGATTCTCGGGGAAACCGGGTGGCGGGGGAGCGGCCAGCAGGTCGGTCACAGGGCGCCCGACGGCGTCCTCCGCTGCCCAGCCCAGCAGCAGCCGCCCGCTCTCGCTCCAGCCGCTCACCATGCCGTCCGGGCCCACCACAAGCGCGGCAGTGCGGACATCCTGTCTTCCGGCCATGTCCACGCGCCACGCCTCCGTCCGGACAGCCGTGCTCCTCAGGGATGATTTCCAGCCGCCAGCTTTCAGCCTAGGTCCGCTTCCGCTCCACGGCGCCCTGGCCGATGCGTTCCTGACCGCCGGGTCGGGTGCGGGGCTGAGCGGGGCCGGCGCCTGTGCGCCTTGCTCGACAGCAGGCGCAGCACATCTACCGCAGCTGCTCACCCCTGCCACGCGCGGCAGGGGTGAGCAGAGGACGACGGGGCAGCGTTTCCGGCACCGTCCCAGCACGGGAATGGCAGGAAAGGCATCGGAGGCCCTACCTCCAAGAGTCGAGCCGCCGTGGGGGTAGACGCGGCGCGGTCGAGGCTGACGCCCCGACCGTGCGGACGAAGGTCGGCGGACCGGTCTCTGCCGACCCCGGTCCGCCGCACATGGCCTGGCATTCGGGACCGTCGGGACCGTCGGGCCGAGACCCACAAGATCAGGAGTTGGATGTCCCGTAGCCGGATCTGTGGCGCTCTTGGGCGGTCGGTGCAGTCTCGACGTCGGCACTCGGCTCCGATGTGCTGGGCTGCTCCCGGTACGACGGGGCCGGCCGGTCCCGTCCGGCGACCGGTGACAGCGACGAGCGTCCTGCCCCACCGCGCTCGCCGCGCTGCACGACGGGTGGCGGCTGTTCCAGGCGTCCTGGTCGCTGCCGCCGCAGTCCGGCCACGAGTACGACGTGTCCTTTCTTGAAGCACGAGTTCTTCTTCGAGAAGCCGGAGGAAGGCTCTCGCCCCTGACTCGGTACTGGAACTGCGGCGGACGGTTCCGGATCAGTAGCCGTAGATCATCTTGTAGGCGACCTCGGGGAGGAACTGTCCGGCCGAGGAGCCGGTTCCGGCGCCGCAGTTGCCGTCGGACTCACCCGGGACCTTGATCCACAGGAGCATCTCGGCGCCTCCGCCCAGCTGGGTGGAGGCGCCGATCCGGCGGCCTGAGGGGTTGCACCACTGGCCGTTGGAGCCGTTTCCGTTGCGACTGGTGTCCACGACGAACGGCTTGGTGTAGCCGTACCGGGCGTTGAGTTCACTGTTGACGGCGTTGCCGTACGCGGTGTTCTCGGCCGTGGTCAGGTAGTTGGAGACGTTGAGCGAGAAGCCGTGGGCCTGTCGGAGGCCGGCTTCGTGGAGGCGCCGGGCCATGGTCGCCGCGCTCGCCCAGGCCGGGTTGCCGGAGTCGAGATAGACCCAGGTGTTGGGGGCCTGGCGGTTGAACTCGGTGAGCGCGCCGGTGAGCATGGCCTCGCGTTCGTCGATCTGGGCCTGGTTCATACAGCCGTAGTCCCCGAGGGAGTCCGGTTCGAGGACGACGACGGCCGGGCGGCTCGCGATCCCGCCCGCGAACTGGGCGATCCAGTTCGCGTAGGCGGACGGCGAGGAGGCTCCGCCCGCGGAGTGCCCGCCGCAGTAGTCGCGGTTGTAGATGTTGTAGGCGACAAGGACGGGTAGCTTGTCCCGGGCGTCCGCGGCGCCTGCGTACGCGCCGGTGGCGTTGCCGATGGTGCCGCTCCAGGAGCCGAACCAGCGGGCCGTCGGCGTGTTGGCGATGGAGGCGTTGACCGCGGGTGCCCGGCCGTCGCCGGGGTTGGCCGTGGCCCACCGCTTCGCGCTGGAGTCGGGGTCCACGTAGAACCCGTTGGTCATGGTCGTCGGGTCGGCCGCGTGGGCGGACGGTGCGGCGACGAGTGCCAGCGGCAGCGAGGAGAGCGCTGCCATCAGGGCGAGCAGTCTGCGGCGCATGACGGTACCTCGTTTTCTGACAGGGATGCGTCCGATGGCCGGCGGTGAAGGTGGGGAGCGCTCTCATCGGACGCGCTCCCCACGGGACGGTCGGTCAGCAGGTCGAGTTGGTCTGGGTGAGGAGGCCGAGCCGCCACGGCAGGGTGTTGTAGTCGCCGCCCGCGTCGGGGTTCATGCCCTGGTAGAGGTACTGGAGTCGGCAGGCGGGGATGGTCAGGGTCTGGTCGTAACCGGCACGGATCATCTCGCCGTGGCTGATGTCCCTGGTCCAGGATCCTGACGGGAAGGCGACGTTGTTCGACTTGGCGAAGGGGTTGCTCTCGGACGCGGCCAGTGGTGTCCAGGAGCCGGCAAGGCTGGTCGTCGTCCAGGAGCGGAAGTAGCGTCGGCCGTCCGATCCAATGGCCTCGACCAGGAGCAGATACTGGTTGCTGCCCTGCACCTTGTACACGTTGCTCGCCTCGAAGAGGGCGTACTTGGAGTCCTGGGCCGCGATCACGGTGTTCGTGAAGCCGTTCGGGAACTGGCCGACGGTCGTCTGGGAGCGGTACAGATGCCCGTTGTCGTCGGAAGAGAACAGATAGCAGTTGGCGCTGTCGCAGATCACCCACATGTCGACCCAGTAGCCGTTGCCGATGTTCTGGCGGATGATGTCCGGCATCGACGAGTAGAAGTTGCGCGGTGCGCTCCACCCGTTCGGATTGCTGATATCGGGGTTGGTGGAGTACGACGCGTTGCCGGTCTGGTACACGAGGTACCACAGGCGTTGGGGCGCGTTGTAGAAGACCTGCGGCGCGGCCCGGTAGCCGGTGCCTATGGCGCTGCGGTCCAGATAGTGGTGCGTGGCCGAGCCGGCCTGCGACCAGTCACTGAAGTTCAGGTACACCAGGTTGTATCCGGAGGAGCTCGCGGTACTGGCGAACACGTGGTACTTGCCGTTGTACTGGACGACCGTCGGATCCTTGATCCCGGCGATGTTGTGGGTGGCGTCCGACTTCGGTGAGATCAGCGTCCCGCTGGAGCTCCAGGAGAAGCGGGAAGGCAGCGCGGCGGCGGACCCGGGCGAACGGGAGCCAGCCGACCGGGCGTCGGCCCGCCGTGTCGCGGCCGTGCCGCCCATCGAGGTGAGCGCTGACTGGTAGGCCGTTTTCTTGTTGCCGTTGCGGTCGAACAGCAGGGGGTTCTCCCCACTGCGCCAGGAGTCGCTGTCGCGGATGCCCCAGACCGTGATGCCGGTGCAGCGCGCCACGTTCATACAGGACCTGACGGTGTTCGCGTACGCGGTCGTCGGGGCCTGCGCGATGTCCAGTTCGGTGATCTGTACGTCCACGCCGAGGGCGGCGAAGTTCGTCAGCGTCGTCTGGAAGCTGGCGGGTGGACCGCCGGCGCCGAAGTGGGCCTGGAGGCCGACGCAGTCGATGGGAACGCCGCGTGCCTTGAAGTCGCGAACCAGGCGGTAGACACCCTGGGTCTTGGCGTCGCCCCAGTTCTCGATGTTGTAGTCGTTGTAGCAGAGCTTGGCCGCCGGGTCGGCGGTCCGGGCCGTGCGGAACGCCTCCTCCAGGAAGCCGTTGCCCAGCACATCCCGGAAGACCGAGCTGCGCAGTTGGCCGCTGCCGCCGTCGGCGAAGGCCTCGTTGACCACGTCCCAGGAGTGGATCCGGCCCTTGTAGCGGTTCATCACCGTGGTGATGTGGTTGTTCATCACGCCGCGCAGCGTGTTCGCGTCCCTGATGGAGCTGACCCAGCCGGGCAGCTGGGAGTGCCACACCAGCGTGTGGCCCCGCATGCGCTGACCGCGGGCCGCCGCGCGGTTCATGATCTGGTCGGCGGCGCCGAAGGTGAACTGTCCGCGGGACCGCTCGGTGGCGTCCCACTTCATCTCGTTCTCGGCTGTGACCGAGTTGAACTCGCGGTCCAGGATGCCGGTGTATGTGCTGTCGCCGAGTCTTCCGGCGGCCACGGCGGTCCCGAAGTAGCGGCCGGACTGGGCCGCTTGGGCCCCCAGGGTGCCGGCCTTGGCCTCCGGGCTGCCGGCCTGGACCCCCGGGGTGCCTGCCTTGGCCGCGTCGGGTGCGCCGGTCGCGGTGCCTGGCGTGATCAGGGCGGCCACGGCCACCAGGCCCAGGACCGAGGCTCGGCGTCGGCCGATCCGTTTCAGCGGATTCATGCTTCTCCTCGTACGGTCGGGTGCGAGTGGATGGTGCGGGGTGCGGGGTGCGGGGTGCGGGGTGCGGGGTGCGGGGTGCGGTATGCGGGGAGGGAGGGGCGGAAGGTTCAGGGGGTGGACAGCTCGGACCGGTAGCCCATGAAGAACCGCCAGTCGTTGCCCATGGCGAAGCGGGTCCCAGGCGGGTGGAGGTGACGCTGTCGGTGCCGTAGGAGAAGGTGCCGGGCCGGGACGCTCCGGGGACGGATGTCGGCGTTCGCCCGCAGCCAGAGGCGACCGTCCTCTTGGTGCCGGTGGTGCCGGTGGTGCCGGTGGTGCCGGTGGTGCCGGTGGTCCCCTTCATGGTCAGCCCGTCGACCATGACCGCCGAGTCACGCCGCCGTCGCCCTTGAGTCCAAGTTGACGCAGACATGACATATCCATGGCGTTCTCCTTGCGCGGCCGGACCGTTGTGGGTGGCGCGTGGAGCCGCCGACAGCTCCAGGGCTGAGCGGCGCGTGCCGTTTCGCGATGTCGGAGATCGATCGGCACGTCGAACACTCTGGATGATAGGAGCCCGGTACCGCCCGTCAATACCTCTCGCATGATTCGGTCTCTATGTCGAAATATTTCGCACAGTCGGTGGGCCGGAAGCGGTCGGAGCCGATCGCCTTGGGCGGTCTCGCGCCTGGTCGGCGCATGTCCGGAGCTGTTGCCTTGATTGCGGAGGCGTTGAATCCCAGGGTGTTGACATGTTCCGCTGCCTCTCTGTAGTCCGGGACGACCCTGTGGCGGAATGCACTTCGATCGGGAGAATGGCCGAATCTTGCGCTCATCCGCCATGTCAGGTACGCGACATTCAGCCACATCCTGTTCTCGGAAAGGGGAGTTACGTGAGCGCCACGGCAAGATCCCTCTTACGGCCCGCCGCGGTCGCGGTGCTGCTCGTCCTGACCCTGGGAAGCACCGTGCTACCGGCCTCCGGCACGGCTGCCGCCTCCGTGCGTACCGTTGCCGCGACCCCCGGTTGCGGCAAGGTGCCTACGCTGACGAGTGGTACGCACACGATTCAGACCGGTGGCAAGAACCGGAGTTTCATCCTGCGGATCCCGGACGGTTACGACCGTAACCGCCCCTACCGGCTGGTCTTCGGGTTCCATTGGCTGGGCGGCACCTCCTCCGACGTTGCCACGGGCCGCACCGTGGAGACCGGCACCTGGGCCTACTACGGGCTCCAGCGGCTGGCGAACAACAGCGCCGTCTTCGTCGCGCCCCAGGGTCTCAACAACGGCTGGGGCAACGCCGGTGGCGAGGACGTCACCTTCGTCGACGACATGATCAGGCATGTCGGCCAGGGTGGACGTCCGCCCCTCCCGATGGCGTGCGGGCCTCGGCCGCCTCACGGCCGGGGCGGCGCTGCTGACGGCAGTGGCCCTGCTGCCCTGGTTGTCCGGGAACGACCCCGCACTGACGGTCCTGCGGGCCCGCTCCGCCGACCAGGATCCGACCCCCACCCAGTTGGCCGCCGTACGTGAGCAACTGGGCCTGGACGAGGGACCACTCGCACATCTCGCGCACTGGCTGCGTGGGCTGACCCAGGGCGACGCGGGCACCTCCTGGGTATCCGGCGAACCAGTCCTGCCCCAGGTGACGAGCGCCTTCGCGGTCTCCTTCACACTGATGCTCGGCGCGTTCGCGGTCACGATCGCGGTCGCCGCACTGGTCAGCGCCCGCACCCTGTATCTGGGCTCCCGGCACCGGCTGCCCGGGAGCACAGGGGCCCCAGGGACCGCAGTCCTCGCCGCGCTGCCCAAGTTCCTCCTCGCCTCGATCCTCGCCACGGTGTTCGGCGTCTGGCTGGGCTGGTTCCCGTCCAGTGGATGGGAGGGGCCGTCGTCGATGCTGCTGCCCGCGCTCGCCCTGGGTGTCCCCTCCGGGGCGATGATCGGAGGTTTGCTCGACCAGTCGCTGCCCGCGGCCTTCCACGAACCGTGGGCCCGGACCTGGCGCGCCTACGGTTTCGCGCCCGGCCACATCGCCCGGCACGCGCTGCGTCGCACGCTGGCCGGTGTGCACCCACAACTCCTGCCCACCGTGGGGCCCTGGTCGGCGGTGCCGTCGCGGTGGAGAAGATCTTCAACATTCCCGGGCTCGGCCGCCTCGCCCTGGACGCCGCTATCGCCCAGGACCTCCCGCCCCTGCAGACCACGACACTGGCCTTGGTTGTCCTCGGTATCGCAGCCGGCCTCCTCATCCAGGCCTTGCGCCGAGCCCTCCTCGGTCCTGCCTTGCGGGACGGGGCCTTGCCCGCCCTGCACACGCCGGCCCTCCGATCAGGGCATTCCCCCCGCTGGGTCGCCGCAGTTTGTGCCGTAGTCCTGCTCACCCTGATCGTCGCCGGACTGCTCCGCGATCCCTTGCACGTGGACACGGCGGCTCGGCTGCTCCCGCCCTCGGCCGCGCACCCACTCGGCACGGATTCGCTCGGCCGTGATCTGCTGGCCCGATTGGGCCATGGGGCGCTGCGGACGGTGGGCGTGGCTCTCGCCGTGACGGCGGTGTGCACCGTCACCGGGCTGTTGCTCGGTATGGCGGCCCAGGTGGGCGCGGGCCTGACCGAAGTGGTGTCGACGCTGCCGGCGGTTCTCGCCGCACTGCTGACGACCGCGGTGACCGGCCCGTCGGTCTGGGGTGCCGCGTGCGCGGTCTGCCTGGTCGGCTGGACCCCCTACGCCGCCCAGGCCGCGGCACTGTACGAACAGGAACGAGCCAGCGGCCACATGCTTGCCTCCGTCTCCTTCGGCGCCGACCGCGCATATCTGCTCCGCCATCACCTGCTGCCCGCCGTGCTGCCCCCCGTACTGCGCAACGCGCTCCTGCGCCTGCCCACCACGGTCCTCGTGCTGGCCTCCCTCGGCTTCCTCGGTCTGGGCGAACAGCCGCCCACCGCGGAGTGGGGCCGCCTCCTGTCGGAGAACCAGCCGTACGTGGAGCTCGCGCCGTGGACCGTACTCGGCCCGGCATGCGCACTGGTCCTGTTCTCCGTTCTCGCCGTGTCCAGCACAGCCTTGGCCCCGACACGGAGCCGGCGCCGCCGGGCGGCGAACCGATGAGAAACAGGTCCTCGGGATGCAGCCGACCTGACACACCTGCCACTTGACCCCTCTGATGGGGCGGGGTCCAACTTTCGGATGGTCGGAGTCCAGGCTGTGCGGGCGATCCCGGGCCGAAAAGCGGCGAGGCTGATCACCAGCCCGTCCGCCCAGTCCCCGCGGACGGGATCAAACGCAACCGCGCGGACCTCCCACCGCGCTGGTGGGACGCCGAGAAAGAGGAGCTGACCGAAGAACGAGTCACGCCTGCGCGGCTGCGTCGACAGCGGTGGTCATGATGTGGCGGATCCGTTCGCGCAGCAGTTGATGCGTGCGGTCGTGATGGTTGCGTGGGTGCCACGCCATGCCGATGGTCAGGGGCGGCAGCACCAGGGGGATCGGGAACGTGCGCAGGTCGAGTGTGTTCAGCATCGGCCGTCCGAGTCCGGCCGGGGCGACGCTGACGACGTCGGTTTCGCGGGCCAGGAACAGCGCGGTCGCGACGCCGGGGACCACGGCCACCACATGTCGGCTCAGGCCCAGTTCGGCGAGCCGCTCGTCGATCGGGCCGCGGGCTCGGCCGCGTCGCGATACGACGATGTGGTTGGTGGCGGCGAACCGCCGCGGTGTGACGGTTTTCGCCCTCGCGAGTGGGTGATCCGGCCGGACAACGCCTATCAGCGTCTCCGTGAGAAGTGTTTCCGAGCGGATCTCCGGGTCACCGGGACGCACGATCCCGATCTCCAGATCCACCAGTCCTTCGCGCAGGGCCGGGGTGTCCTCAAGGTTCTCCGGCCGCAACCGCAGGGAGATGCCGGGCGCCTGGGTCCGTAGGTCGTCGATGAGGGACGGGATGAAGGTCGTGGACAGCATGTCGTCGACCTGTAGGTCGAACGTGCGCACGGCGGTTCGGGGATCGGCAGTGTTCGACGGTGCGAACAGTGCTCGAGCTCGGGTGGCGACAGCGTGCACCTCTCCGCGCAGTTCCAGGGCCCGGGGGGTGGGCACGAGGTCGCGTCCGGCCCGCACGAGGAGCGGGTCGTCGAAGGTGCGGCGCAGTCGGGCCAGAGCGCGGCTCATCGCAGGTGGCGAGGTGTGCAGGCGTGCCGCGGCCTTCGTCACGCTGCTCTCGGCGAGCAGCGCGTCCAACGCCTCGATGAGGTTCAGATCGACGTAGTCCATCCCGGATTATCACTTGCGAAAGTACTACCTATCAAGGTTGCACTGGTGTGAATCGGCTGCGTTTCCTAACGTCGAATCCACTCGACGACATGAAGGAGGTCGCGGTGGACATCCGCATCCGCATCCGCACGCCACGCGACAGCGGGCACCCTGACGTCGGCGGCCGCGGTGCCGACGTGACCGGGGAGGGGCCGCGCCAACACCGCCGGTGGCGACGGCGGACACGTTTCTCTACGACCCGCGCCGCCCGGTCCCGAGCCTGGGCGGCACCGTGCTCGCCGCCGCCTCCGGTGCCTTCCCTGGACCGGCCGACCAGGCGACCGTCGAAACATGCGAGGACGTGCTGTGCTTCACCACTCTCGTCCTCAAGCACGCCGTCGAGGTCACCGGCCACGTCACGCTGGTCGGTCGAGCTCGCCCGCACGACCCTGGAGGGCTTCGAACGTGGCGACGGGGGATGCGCCGGACGCCATGCCGGCCTGGCTGCGCTCACTTTTCGATCTGGACAGGACGGCCGCGCCGGCCCTGGCCGGCGTGGCCGTCGACCTGCGAATCACCCAAGTGGCCAACGACACGTGGGGCGTGCACGCCGTGCTGTCGTACGACGCCGTCCGGTGACCCCCACCAGATCAGCTACCGAACTCGATGTTCATCCGACGTCATGACCCCCCTTGTAAACCGTGTGAGAGCGAGTAGCGAGCAAACCGAATGACAGTTCATAACCATCCCATGACCAGCAGCGACGTAATCCCCGAAGCCCGCCCGCGCCGCATTTCCTTTGCGGAGGTGCGCGCCCGGATCGGCGAGCCCGAGGACATGATCAAACGCAAGGTCCACGACCGTCTGGACCTGCATTGCCGCCGTTTCATCGCCCATTCTCCTTTCCTGGCGATGGCCACGTCGGACGCCACGGGACTCCCCGACAGCTCACCACGCGGCGACTATCCGGGATTCGTCAAGGTCCTGGACGAGCGCACGCTCGCCATCCCCGACCGACCGGGCAACAACCTGGCCGACTCGTTTCGCAATCTCGCCGAGAACGACGGGATCGGGCTGATGTTCGTCGTCCCAGGAATGCGAGAAGTGCTGCGTGTCAACGGTCGTGCCTATCCCACCGACGAGCCGGACGTGCTCGCCCGGATGCGTACCGAAGGAAAGGAGGCCGTGCTGGCGATCGTCGTGGAAGTGACGGAGGTCTTCTTCCACTGCGGACGCGCGCTGATCCGTTCCCGGCTGTGGGATCCGGCGAGCCAGGCCCTGGCCGGGGAACTGCCGTCGATGGGCGAGATCGCCATCGACCAGATGGGGCTCGACGCGGATCCGACGGTGCTGGAAGAGATGCTCGAAGACGACTACCGGCACCTGTACTGAGGCGGTATGGCCATGCAACGAACAATCCTTGAAAAGGCAGAGCCGGTCGCCGAGGGGGCCGTTTCGCTCCTCCTGCGCGGCGCCGACGGCCCGCTGGCCCCCTGGGAACCTGGCGCCCACATCGATCTGTCACTGCCCAACTGGCTGACCCGGCAGTACTCGCTGTGCGGGAACCCGGCCGACCTCGACACGTACCGTGTCGCCGTCCGTCACGACCGGCTCAGCCGGGGCGGCTCGGAGTACATCCACCTGTTCCTCGACGAGGGCCGCACACTCGAGGTCTCGGTGCCACGCAACAACTTTCCCCTGCTGCCCGCCCCGGAGTACCTGTTCCTCGCCGGCGGGATCGGCATCACCCCCATCGTGCCGATGCTGACGGCGGCGGTCGACGCGGGCGCCTCGGCGACGCTGGTGTACATGGGCAGGTCCCTCGCCACCATGCCGTTCGCCGACGAACTGCGGGCCGCGCACGGCAGCCGGGTGCGCATCCACGCCACCGAGCGGCACGGCAGGCCCGACTTCGCCGCCGAGGCGGCGGCGTTGGGCCCTCGGACGCTGGTGTACTGCTGTGGCCCCGAGCCGATGCTCGACGCGGCCGAGGCGGCGTTCCCCGCGCAGCAGCTGCACATCGAGCACTTCCGGCCGGTGGCCAAGGAGTTCGGACCCGACAAGCCCTTCGATGTGCGCTGCGTCCGGTCGCAACGGACCGTCCGGGTCAGTGCGGAGGACTCCATGCTGGCCGCGTTGAGCCACGCGGGATTCCGCATACCGTCCGGATGCCGTGAAGGGGTCTGCGGCAGTTGCGAGATCGTCCTCGTCGACGGAGAGCCGGAGCACCGCGACGACATCGGCGCCCCGCCGGGTCGTATGTACTGCTGCGTTTCACGGGCGCTGTCGTCCGGCCTCACCGTCGACCTCTGACCCGATCTGTACCACGCCTCATGTGCCGCACGCCGTGAGCGCCGACCATCTCTGGAGGGATGCCCCATGACCGCCCATCCGCATCTGACGACCAGGGCCGGTTGCTTGTGATCGACTGGCTCGATCTGGCCGAATCGGTCATCGCCTCACCGTGGTTGTACGCGGTGCTCGTCGCGGTGTCCTTCCTCGACTCCTTCCTCCCGCTGATCCCGAGCGAACCCGTCGTGATCGTCGCGGGGGTCTACGCCGCGACCGGTGAGACCGACATCGTGCTCGTCATCGCCGCCACGACGCTCGGTGCCCTTCTCGGCGATCTCGTCCCCTACGCGGTCGGACGCCTGCTGGGTGAACGCATACTCAAGCGCCTGCCACCGGGCTCCAAACGCCGGACGGCACACGACTGGTTCGCCCGCGAACTCGACGCCCGCGGCGGCTTCATCCTGGTGACCACACGGTTCATCCCGGTGGGGCGCTACCTGGCCACCTTGTCGACCGGACTCGTCGGCTACCCGTTGGGCACATACGTACTGTTCGTCGCGTTCGCCACCGCCACCTGGAGCGCCTACACCGCTCTCACCGGCTATTTGGGCGGCGTCGTGTTCCAGGAGAACACGCTGCTGGCCATCGCCGTCGGTGTGGGGCTGGCGGTCGTGGTGACCGGTGTCATCGAAGGCGTACGTCACCTCCGCCGCCGCAGGACCGCCGTCGCAGCGGACACCGCCGTCGACTGACTCCGGTTGTGACCGCCGCTGGACCCGACGTCCCGCGGGAAGGGTGGCACGTTCAGACCGTACCTGTTACCTTCCCCTCCGATCATACATTCAGTCATGACATGTATGAATGGAGCCAGTATGCGGGGAAAGACGGCCGTGGTGCTCGGCGGTAGCGTGGCGGGGCTGTGCGCCGCGGGAGTGCTCGCGAGGCATTTCGACGAGGTGATCGTCCTGGAACGGGACCGGCTCCCGCCGGACGCGCAGCATCGGCGGGGCGTGCCGCAGAGCAAGCACCCGCACTTCCTCCTCAACTCCGGGCGTCGCGCGATTGGCGAGATCTTTCCTGGGTTCGAAGAGGCACTGATCGCTGCGGGCGGGATGCGCCTGATGCCGTCGATGGACGCGGCGTACTGCGAGAGCAACGGCTGGGCCCCGCGCAAGGCCGGGTCGATGACGATGGTCTACAGCTCCCGCGTGCTCATCGAGCGGGTCCTGCGCGACAAGGTCCGCGAGGTCCCGGCCATCGAGATCCGCGAGGGCGTGACCGTCACCGGACTTCGTTCCACCGGGGGCGGCACCGCGCGCGGGCGCGTCGAGGGAGTCGAGTACCGCGCGGGCGACGACTCGGGCCACCTGTCCGCGGACCTGGTCGTCGACGCACTGGGGCGCGGCTCCTCCGTCGCCGACTGGCTGAGCACGGCGGGATGGCCGGCGCCGCCGGAGAAGACCCTCGACGCCAAGGTCACCTACACGTCGCGGTGGTACGACCTGCCGCCCGCCGACCGGCGTCCACAGGCGTGGTGGTGGAAGCACCTGGTCGTCACTCCGACCCAGGACACCGGCGACCATCCCGAGGAACACGAGTTCCTCAGCAACTTCTTCCCGATCGAGGGGAACCGCGCCATCGTGTGCATGGGGGCATGGGGCATCCGGATGCCGCGCGAGGTCGACACCTTCGAGGCCGCGGTCGACCGCGTGCGGGCCAGGTCCTTCGGGCAGGCGTCGCGTGCCTGCACTCCGACCTCCGGGGTGCACCTCACTCGTTCGACCGGCAACAAGTGGCGCCGCTTCGACCTGCTCGACCAGCCCCCGCTCGGGCTGGTCTGCGTCGGTGACTCGATCTGCGCGTTCAACCCGTTCTACGCCCAGGGGATGAGCTCGGCGGCCCGCTCCGCGCTCATCCTCGCCGAGATGCTGCACGGCCACGACGTCCTCGACCTCGCCTTCATCCGCGAGTTCCTCACCCGGCAGAAGAAGTCACTCGACGTGCCCTGGATGCTCGCGATGGCCCGTGACCAGGCATATGACTTCGCGACCGGGAGTGAGGTCGTCGCTCCCTGGCGCCGCAAGCTGGCCGCGCGCCTCAGCTGGCCGGTCTTCAACGCCATCAACGCCACGAGCCGCGAGGACGCCTACGTCGAGCGGACGTTCGCCCAGGTCTTCAACCTCGACATGTCACTCAGGGAGATGACCACCGATGTGCGGTTCTGGTTCGGCATCGCGCGCTACAAGGTGCGTCAGCGGCTCGGACGCACGGTCGTGCCCGGTGGGTTCGACGACCAGCAGGATCCGCCCGGCACCGACTTCACCGGCCAGGCCCGCGCCGGCAATTCGCCGTACGCCGAGACCGACCTCGTCAATGACTGACCCGAGGAGCAAGGAATGAGCTTTTCGTGCGACTCAGCGGCCGAGCGCCTCGCTGGAAGGCTCGGCTTCTCCTGCCATGACGCCGATCCCATCGTGGACTTCCGCAACCCGTTCGGCCTCGAGAACGGCACCATGCCATTCCTCGAGCTGCTCATCATCGGCGGTGCGGTGTTCGCCCTCGTCCATGCGTGGCGGCGGTGGCGGCGCGACGGCGACCCGGTCAACATCTCGCTATGGTTCGCCTCGCTCGTCTACCTGGCGGTGATCGAGCCGCCGCTCTACTTCCCGAGCTGGTTCGGCCTGGAGGAGCACGTCGGGTTCATTTTCTCCCACAACGTGTTCACCGTGCAGTTCATGTACGACCGGCTGCCGCTCTACATCGTGGCCTTCTATCCGGCGCTGTCACAGCTCGCCTACGAGGTGGTCCGCGCTCTCGGCATCTTCGCGCGACGAGGTCTCCTTCTCGGTTCGCTGGCAGTCGCGTTCACCTGCCAGGTGTTCTACGAGATCTTCGATCAGCTCGGACCTCAGCTGAAATGGTGGGCCTGGAACCCCGGCAACGAGATGATCAACGAGCCGGCGCTCGCCTCGGTCCCGATGAACAGCATGTTCCTGTTCGCCTCGGTGTCCTTCGGCGCGATGACCTACCTCGTCGTCCGACTGGTCGGCGCGAAGGATGGCCGAGGCACGCTCACCGGCCGGCAGACCAGCCTGCGCACCGTGGTCGCCGGCGCCCTGACACCTTTGGCGATGACGATCGCCGGCGTGCCCAGCAACCTCTTCCGCGGTGGGGACCACCTCGGGATCCAGCAGGCCATCCTCGGCGCCGAGCTCGCCCTGGTCTGGATCGTCGGCCTCTACCTTCTCGCGGACGCCTGGCGTGCGCGGCGAACAGATCCAACTCCGGTGGCGTCGCCGCTGTTCGCGCGGATCTATCCGGCGCTGTACCTCGGCGTCCACATCGTCCTCTGGCTGGTCGCACTGCCGGCCTACTTCGCGGCGTCCAATGGCACCACCGAGCACGGCACGCCGATCGGCAGCCTGTGGTACGCGGTGATGTGCACCGTAGCCGCAACCGGGCTCATCGTGGCCGTACTCCGCGCGACCATGTCCCGACGGGCCACGGAGCCTGTGCGATCCTGAGACCATGGGGCATCACGGCTGGGGAGGCCGGCCTCCCGCATCGGACGCGGAGGCCCGGCAGCGCATCATCGACGCGACCGCCCGCTGCATCGACCGGCACGGCGTCACGAAGACGACCCTGTCCGACGTCGCCGGCGAGCTCGGCGTCACCCGCCAGACCGTCTACCGCCACTTCGACCGTATCAGCGACATCATCGGCGAGGTAGCGGCCCAGGGCGCCGCGTCGTTCGTCGACCTGATGATCGCGCACCTGCAAGGGAGCACCGACCCGGCCGAAGCTGTGGTCGAAGGCATGGTCTTCTGCGTACGGACCATCCCCACCGAGCCACGCCTGAGCCTTCTGCTGCAACTCGGAGACACCACCGCATTCGGCCGCGGCGCCACCACCAGGGACACCATCGCCTACGGCGCCAAGATGCTGCAGCGCTTCCCCGTCGACTGGGCCGCTGCCGGCATCGACGAGGACGACCTCAACGGCCTCGCCGAAATCATCATGCGACTCCTGACGTCGCTGCTGCAGCACCCCAGCGAGCCACCGCAGGAAGAAGCCCGGCTCCGCACCTTCCTCAACCGCTGGCTGGCCCCGGCGCTGTCCCGGACATCAGCATCCGCCCACCCGCGTTCTTGAACGCTCAGTCGTCGTCGCCGTCGCCTGTGCGGCCGCCGCTGTGATCGCCGCCGTCTTCGTCGGCTTCCGGCCCAGCGGCACGCGGCTGGCCGAGGCGAAGGGGAGCACGGCGTGAGTTCGCGACCTTCGTCCACGACGGGAAACGGCAGCCGGGACTCGTCGCCGACGACCAGGTCCACCCGTTCGAATACCCCGTCGAACTGCTGGACCTGATCGTGGAGGGCGAGCAGTCCCTGCGCGGGGCCGGAGAACGTGCCCTGGCGGGATCCCTGCCGCTGCTGCCGCCGCTGCAACCGCCGACCGTACGCGACTACATGACCTTCGAGAGCCATGTCGAAGGCGTCGCTCAGGGCTACGGCGACACCGTCCCCGAGGAGTGGTACGCCGCGCCCGCGTTCTACTTCGCCAACCCGTACGCGGTGATCGGAGGTGAAGCTCGGCCCGGCCAAGGGCAAAGACACCGCCACCACCCTCGGCCCCTGGCTCGTCACCGCCGACGAACCGGAACCCCACCGCAACCCGGAAGGCCTCCTCGACCTCGCCCTGACCGTTCAGGTCAACGGCGATAACGTCGGTCAGGATCGACTGGCCAATATGGCCTGGACGCGGACTGTATGAGAGGCGGCAGTCGAGAGGCATCTGACCTGGTCTTTCCTTGCGCCCAGTGGAACTGATGGACTCCACGGATGCCCCGTAAGCTAGGGAGCATGGCCTACGAGATTCCGGTGACGCAAGCCAGGGCTGAGCTCGCCGATCTGATCAACCGCGTGGTGTACGGCGCCGAGCGCGTCGTCGTGACGCGGCACGGAAAGCCCCTCGTCGCCCTGGTGTCCGCCGCTGACCTGGAGCGACTCGAGAAACTCGACGCGATGGGGGACGAGCAGGTGATCAGCTCGGTCTCCGGGGTGCGCGAGGTGGCGTCCGCTCCCCGTGAACGCCAGCGGTTCGGGATCGCGGCGGAGCACCGGGGGCCGGGGGCGTCGTAGTCGTAGGAGTGGAGTGGCTGCGGTCCGCCGCCAGATGAGGGTGCGGGTGCGAGTGGGTGGTGGCGGCCCGTGGCGGGGCACGTCGAAAGACCATGCACCCCGTCCGCCACGGTGGGGGTGCACGGTCAGCTCTGTGCGGGTGGGCGGCTGGGCCGCGACCCTGGGCGTCAGTTCGTGAGCGCAGGCTCGGGCTCCGCCCGCCTGCTGCAGAGACTGCGCCACGAGCGGGCTCGCGGCCGAAGCGGTGAGCAGCTTGGGCCCCTGCTCGGTGACGACGACCGCTCCGTATACGGTCCGGTTCTCGATGGCGTCCCTGGCGGCGGCCTCGTCGGTGTAGCGGTGGATCTCGAAAGCTCCCTCGTGGACTTCGAGCCGCTGCTGAACCTGGGCGGCCGCGGTCGCCGGACCCGCCACGCCGAGCGGCAGATGGTGGGAAGCGGTACGGGCCGCGGGTCGCGGGCCAGGCGAAGGCCCACAGGGCGAGGGCCGCCAGGACCGGGACCAGCAACACGACGGCTGCGATGTGGCGGAGCCGCGACGGGGACGAAGGCTGCCGCGCCGCCCGGCACACCCCGCCGAGCATGTCGCCAGGACCCTGATCGCCGCGGCGCAGGGGTTCGACGCCCAGCAGGCGCTCTTCGGCGCCGCGCCCGCGGAGGTGCTCCAGGACGGCCTGCGGGCCTTGACGAGTGTGACTCCTCTCTCCCCCCGGATATATCCGGGGGGAGAGGTCACCTGGCGGTGGTCAGGCGTCGGCTTCCGGTCATCCACCTTCCGGCTGTCGGGCGAGGAACTCCGCGAACGCCGCCTTCTGCTTCGGATCCATGAAGCCCTGGCGGACGTTGCGGGCCCGCTCCTGGAGCCAGTGCGCCTCGGCGGGGTCCAGGAGTTCGGCGACCACCACGCCTCCGCGAGCGACCGCCGTGCGCCCTCCCGCGCGACGACGAAAGAGCGTGAACGCGCCGAACTCCGCCGGGTGGGCCAGTTCCGGCTTCTCCGAGTCGGCCCGGTTCTCGTCCCTGGCGTCACTCGTCGGACAGGCAGTGGGGGCCCAGTGCTCCCAGAGGGCCAGCGTGGCGGCGGGCACCAGCACGGCGAGTTCCGCCTTTTCCCGCCCCTCCCACATGAACGTGACAGTGACGGGCTCGCCGACCGCCTCGGCCAGCCCGAGCACCCTCTCCATCTCATCGTTGACCGGGTAACCCGCCACCACATCTACCTGTATTCCCATGGCGCCTGAGGCTACTGGCCGCTTCTGACATACCGGGCCCACCGCCCGGGATCTCCGATGACGAGATCCGGCCGGATCACCGCGTGGCGGTTAACGTCCCTGAAACCCCGCGCAACTAGCCTGCACCACCACGTCACCAGGGGTTTTCGGGGCTCGGGGCACGCGCAGTCGCGCAGTTCCGGCCGCGTACCGCAGTCGCGTACTGCGTTCGGATCCGTCGTGGTGGCTGCGGCAACCGGACCCCGCACGGTCCGGAGTGACGACTGTGAGGTGGGACGCCGTGCAACTGACGCCGCACGAGCAGGAGAGGCTGCTCATTCATGTGGCCGCCGATGTGGCCGGGAAGCGCCGGGCCCGGGGACTGAAGCTGAACCACCCCGAGTCCGTCGCCCTGATCACCTCGCACATCCTCGAAGGAGCCAGGGACGGCCGCACGGTGGCCGAACTCATGGCCTCCGGACGTCAGGTCCTCACCCGCGAGGACGTCATGGAGGGCATCCCCGAGATGATCCACGACGTGCAGGTCGAGGCCACCTTTCCCGACGGCACCAAGCTCGTCACCGTCCACGACCCGATCGTCTGACGGGGGAGCGGCAGCCATGATTCCCGGAGAGATCCTGTTCGCCGAGGGGCCCGTCGCCTTCAACGAAGGCCTCGCCGTCACCCGGCTCACCGTCCTCAACGCCGCCGACCGGCCCGTCCAGGTCGGTTCGCACTACCATTTCGCCGAGGCCAACCCCGGTCTCGACTTCGACCGCGCAGCCGCCCACGGCAAGCGGCTCAACGTCGCCGCCGGCACCGCCGTGCGCTTCGAGCCCGGGATCCCCGTGGACGTCGAACTCGTTCCGATCACCGGCGCCCGTGTCGTGCCGGGCCTGCGCGGCGAGACCGGAGGAGCCCTCGATGCCTGAGATCTCGCGTGCCGCGTACGCCGACCTGTTCGGTCCCACCACCGGCGACCGTATCCGGCTCGCCGACACCGACCTCCTGATCGAGATCGAGGAGGATCGTTCCGGCGGCCCCGGACGCGCCGGTGACGAGGCCGTGTTCGGCGGCGGCAAGGTCATCCGCGAGTCCATGGGCCAGTCACGCGCCACGCGCGCCGACGGCACTCCGGACACGGTCGTGACAGGCGCGGTGATCGTCGACCACTGGGGAATCGTCAAGGCCGACGTGGGCATCCGCGACGGCCGGATCACCGGCATCGGCAAGGCCGGCAACCCCGACACCATGGACGGGGTGCACCCGGATCTGGTGATCGGCCCGGAGACCGAGATCATCGCGGGCAACGGACGGATCCTGACGGCCGGTGCCATCGACGCCCATGTGCATCTGATCTGCCCGCAGATCGCCGACGAGGCGCTCGCTTCGGGGATCACGACGCTCGTCGGCGGCGGCACCGGTCCGGCCGAGGGTTCCAAGGCGACCACGGTGACACCCGGCCCCTGGCACCTGGCCCGGATGCTGGAGGCGATGGAGGAGTACCCGCTCAACTTCGGGCTGCTCGGCAAGGGCAACACCGTCTCGCAGGAGGCGATGCTGTCGCAGTTGCGCGGCGGCGCGCTCGGCCTCAAGCTCCACGAGGACTGGGGCTCCACGCCCGCCGTCATCGACGCCGCGCTCACCGTCGCGGACCGGACCGGCGCACAGATCGCCATCCACACGGACACGCTCAACGAGGCCGGGTTCGTGGCCGACACGCTCGCCGCCATCGCGGGGCGCACGATCCACGCGTACCACACGGAGGGCGCGGGAGGCGGGCACGCGCCGGACATCATGACCGTCGTCTCCGAGGCGCACGTGCTGCCCAGTTCGACCAATCCGACCCGGCCCTACACCGTCAACACCGCCGAGGAACACCTCGACATGCTGATGGTCTGCCACCACCTGAACGCCGCCGTGCCCGAGGACCTCGCCTTCGCGGAGTCCCGGATCAGGCCCACCACCATCGGGGCCGAGGACATCCTGCACGACCTCGGCGCGATCTCGATCATCTCCTCCGACGCGCAGGCGATGGGGCGCGTCGGCGAGGTCATCATGCGGACCTGGCAGACCGCGCATGTCATGAAGCGGCGCCGGGGAGCGCTGCCGGGGGACGGACGCGCGGACAACCGCCGGGTACGTCGCTATGTCGCCAAATACACGATCAACCCCGCCGTCGCTCAGGGCCTCGCCCGGGAGATCGGCTCCGTCGAGACGGGCAAGCTCGCCGACCTGGTGCTGTGGGAGCCCGCGTTCTTCGGGGTCAAGCCGCATCTCGTCGTCAAGGGCGGGCAGATCGCGTACGCGCAGATGGGCGATGCCAACGCGTCCATTCCCACGCCGCAGCCGATCCTGCCGCGGCCCATGTTCGGGGCGATCGGCCGGGCCCCCGCGTCCAACTCCTTCAACTTCGTGGCACCGATCGCGATCGAGGACGGGCTGCCGGAGCGGCTCGGGCTCGGGAAGCGGTTCGTCCCGATCGAGTCGACGCGCGGGGTGACCAAGGCGGACATGCGGGAGAACGACGCGCGGCCGCTGGTGCGCGTCGATCCCGACAGCTTCGCCGTCACGATCGACGGGGAGCTGGTGGAGGCCACGCCTGCCGCTGAACTGCCCATGGCCCAGCGGTATTTCCTCTTCTGAGGCGTGACGCGTGGCGCCTGGCGCCAGGCGCCAGGCGCCTGACCATTGTCGTTCTGAGGGTTTTGAGGTTCTGAGGTCCACCATGTCGCGTGCTGCGTTGCTTGTGCTGGCCGACGGCCGGTTTCCCGCCGGAGGGCATGCCCACTCCGGCGGGGCCGAGGCGGCGGTCAAGGCCGGCCGGATCACCGGGGCGGCGGACCTGGGGGAGTTCTGCCGGGGCCGGTTGCACACGTCCGGGCTGGTGTCGGCCTCGCTCGCCGCGGCTGCCGCACTCGGTCTCGATCCGGTGGAACTGGACGGCGCCGCGGACGCCCGAACGCCGTCCCCCGCTCTGCGCGTCGCCGCCCGCAAGCTCGGGCGGCAGCTGATGCGGGCCGCTCGGGCGACCTGGCCCTCACTTGAACTCGACGCGCTGGCGGCGGAGTTTCCCAAGGGAGCCCATCAGCCGGTGGTGCTGGGGCTGACGGCCCGGGCCGCGGGTCTCGGGGCGGAGGATGCCGCGTACTGCGCTCTCTACGAGAGCGTGAGTGGGCCGGCGAGCGCGGCGGTGCGGTTGCTGAGCCTCGATCCGTTCGATGCCACCGGGGTACTGGCGCGGCTGGCTCCCGAGCTCGACCGGGTCGCGGAGCAGGCGGTCGGGGCCGCGCGGTGTGCGGTTGAGGGCGGGGTCGGCGCGTTGCCTGCGGCTTCCGCCCCGCTGCTGGAGATCGGGGCGGAGGCGCATGCTGCTTGGGCTGTACGGCTGTTTGCCTCGTAGGGGGGTTTCTTCACCCCCGCCGCCCCTTCCCGTCCCGTCGCTTCTGGGAGCTGCGCCCCCAGACCCCCTCTCCCCCTTTCTGGCTCTCTCCCTTTCCGGGGTTCCGGCTTATCGGCCTGGACGGCCTCGTCCTCGGACGCCGGACGGGCTGAAAAAGGCCGGCGAAGCCGAACTGATGGTGAAGCCGAACCGATATGGAGCACCTCCTGATGCACCTTGATCACAACCACACTCACGATGGCCCCCTGGCCGTCAGCGCCGACGCCCATCGGCCCGACGGGCGTCGCCGGGCCCTGCGTATCGGGCTCGGCGGGCCCGTCGGGTCCGGGAAGACCGCCACCGTGGCCGCGCTGTGCCGGGCGCTGCGCGACGAGTGGTCGCTCGCGGTCGTCACCAATGACATCTACACGCGCGAGGACGCCGAGTTCCTGCTGCGCGAGGCCGTGCTGCCGCCCGAGCGGATCACCGCTGTCGAGACCGGGGCCTGCCCGCACACGGCGATCCGCGACGACATCTCCGCGAACCTCGAAGCGGTCGAGGATCTGGAGGACGAGGTCGGGCCGCTGGATCTGATCCTTGTCGAGTCGGGGGGCGACAATCTGACGGCGACCTTCTCGAAGGGGCTCGTCGACGCGCAGATCTTCGTGATCGACGTGGCGGGCGGGGACGACATCCCCCGCAAGGGCGGGCCCGGGGTCACCACGGCCGACCTGCTCGTGGTCAACAAGACGGACCTGGCCCCTCATGTCGGCTCGGACCTCGGACGGATGGCCACCGACGCGAAGGCACAGCGGGCCGAACTGCCGGTGGTGTTCCAGTCGTTGCGAGCCGAGGACGGTGTCAGGGATGTCGCCGCCTGGGTGCGGGAGCAGCTCGCCGCGTGGGCGGCATGACGGCCGGGGCGGCTGGAGCAGTCGGAGCAGTCGGAGAGGCCGGGGCAGTCGGAGCAGCCGGGGCCGGGGTGCGGGCCACCGCGCGGATCGGTGCCCGTCCGGACGGGCGGGGCGGCACCGCGCTCCCCACCCTGGAGGGCGGGGGCCCGCTTGCCCTGCGCAGGACGCGAGCGAGCGGCGACGAGGCCAGGGTCATGCTGGTCGGTGCGATGAGCGGCCCCCTGGGCGGCGACCGTTTCACCGTTTCGGCCGACGTGGCCGAGGGGGCACGCCTGCACGTCGGATCGGCCGCGGCCACCATCGCGCTGCCCGGACAGGCCAAGGGGGAGGCGCGTTATGACGTACACCTGAAAGTCGGCGCGGACGCCGAGCTGTGCTGGCTGCCCGAGCAGCTGATCTCCGCGAACGGCAGCGAGCTGCACCTCACCACACGCGTCGACCTGGCGGCGGGCGCCCGGCTGACGCTGCGCGAGGAACAGGTCCTCGGGCGGACCGGCGAGGAGCCCGGGCGGCTCACGAGCCGGCTCACCGTCCTGTACGACGGACACCCTCTGCTCGACCAGGAGCTCTCCTCCGGCCCCGGGGCGCCGGGTGGGTGGGACGGGCCCGCCGTGCTCGCCGCGCATCGCGCGCTCGGCCAGCTTCTCGTCGTACGGCCCCAGTACGCGCGGCGGCCGGTCGAGCCGCGGCTGCTGGGGGAGTTCGCCTCGCTCACCCCGCTCGCGGGCCCCGGCGCCCTGGTGACGGTCCTCGCCCCCGACGCGCTCCACCTGCGCCGCACGCTCGACGAGGCCCTGCGCTCACTCGGCTGACGTACCGGCGAAGTACCGCTGACGGACCGGCGAAGTATCGGTGCCGTACGGGGAAACGAGCGTCACCGCTCAACGGGCAGAGGTGTTCCGGTTATCGGATTGGCAAAGAAGACACAGCACCCCTGTTCTCAGGTACCTCACAGCCGAAAGGATCCCCCCGTACTGACCACGACGACAGCAGGGGGAGAACTCTCTTGAGAGGTATGAGAAGGGTGACAGCTTTCGGCTCGGCCGGAGCGCTCGTCACCGCGACGCTCATAGCCGGTGCCGTCGCGGCCCCGGTGGCAAGCGCGGACATCCGCCACGGTCAGGACAGCCAGACACGCGGCGCCGAGATCGCCGCCGCTCGTGCGGCCGAGGCAGGCATCGACTGGAAGGACTGTCCGGCCGACTGGGCCATCGCGAAGCCCGTCCAGTGCGGCTGGGTCACGGTGCCGCTCGACTACGCGAAGCCCAACGGCAAGAAGATCAAGCTCGCCGTGGACCGCATCGGCAACACGGGCACGAAGGCGGAGCGCCAGGGCGCCCTCGTCTACAACCCCGGCGGCCCCGGCGGTTCCGGACTGCGCTTCCCGCTCCGGGTCACCACCAAGAACCCGCTCTGGGTGAACACGTCGAAGGCGTACGACTTCGTGGGCTTCGACCCGCGCGGTGTCGGCCACTCGGCGCCCATCTCCTGCGCCGATCCGCAGGAGTTCGTGAAGGCGCCCAAGATGGACCCGGTGCCGGACTCCGAGGCCGACAAGCGTGTCCAGCGCAAGCTCGCCGGCGAGTACGCGGACGGCTGCGGCGAGCGCAGCGGTGAGATGCTGCCGCAGATGACGACCCCGAACACCGTCCGCGACCTGGACGTGATCCGGGCCGCGCTCGGCGAGAAGAAGCTCAACTTCCTGGGCGTCTCGTACGGCACGTACATCGCCGCCGTCTACGGCACCATGTACCCGACCCACGTCCGCCGCATGATCGCGGACAGCGTCGTCAACCCGTCTCGCGAGAAGATCTGGTACGAGGCCAACCTCGACCAGGACGTCGCCTTCGAGACGCGCTGGAAGGACTGGCAGGACTGGGTCGCCAAGAACGACGCGTCCTTCCACCTGGGCGACACCCGGGCGAAGGTCCAGGACCAGTGGTTGAAGCTGCGCGCCACCGCCAAGAAGAACCCCATCGGTGGCGTCGTCGGTCCGGCCGAGCTCATCGGTTTCTTCCAGAGCGCGCCGTACTACGACTCGTCGTGGGTGCCGGTCGCGACCGTCTTCAGCAAGTACGTCGCCGGTGACACCCAGGCGCTCGTCGACGCGGCGGCGCCCGACCTCTCCGACACCGCGGGCAACATCGCCTCGGAGAACGGAAACGCGGTCTACACGGCCGTCGAGTGCACCGACGCCAAGTGGCCCACCAGCTGGAAGAAGTGGGACCGCGACAACAGCAAGTTGCACAAGAACTACCCGTTCATGACGTGGGCCAACGCCTGGCTGAACCTGCCGTGCGCGACCTGGCCGGCCAAGCAGCAGACCCCGCCGACCGTGAAGACCGGCAAGGGCCTGCCGCCCGTCCTGATCGTGCAGTCCACGCGTGACGCGGCGACGCCGTACGACGGCGCCGTCGAACTGCACAAGCGGTTCAAGGGCTCCCGCCTGATCACCGAGAAGGACGCGGGCTCGCACGGCGTGACCGGGCTGACCAACCCGTGCATCAACGAGCGGGTGGACACCTACCTGCTCACCGGCAAGGTCGGCGCGGCCGACGTGACGTGCGCGCCGCACGCCACGCCCAAGCCGTAGCCGTCACCGGCAGCTGAAAACAGGCACCTGAAAACAGAGGGGGGCGGCCGTCTCAAGGCCGCCCCCCTCTTCGTGTCTCATGCTCCGCGACTCAGGAGCCCCGTCCGGCAGAGCGTCAACGCTGCGGCAGGCGCGGGAACTTGCGCGCCTTCGCTTTCTCGGCGGCCTCCGCCGCCTTCACGTCGGCCGCGTACCGGTCCACGTACTCCTGCTCGGAGAGGGTGAGGATGGCGTACATGATCTCGTCAGTGATCGCGCGCAGGATCGCCTTCTCGTTCTCCATGCCGGCGTAGCGGGAGAAGTCGAGGGGCTCGCCGAAGCGGATCGCCACGGGGTGGACCTTCGGGATCTTCCGGCCCGGGGGCTGGGCCTCGAAGGTGCCGATCATCGCGCACGGGACGACGGGCACCTCGGCCCTCAGCGCCATCACCGCGACGCCGACCTTGCCCTTGTAGAGGCGGCCGTCGTGCGAGCGGGTGCCCTCCGGGTAGATGCCGAGCAACTCGTCCTTGCTCAGCACGCCGAGCCCCTCACGGATCGCCGCCTGGCCCGCCTCCTTGCCGGAGCGGTCCACCGGGATCTGCCCGATGCTGTGGAAGAAGGCCGCCGTCAGCCGGCCCTTGATGCCGGGCCCTGTGAAGTACTCGGCCTTGGCGAGGAACGTGATGCGCCGCTTGAGGATCGCGGGCATCAGGAAGTGGTCCGCGAATGACAGGTGATTGCCCGCGACGATGGCCGCTCCGGTGGCCGGTACGTGGTCCAGGCCCTCGATCCGGGGCCTGAAGACCAGCCGCAAGAGCGGTCCCAAAATCACGTACTTGAGAACGTAATAGAACAACGGGTCGCTCCTCGCTTCGCCGGATCGGCTCAACCGCCGTGTTCTAGCTGGTCAAGAGGTGTGCTGCGGGACGCCAGTGTATGTGCAGGCACCGCGCCCCGTAACCGCCTCTGTTCGGACTCATGCTGGCCCGATGCCATCGTGCGGCACCACCCACCCGCCGCGGCGGGTGGCTCGTTCCCGACGTCCTCCGACGGCCCCCGGAAAGGATCAGGCGCTTACCCGGGGCTCGACTGCCGGTCGCCCCGCGAGGCGTCACCGTCCCACGTGCCGACCACCGTGGACAGGTCGTCCAGCAGCCGCTGGGTGTCCGCCGTCAGGCCACCCAGTGCGGGCGCGGTCTCGCGACCGCTGTCCGCGAGTTCCGAGGCCAGCCGGTGATGGACGGTGGTCGCCGTTTCCATGGCACGGCGGCGTTCGCCGACCGCGTCGCCCCGGGAGGCGAGGATGTCACCGGCCGACCGCAGCAGCGGCGACAGGATGTCCGGTACGTGGTCCGGGAGCGAGACGGCCTCGTACAGCGAGCGGGTGATCGCCCTGATGTGCTCGGTGATCCGGTCCCAGGTGAAGTCCCAGTGGGTGGGCGGCGGTGTGCTCGCGGAACGGCGCAGGACGCGCCCCGGGTTGAAGCGGAAACTCTCGTCCGACCAGCGGCGCGCGGTCCGCAGCTCCGTCATCACGTCGGCCAGCCGCACCGCGCTGTCGTACCAGTCGCGGGCCCGCTCCTTGTCGTACGACGCCTCGATTCCGTCGGCGACCGTGTGCAGCAAGTCGGCGCAGTCCTGCGGCAGTCGGCTGCGCAGGTGGTGGACGTGACGGGAGTGGACCGGCGGGCGGACACCGGCGTTCACGGCGATTCCGATGGCCGCGCCGAGCAGGGTCTCCAGGATCCGGTGCAGGATGTCGAGGCCGCTGGACGAGCCGTAGGCGAGCACGAACAGCGCGGCCGTCGGCGCGTAGAAGCCCTGGGAGCCGAGCCGTGCGTAGTTGCCGAGCAGCGCGGTGAGAGGCAGGGCCAACGCCATCGCGGCCATCGTGTGGTGGGTCAGAGCGAGCGCGCCGGCGGCGAGCAGGGTGCCGGTGACGACCACCACGACCTGCTGCAGGGCGGACAGCAGCGAGCGGTAGACGGTGCTCTGCACCAGGAACAGCGCGGTCCACGGCGCGAGGAGCGCCATCGGCGCGGTCCACCACCAGCCGGCGATCGCCCAGGCCAGCAGTGCGGCGCCCGCTGCCTTGAGGGACTGGATCGCCGTGTCGCGCTCCGACCCGGACTCCGTGACGGACCTGCGAACCGAACGCCCGATGGCGGCGGCCTCCCAGGTGACGGCGTGCCACACGTGATGCTTCCTTTCCTTCGGCCTTCGCGGGCGACCACCAACCCCAGGTGTTCCAGGGACGGGGCGTCCGGCCCGAGTACCCGGAGCCCGAAGACGCACGCGACGGCCGTCGGGCCGGGCCTTCGCCGTCTCCCCGGCACTGCGGAAGGGATGCTTTCCCCGCGCGCGGAGTGTCGGAAACTGCGGAAAGGGGACTCGGGCGCCAAAAGCGGACCACGGTTGGCCGCTCCTTCGGCGGAGGGGGCCGCGATCGGCCCGGAAGCGACGGTTCACCCAGGGAGCCGGGGGTACTCAGCCGTCTCCCCGACGCTTGGAGGCGCGATGAAGGAGAAGAACCCGCTGAAGGCCGTGGCGGAAAAGGCCGCCGACGCCCTGCGCGGGGAGGGCCCCGAGGACGGGGTCCCCGGCAAGCCCGGAGCGAGCACGCCCCCGGTCGTCGAGCCGACCGAGCCGCACGCACCACTGCCGCCCAAGTCCGACCAGGGCGCACCCGGGAACGTCGGCCCCACCGGTCGGCCGACGGGCGCGGACCCGGACGTACGGGCCCAGGGGGACGCCTATCTGACCACGGCCCAGGGAAACCGGCTGTACGAGACCGACCACTCCCTGAAGGCCGGCGCCCGCGGCCCCGTCCTCCTCCAGGACCACCACCTGCGGGAGAAGATCACCCACTTCGACCACGAGCGCATCCCGGAGCGGGTCGTGCACGCCCGGGGCGCCGCCGCGCACGGCATCTTCCAGGGCTACGGCACCGCTGCGAAGGTCACCAAGGCCGCCTTCCTCGCTGACGGGGCCGAGACACCGGTGTTCGTGCGGTTCTCCACGGTGCTCGGCTCGCGCGGCTCGTCGGACACGGTGCGTGACACCCGGGGTTTCGCGACGAAGTTCTACACCGCCGAGGGCACCTTCGACCTGGTCGGCAACAACATCCCGGTCTTCTTCATCCAGGACGCCATCAAGTTCCCGGACATCATCCACGCCGGAAAGCCGCACCCCGACCGTGAGATCCCGCAGGCACAGAGCGCCCACGACACCTTCTGGGACTTCGTGACCCTGCACCCCGAGGCCACCCACCACACGCTCTGGAACATGTCCGACCGGGGCATTCCGCGCTCCTACCGCATGATGGAGGGCTTCGGCGTCCACACCTTCCGGCTGGTGAACGCCGAGGGCTCCACCACGCTCGTGAAGTTCCACTGGAAGCCGAAGCTCGGCGTGCACTCCCTGGTGTGGGAGGAGGCGCAGATCGCGGGCGGCATGGACCCGGACTTCCACCGGCGCGACCTCGCCGACGCCATCGAGGCCGGCGCGTACCCGCAGTGGGAGCTGGGTATCCAGACCTTCCCGGACAACGCCGAGCAGACCTTCGAGGGCATCGACCTGCTCGACCCGACGAACATCGTCCCCGAAGAGCTGGCCCCCGTGCAGCCGATCGGTCTGCTGACGCTCAACGCCAACCCGACCAACTACTTCGCCGAGACCGAGCAGGTCGCCTTCCACCCCGGCCACCTCGTGCCCGGCATCGACGTCACCGACGACCCGCTGCTCGCCGGCCGGCTCTTCTCCTATCTGGACACGCAGATCAGCCGGCTGGGCGGGCCGAACTTCGGGCAGATCCCGGTCAACCGCCCGCACGCCCCCGTCAACGACATGCTGCGGGACGGCATGCACCAGACGGCGGTGCACACCGGCACGGCGCCCTACCGGCCCAACTCGCTCGACGGAGGCTGCCCGTTCCTGGCGGGCGCCGGCACCCGCGCATACATCGAGACGCCGGTGGAGGTGGAGCGGGCGAACAAGGAACGCCAGGCCCCGGCGTCGTTCTCGGACCACTTCAGCCAGCCCCGGCTGTTCTGGCTCAGCATGACGCCGGTGGAGCGCGAACACATCGTCGCCGCGTACACCTTCGAGCTGAACAAGTGCTACGAGCAGGCGGTCAAGGAGCGCGCGCTCAAGGTCCTCGCCAACATCGACCCCGAGCTGTGCGAGCAGGTCGCCACCGGTCTCGGTCTGCCCGCGCCCCGGGCGACCGTGCCGCTCGTGGCGGCCGACCCCAGCCCCGCCCTCTCCCAGATCGGCGGGACCTGGCCGCTGGACGGGCGGATCATCGGCATCGTCACCGACGGGCAGGGCGACATCGACGGCGTCCGCACCGTGCGTGAGGCGGTCCTGGGCGCCGGCATGGTCCCGCTGGTGATCGCGCCCACCGGCGGGAAGCTCGATACGGAGGGCGAGCCCCTCCAGGTGCAGCGCACCTTCGCCACCGCCCGGTCGGTGGAGTTCGACGCCATCCTGGTGGCAGGCGTCCCCGGGCCGGGCAAGGACGCCTTCGGCGTGCGCGACGCCAAGGCGGGCGATGCGGCGGCGTCCGACGGAGTCGCGGATCCGCGGGTGTCGCTGATGCTGACGGAGGCCTTCCGGCACGGGAAGGCCATCGGCGGCTGGGCCGGCGCCGACGCGGTGCTGGCGGCCGCGGGGGTCCCTGCGGGGGCCGCGGGTGTGGTGACCGCGGACAGTGGCTCGGGCGCCCTGGAGCAGATCACCCGGTTCCTGGGTGAGCACCGGGTGTGGGACCGCTTCGGGACGGCGCTCTGACCCGGACCCGGACCTGGTCCCGGACCCGGTCGCGGCCTCGGCCTGGAGGGGCACTCTCCGTGTTCCGTCGGCTGATCAGCGGTGGGATTGAGGGGCGGGCCGGCGGCGGGTGGCGTGGATGGAACCGAGCAGATTGAGGGACTGGGCACTGGGACTGCCTGGTTCGGCGTGGTAGATGACGAGCTGCTGGCCGGGGGCGTCGCGTACGTCGAAAGCCTGGTAGGTGAGGGTGAGGGGGCCGACGTCCGGGTGGAGGAGGTGTTTGGCGTCCCGGGTCTTGCCACGCACGGTGTGGGCGTTCCAGAGCCGGTCGAAGTCCGCGTTGTCCTTGGTGAGGGTGCGGACGAGCTCGCGCAGCCGTGGGTTGTCCGGGTCGAATCCGGTTGCCTCGCGGAGGTTGGCGACGGTGGCCTGTGCTGCCCGGTCCCAGTCCATGTAGAAGTTGCGGCCTGCGGGGTCGAGGAAGGTCATGCGGGCCAGGTTGTCCGCCGGATCGAACGGGGCGTAGAGGGCATCGGCCTGGGCGTTGGCGGCGAGGAGGTCCAGGGTCCGGTTCATGACGAACGCTGGAGTGTTCGGGTAGCCGTCCATCAGCTGTCGCAGCGCTGGGCTCACCCGCTCGGTGGCCTGGGCGGAGGGCCGGTCGTTCGGCGTGGCCCCGGCCAGCCGGTACAAGTGCGCGCGGGCGTCCGTGTCGAGGTGCAGTGCGCGGCTGAGTGCGTCGATCACCTGAGGTGAGGGGTTGCGCTCGCGGCCTTGTTCCAGGCGGGTGTAGTAGTCGGCGTTGACTCCGGCCAGGACGGCGACCTCCTCGCGGCGCAGTCCGGCGACTCTGCGGGGCCCGTGACTCGCCATGCCGACGTCCTCCGGCCGCAGGTCGTCGCGGTGTGCGCGCAGAAAGTCTCCCAGGTGGTTGTCGTCCATGTGTTCAGGCTAGGCGAGGGCTCGGTGCGCTGCCTGGGTGTGCCATGCCCAGGCAGCACGCGTCCTGGTTGATGGCCGGTGACCTGCCCAGACTCGGTGGAGCGGAAAGGACCACATCGTTCGAGGAGAGGAGTCCGCCATGGCCGGGACCGTTGAGGGCGACCACGTCGACCACGTTGACCAGGTCGACGTGGTCGGGGTGTGGGTGACCGCGAATGGTCACATCCGCCAGGAGCTGCTGCCGGACGGCCGGTACGACGAAGCCCGCGGTGAGCGCGCCAGCGCGTACACCGGCCGGTACACGGTGGCCGGCAACCACCTGGACTACGTCGACGACACCGGCTTCACCGCCACGGGCGACATCCGGGACGGAGTGCTCTATCACGAGCACCTCGTGCTCTACCGGGAGCAGAAGCAGCCGTAGAGAGGCCGTAGAGAGGGCCGGGCCCGTGACCGCCCTGGTGTCGGGGGGGGCGACTCCGCCGTCGGCGGACCAGGAAGGCCCGACACAACAGTCACCCGACACAACAGTCACCCGACACAACAGTCAGTCGACAGCAACGAGAATCAGGACCACATCCATGACAGGACAACGACTTGACGGCAAGGTCGCGCTGATCACGGGCGCGACCGGCGGCCTCGGCGCAGCGACCGCCGAGCTCTTCGCCGGCGAAGGCGCCCGGCTGGTGATCACCGATATCGCCGAAGGCCCCCTGCGGGAGCTGTCCCACCGGATCGAGGCACGCGGCGCGGAGGTCGTCGCTGCCCGCCTCGATGTCTCCTCCGCACGGGAGTGGGACGAAGTGATCACCGTCGTACGCGAGCGGTTCGGAACGCTGGACGTGCTCGTGAACGTCGCCGGCATCCTGGACTGGCCGGGTATCGAGGACACGCGGGAAGAGGCGTGGGACCGCGTCATCGACGTGAACCAGAAGGGCACATGGCTCGGCATGAAGGCGGCGATGCCGCTCCTGCGTGCGAGCGGCAACGCGTCGGTGATCAATACGTCGTCAGTACTCGGCCTGGTGGGAAGCGGTGCGGCTGCGGCCTACCAGGCGTCCAAGGGGGCCGTGCGCCTGTTGAGCAAGACCGCCGCGGTCGAGTACGCCCGGCAGGGAGTACGGATCAACTCGGTGCATCCCGGGGTGATCGCCACGCCGATGATCCAGGACCTCCTGGACGACCAGGGCGACCAGCAGCCGGACATCCAGCGCACCCCCATGCTCCGAGCCGGCCGCGCCGACGAGGTCGCCCCCGCGATCCTCTTCCTGGCCTGCGACGACTCCTCGTTCGTCACCGGCTCGGAGCTGGTGGTCGACGGCGGGCTCACCGCGCACTGAACAACCCGGCCGTACGACGTCCACGTGGGCCTGCCGTGAATGCGTCAACGGCGCGGCCCACCCGGTCCGCGCACGTGGAAGCCCGGGGGCGCCCCCGGGGCCGGCCGGTCGATCCCTCAGGACGCCCCTGTCCTCAGGACTGTCTCCAGGGCGCCGAGAGCTGTTCGTAGTTCCTCGTCCGTGATCGTGAGGGGCGGGGCGAGCCGGATCGTCGACCCGTGCGTGTCCTTCACGAGGATCCCCTCGCGCATCAGGGCCTCGCTGATCTCGCGGCCCGTACCGACGGCGGGGTCGATGTCGACGCCCGCCCACAGCCCGCGTGCGCGAAAGGCCTGCACGCCCTTGCCGAGGAGAGCCGTCAGCCCCTTCCGCAGCACCACGCCCGACTCCTCGGCCCTGCGCTGGAACTCACCGGTCTCCAGCAGCTCCACCACGGCCGAACCGACCGCAGCGGCCAGCGGGTTGCCGCCGAACGTCGAGCCGTGCTCGCCCGGCCGCAGCACCTGGAGGACCTCGCGCCGCGCGACCACCGCGGAGACCGGCACGATGCCCCCGCCGAGTGCCTTGCCGAGCAGCAGCACGTCCGGGACCACCTCCTCGTGTTCGACGGCCAGAGTGCGGCCCGTGCGCCCGAGGCCCGACTGGATCTCGTCGGCGATGAAGAGACACCCGGTCCGCCGGGTCAGCTCGCTCACGCCCCGCAGATAGCCGTCGTCCGGGATGACGACCCCGGCCTCGCCCTGGATCGGCTCGATCAGCACGGCCGCGGTCGTCTCGTCGACGGCCGCTTCGAGCGCGGCGAGATCGTTGTACGGGACCACGCGGAAACCCGGCGTGAAGGGCCCGAACCCCGCGCGGGCCGTCTCGTCGGTGGAGAAGCTGACGATGGTCGTCGTACGGCCGTGGAAGTTGTCCGCGGCCACCACGATGGTCGCCCGGTCCGGTGCGACGCCCTTCACGTCGTACGCCCACTTGCGGGCCACCTTGATGGCGCTCTCCACGGCCTCGGCGCCCGTGTTCATCGGCAGCACCATGTCCAGGCCGGTCAACGCGGCCAGGGACTCGGCGAACCCGGCCAGCCGGTCGTTGTGGAAGGCGCGCGAGGTCAGCGTCAGCTGGTCGAGCTGGCGGTGTGCAGCCTCGATCAGGGCCGGATGGCGGTGCCCGAAGTTGAGGGCCGAGTAACCGGCCAGCATGTCGAGGTAACGGCGGCCCTCGACATCCTCGACCCAGGTGCCCTCGGCGCGTGCGACGACCACGGGCAGCGGGTGGTAGTTGTGCGCGAGGACGGGCTCCTCGGCGCGGATCAGATCGGCGGACGAGCGCAGGGAACGGCTGGGCGCGACAGTCATGAGCGGATCTCCTGGGTGCAGCACTTGATGCCGCCGCCGGCCTTCTGGAACTCCGACAGGTCGACGGGGACGGGAACATAGCCGTGGCGGACGAGTTCGCCCGCGAGGGCCTCGGCGCGCGGCGCGATGAAGACGTGGCGGCCGTCCGAGACGGAGTTCAGCCCGAACACCATCGCGTCCTCGTGGGTGGCGATCACCGCGTCCGGGAAGAGCCGGCGGAGCACCTCGCGGCTGCCCGGGGAGAAGGCGTCCGGGT
Organism: Streptomyces sp. NPDC048484; assembly: GCF_040651415.1. Taxonomy (NCBI): domain Bacteria; kingdom Bacillati; phylum Actinomycetota; class Actinomycetes; order Kitasatosporales; family Streptomycetaceae; genus Streptomyces; species Streptomyces sp. NPDC048484. The sequence continues at coordinate 240,287 of NZ_JBEZJY010000003.1, forward strand.
AGTACGCGATGTTCGCCTCGGGTCCGTCGTCGAGCACGAACAGCGCGGTGTCGAGGTGGTAGAAGCGCGGGTCCACCAACTGGAGGCTGACCGTCGGGACGCCGAAGAACTCCTGCACCTCGTGATGAGCGGCCCGTTCCGTACGGAATCCGGTGCCGGCCAGGAGATGGCGTCCGACGAGGACCAGGTCCCCCTCGCCCTCGCACACCGACTCGGGGCGGTAGACGTCGAAGCCCGCGTTCTTGAACCACGTCTCGTAGGCGGTCGACTCCGGGCGGCGCTGCGGTGCGTGGAAGAGCGAGCCGAAGACCCGGCCGGCCACGACCAGCGCCGAGTTCGCGGCGAAGACCATGTCCGGCAGACCGGCGACCGGTTCCACGCTGTCGACGGTGTGGCCGTGGGCGCGATAGGCGCGGATCAGCTCCGCCCATTGGCCCCGGGCCAGATCGACGTCGACCTGTGTGTCCTCATGCATCCAGGGATTGATGGCGTACTGCACGGCGAAGTGTCTGGGTTCGCAGACCAGAAATCGTCTGGGGCGCGGCACACGGCTCACGGGCACAGAGGGGTTCCTCCGCTTTCCTGCGGTGTCGAGTGGAATGCCTCAACGGTAGGAAGCGGGGGAGTGCTGCGACAAGAATCAGGGATTGCGTACGGCCGCAGAAACACTGCGTGTTGGGGCAGTTCGACGCACGTTTGTTGCGTGGTTGGTCCGAATGGGTGGAAGAAGCCCCGGACTCACCGCTCCGGAGTGAGATCCGGCGTCCTCACGCCTCCGGAACGGGATCCGGCGTCCTCACGCCTCCGGAACGGGATCCGACGTCCTCACGCCTCCGGAGCGGGCAGGTTCGCTCCCGCCTCCGGGCTCTCCGGCAGCAGATGCGACAGCACCATGAAGCTGACCGTCTTGCGGATGAACGGCTCCACCCTGATCCGTTCGAGCACCTCCTCGAAGTGCTCCACGTCGCGGGCCCGCACATGCAGCAGCGCGTCCGCGCCACCGGTCACCGTCATCGCGGCCGTGATCTCCGGATGGTTGCGCACCACCTCGGCGAGCCGCCGGGGCGGTGCCGCGCCCTCGCAGTACACCTCCACGTACGCCTCCGTACGCCAGCCCAGCGCGGCCGGTTTCACCGTCGCCGTGAACCCGGTGATCACGCCCGTCTCGCGCAGCCGGTCGGCCCGGCGCTTGACGGCCGTGGCGGACAGTCCGATCGCCGTGCCGATCTCGGCGAAGCTCGTGCGGGCGTTCGCCATCAGAGCCGTCACGATCTTCCGGTCGAGATCGTCGAAGGGCGCGGACGTGGGTCTCATGCGGGCACTGTATCCAGCGCCGACGACCTTGCCCGCCGCATGTGCAGGCGTACGGATTGCTCCTACACTGCGGGTTCATGCTGCGCGCCCTTGCCGTCGACGACGAACCACCCTCCCTCGCGGAGCTGCTCTATCTGCTGGACGCCGATCCACGGGTGAGCAGTATCGAGGGCGCGAGCGACGCCACAGCGGCGCTGCGCCGGATCAACCGTGCCCTGGACAGCGGCCCCGGTGGCGACGAGGGCATCGACGTCGTGTTCCTCGACATCCAGATGCCCGGTCTCGACGGTCTCGACATGGCGCGGCTGCTCGCCGGGTTCGCCAAGCCGCCGCTCGTCGTGTTCGTCACCGCCCACGAGGGGTTCGCGGTCCAGGCCTTCGACCTCAAGGCCGTCGACTACGTCCTGAAGCCGGTACGCAGGGAACGGCTGGCCGAGGCCGTCCGCCGGGCCGTCGAGCAGATGGACGCCGCCCCGCTGATACCCGTGCACGAACCCGACCCGGACCACATATCCGTCGAGCTCGGCGGGGTCACCCGCTTCGTCGCCGTCGAGGACATCACCCACGTCGAGGCCCACGGCGACTACGCGCGGCTGCACACCGCCCAGGGCAGCCACCTCGTGCGCATCCCCCTCTCCACCCTCGAAGAGCGCTGGCGCTCGCGCGGTTTCGTCCGCATCCACCGCCGCCATCTCGTCGCTCTCGGTCACATCAGCGAGCTCCGTCTGGACGCGGGTACGGTGAGCGTCCTGGTCGACTCGGTCGAACTACAGGTCAGCCGCCGTCACGCACGCGAACTGCGGGACCTGCTGATGCGCCGGACCGCGAGCTGAGGAGGCCGGAGTTGCCCCACGACCCCACCGACCGCCGGGTCGTCGTCACCGGGCCGCCGCGCCGAACGCGCCCGCTGAGCCGCTACCGGCCGCGGACCGAGATCGACGAGCAGACCACGCTCGGCCACACCTACGTCCGCTCCCTGATGCGCAGCCAACTGCGGGCCGCGCTCACTGTCTTCGCCGTACTCATCCTCCTCGTGGGTCCGCTGCCCCTGGTGTTCACGGTGATGGGCGACAGTTCGAGCCTCGAATGGATCGTGCTCGGCTTCTGCGTCTACCCGCCGCTGGTGCTGCTCGCCCGCTGGTACGTGCGCCGCGCCGACCGCAACGAGAAGGACTTCGTCCGGCTCGTCGAGGACCGCTGAGCCGTGACCAAGTCCGTGATCGAGTCCGTGACCGAGATCGTGACTGACTCCGAGACCGAGACCGAGACCGAGACCGAGGACCACTGAGCCCGTGAACGAGAACTACGCCGTTCCGGCGGTCGCGCTCGTGGTCGTCGCGACGGTCTTCGTCGGCGCCTTCGGCCTGCGCATCTCACGCACCACCTCCGACTTCTACGTGGCCTCACGCACGGTCGGCCCCCGGCTGAACGCGGCCGCCATCAGCGGCGAGTACCTCTCCGCCGCCTCCTTCCTCGGCATCGCGGGCCTCGTCCTCGTCCAGGGCCCGGACATGCTCTGGTACCCCGTCGGCTACACCGCCGGCTATCTCGTCCTGCTGATCTTCGTCGCGGCCCCGCTGCGCCGCTCCGGCGCGTACACCCTGCCCGACTTCGCCGAGGCACGGCTCGCCTCGCAGGGCATGCGCCGGCTGGCCGGTGTCTTCGTCGTCGGCATCGGCTGGCTGTACCTCCTGCCCCAGCTCCAGGGCGCGGGACTGACGCTGAACGTGCTGACCGGGGCGTCCAAGTCCCTCGGCGGCGTCATCGTCGCGGTCGTCGTGGTGGCGACCGTCGCCGCGGGCGGCATGCGCAGCATCACGTTCGTCCAGGCCTTCCAGTACTGGCTCAAGCTCACCGCCCTGCTTGTCCCCGCGCTCTTCCTCGTCCTCGCCTGGCAGGACGACGGCGCCCCGCGCCACGCCTTCGACGAACCCGCCATGTTCCGCGAGCACCGGGTCGTACGGATCGACACCGGACTCGACCTGAAACTCGACGGGCCGCTGACCGTCACCGCGGACGGCACGGTCGACGGCATCCGGTACGAGGACGAGCGAGTCGAACTGCCCGCGGGCGTCCACCGCATCGAGCGGGGCACCCGGCTGGCCTTCACCAAGGGCGACCCCGTGCCCGCGGCCGACCGCGGCGGCAACGGCGGCATGTCCACCTCGCTCGCCGCCGGCCGCGAGGAACGCCCGCTGTACGCCACGTACGGACTGATCCTCGCCACCTTCCTCGGCACCATGGGGCTGCCGCACGTCGTCGTCCGCTTCTACACCAGCCCGCACGGCGTGGCCGCGCGCCGCACCACCGTCGCCGTGCTCGGCCTGATCGGCGCGTTCTACCTGCTGCCGCCGGTCTACGGCGCGCTGGGCCGCCTGTACGCCCCCGAACTCACCCTGACCGGGGACGCCGACGCCGCCGTGCTGCTGCTGCCCGACCGGGTCATCGGCGGACTGGGCGGCGACGTGCTCGGCGCGCTGGTGGCCGGCGGGGCCTTCGCCGCGTTCCTGTCCACGGCCTCGGGCCTGACCATGGCGGTGGCGGGCGTGCTCACCCAGGACGTCCTGCCCACCCGCGGCGTACGGCACTTCCGCCTCGGCACGGTCCTCTCGATGATCGTGCCGCTCGCGGCGAGCATGCTCGTGGGCGGACTGCCGGTCGCGGACGCCGTGGGGCTCGCCTTCGCGGTGTCCGCCTCGTCGTTCTGCCCGCTGCTCGTCCTCGGCATCTGGTGGCACCGGCTCACTCCGCCGGGCGCGGCCGCCGGGATGCTCGTCGGCGGCGGCTCGGCGCTCCTCGCGGTCGCGGCGACCATGGCCGGCTTCCCGGGCACGGGCTCGCTGCACGCGCTCCTCGCCTGGCCCGCGCTGTGGTCGGTGCCCCTGGGCTTCCTCACGATGGTGCTGGTCTCGCTGGCGACACCCGGGCGGGTACCGGCCGGGACGGCCGCGATCCTCGCCCGGTTCCATCTGCCGGAGGAACTGGCCGGCGGACAGGTACGTACGGAGGCCAAGGCATGATCGGTTTTCTGGCGGGACTCTGTGTGGCGGTTCTCCCGCTGCTGGCGGCCGGCTTCTGGTTCGGCCGGCGCACCGCGCACTCACCGAGCCCCGGCGACCTCGGCACCCCCGTCGAGCACGCCACCTTCGAGACCCTGCACACCGCGTCGCTCGCCGCGCCCCCGCTGCGGGCGGGCCTGACCGGGGAGACGGCCCGCAAGTCCGCGCGACGGCTGCGCACCCTGCTCGGCACCGACGCCCTCTGCCTCACCGACCAGGACACCGTGCTGGCCTGGGAAGGTGTCGGCGAGCACCACCGGGACGAGATCATGGAGCGGATCGGCGGCCCCCTGGAGACCGGCCGCGGGGAGGCCTTCCGCCTCGTCTGCGACGAGCTGTACTGCCCGCTGCGCTGGGCTGTCGTCGCACCGCTCACCGTCGACGACCGGGTGCACGGGGCGCTCGTCGCCTGCGCGCCCCGCGAGTCCGCCGTACTCGTGAGGGCCACCGGAGAGGTCGCCCGCTGGGTCTCGGTCCAGCTGGAACTCGCCGATCTCGACCAGTCCCGCACGCGGCTGATCGAGGCCGAGATCAAGGCGCTGCGGGCCCAGATATCCCCGCACTTCATCTTCAACTCGCTCGCGGTGATCGCCTCGTTCGTGCGCACCGACCCCGAGCGGGCCCGCGAACTCCTGCTGGAGTTCGCCGACTTCACGCGCTACTCGTTCCGCAGGCACGGCGACTTCACCACCCTCGCCGACGAACTGCACGCCATCGACCACTACTTGGCGCTGGTGCGGGCCCGCTTCGGCGACCGCCTCTCGGTCACCCTGCAGATCGCCCCCGAGGTGCTGCCGGTGACCCTGCCCTTCCTCTGCCTGCAGCCGCTCGTCGAGAACGCCGTGAAACACGGACTGGAAGGCGGCTCGGGCAAGGTCGACAAGAGCCGTATCAGCATCACCGCGCAGGACGCGGGGGCCGAGGCGCTCGTCGTCATCGAGGACGACGGCCCGGGCATGGACCCCGGCCGGCTGCGCCGCATCCTGGCCGGCGAGGCCAGCTCCTCGGACGGCATCGGGCTGTCGAACGTCGACGACCGCCTGCGGCAGGTGTACGGCGACGACTACGGCCTCGTCATCGAGACCGCACTGGGCGCGGGCATGAAAATCACCGCCCGGTTGCCGAAATACCAGCCGGGCGTGCACTCGGCAGGACCGCTGCCCCGCGAATGAGTCCCCCGGAAAAGGCCGCGGGGCCTTGCGGGGGACTCGTTCGCGGGGTGCGTCAGGTGGGGCGTGACGCCACCATTGCCAGCGTGATCAGGCCGAGCACCACCCAGCCGAACCACAGCCAGCCGCTGCTGCCGAGCGCCACCGTATAGCCCGTGACCATCACCAGGCTGCCGACGGTGAGCACTCCCATGGTCTTCGTGGAACCGGGCATCGCAACACCCTCCTCATGGTTTGTTCTCATCCATGGTGCCCCCGTCTTGGCGAATTGCAGTGCAGACCACGAGATGTGTGCCGGAGTCCCAGGCGCTCTTGCCCACCCAGGCGGCAGATTCGTACGTGTTCGGATCATGGCCGTAGTTGTTCGGCGGCATGTTGCTCTGACAGGCCTCGGGCGCCTGGTCCTTTGCCTCCTTCAGGTCCGTGTCCCGGCTCATCTGCAGAAAGTCGAGCACGATCTGCTGGTGAGGACCGTTGCACGAGACCAGCTTGGCCCTGTTGTTGGTGACCCTGTCGAGACAGTCGTGCTTCTGCATGGTGGCCGTGTCCTTGAACAGGGTCCCCATCGTGCGGTGGTTACCGAGCGGGCCGAAAAGCGCACCTTCGTCGTTCGAGTCCAGCAGGAGACAGGCGACGCGGTGCTCGGCGGCACCGAGGCCGTTCGTGGTCGGGAGTACGGCGTAGGACTTCACGGCCGCGAGGCTCTCGCGGGTTGTTTCGGTGCGCTGCGCGCACTCGGCAGCTCCACGGGAGCGGGCCTCGTCCGCCGACGACACCTTGAAAACCGCCATCACCTGGCCCTCGGTGCTGTTGCTGCGGCATTCCTCCAGGACCTCAAGCCCCGGCTGCTGGCCGCTGAAGGGGGGTGAGCTCCGCCAGTCGGCCGTGACACAGTCGCCGTCTTTGAGGGGCCGGGAGAGCCCGATGGTGTCTCCGTACGGCTTTCTGCCGCTGTCACCATCACTGGTGTGTCCATCCAGCAGGTTCGCCATGGCGTACCAGCCCCCTCCGCCCGCGAGAGCCAGTCCGAGCGCGGTCCCCAGTACGACAGGCAGGACGCGGTTGCGCTTGCGGCGGCGTCTGCCGGGGGCCGGAGGAATTGAGGGAGGGCCGTAGCCCTGCCCGGTGGACCACGACGGGGCCGGGGCCTGCCCGGAAGGCCGGGCGACGGGGACCCCCTGCGAGGGAGGCCAGGCGGCAGGGCTCTCCTGGCGAGCCGAAACCGGGGACGACTCCTGCCCCGCGGACGGCCCGTACCACTGCGGCGAGCCGCCCCCGTGGCTCTGCGGGGTGCCGGGAGCCGGTGGTGGCGTGCCAGGTGTGCTCGGCGGAGTGCGACGAGAGGCCGTATGGGTGCTCTCGCCCGCCCACGGCGGTTGCGAACCCGGGTCGAGCTGGGTCCGGGGATGCGGCTGGGGCGTCAGGATCGCGGACAGCGTGGCCTCGGTCGCCTCGGCGGTGATCCGGTGGACCGGGTCCTTGGTGAGCATGGCCGACAGGAGCGGTTCCAGCGCTCCCGCGCGCAGCATGGGGCGTGGCTCCTCCAGGACGACGGCGGTGAGGGACGCGAGCCCCGACTCCCGGTCGAAGGGGCCGTATCCCTCGACGGCGTAGTAGAGCGTGCAGCCCAGCGAGAACAGGTCGGCGGCCGCGGTGGGCGGCCCGCCCTGGGCCCGCTCGGGCGCCAGATAGCCGGCGGTGCCCACCAGGGCGGAGGTCAGCGTCCACCGGGTCTCGTCGCCGTCGGGCTGCACGGAGATGCCGTAGTCGGTGAGCAGGACACGGGCGTACGGCGACCCCGCGCGGTCCGGGGCGAGGAGGATGTTGGCGGGCTTCACGTCCCGGTGCATGACGCCGCGCTCGTGACCGGCGGTCAGCGCGTCCAGCACGGCGAGTCCGACGCGGGCGCACTCGGCGGGGGCCACGGACCCGCGCAGGGCGACCAGCGCGCTGAGATCCAGCGCCCCGGCCACGTACTCCATCACGATCCAGGGCAGGCCCTCGTGCTCCAGGACGTCGTGCACGGTCACCACGTGCGGGTGGCCGCGCAGGCCCGCGGCGTGCCGGGCCTCCGCGCGGGCCCGGGCGACCCGGGCCGGGCGGTCGTCGTCCGCCCCGTCCGGGTCGCGGAACACGATCTCCTTGAGCGTGACCTCGCAGGCCAGCCGCTGGTCGTAGGCGAGCCAGACGTGGCCCATACCGCCACTGCCCAGCTGGTTCAGCAGAAGGTACCGGCCGGCGATGACCCGGCCGACGCCCGACTGCGGTGTTCCTGATGCCATCCGGTCACTCCCGGGGTTCCGCTCCGTGTAGGCCTATGCCGGGCTCGTGGCCGCTCCGCCGGTGCCCGAGCCGCCAGTGCTTGATCCGCCGGTGCCCGACTCGCCGGGCGGGGCGGGCCCGCTCGACACCGGCTCGCTGGATACCGGTCCGCTGCTCGTGGGCTCCACCGGAGTGGGGGCGGCGGACGTGGGAGCGGCAGATGTGGGGCCGACGGATGTGGGACCGACCGTGGGCGGCGTACTCGGCACGGTCTGGGCCGGCGGGTCGTCCGGCGTGGGCACCTTCGTGGTGGGCTGGCCTGTCGTCGGGGTGTCCGAAGGCCCACTGGAGCTCGGGGTCTCTGCGGTGGACGTGCCCGATGACGGCTCGCCGGTGGTCGGGTCCTCCGTGGGTGACCCCGTCTCCTCGCCGTCGTCTCCGGCCATGCTCAGCGCCACCGACGCCCCGAACTGCAACGGCGTCCCCTGTTCCGGATCGGAGCCCGTCACCTGTGCGTCAGGCGACGGGAGCTCCTCCGGATACGCCACCGCCAGTCCATGCTCGGACAGCTCCGTGCTCGCCTCGGCGAAGGTCTTCCCCACCACGGGCGGCACATTCTGCTCCTCCGTCGTGTCGAACGTGGCGTCGTCGTCGCCCGTGCTGCCGACCGGACGGTTGATGCCGACGCCGGGATCGTCCACGTCCCGCAGGGCGATCCGCTCCAGCGGTTGGGGCGACGGCTTGACGGTCACCACGTCGGACTTCTCGTAGCCGGACCACTTCTTGTTGCCGTTTTCGAACTTGACCGAGATCTTCTCGGGATCGGGATCCTTGTCGAAGGCCTTCAGCGGATTTCCGCACGAGCACTTCACGGCGGGAAGTCCCTGAGCGTTCACCAGAACCGCGATCCCCGCCTCCAGCAGCGAGTTGTAGGGGACCGCCTTGCCCTTCTTGTAGTCGTGGTTCTTCACGAGGGTGTCGTGACGCAACAGGACCGGTGTGAGGTCGTCGATGTATCCATCGATCCGATCAGGCGTAATGCCCACGATCCGCGCCCATTCCCGGGCTTTCTGCCGGTTCTTGGGATCCGTGAGGAAATCCTTGAGCCGCTCGACGTCACAGACCTTCTGGTCCTGCGTGCCCCCGTACAGACCAGGAGTGTTGCCCTGTTGCAGGCCGCTCTGCGGTTGCTCCGGCTTGACGTCCTTGCGGTCTCTGCCCAGCGATCCGTCCTCTTCGAAAAAAGGTGCGAGTGACGGTATTCCGGCTGCGACGGCCCTCACCGCGACCAGGCGCTGTTGTGGGTTGCATCCACTGAGGATCAACGCCGCGGCCAGTAGAACGGCAAGCCTTCGGACCACGGTTTTTCCGGTCCTCAGTATGCATGCATGAATTGTCATGACCCGCTCCCCCCGGCGGCGGTTCCCCCGACTCCCGCAGAACGGAAGCAGGGCGTCACGCATCATGCTACTGAATAGAAAAGCCTTTCAGTCAAGGGGAATTATCAAAGTGTGCGGAGTGACCAAAAGGAGAAAAGAGGCTCAGCGACCGCGTGCGTTCAGAGTGGCCAGATAGGCGTTGTACGCCTCAAGCTCCTTGTCGCCGTCACGGTCGGCGGCGCGGTCCGAACGCCGTGCCTGTCGCTCCTCGGAGCGGTGCCACTGGAAGAGCAGCGCGAGCAGCACGAGCACGGACGGGATCTCGCTGAAGGCCCAGGCGATGCCGCCCGCCGCGGTCTGGTCGGCGAGGGCGTCGATGCCCAGCGAGGCGGCCGGGTTCTTGTACGTCTCGACCATCGGCTCGGATCCCATCATCAACGCGATGCCGAAGAACGCGTGGAACGGCATCCCGGCGAACAGCTCCAGCATCCGCATCAGATAGCCGGGGCGGTGCGGGCCGGGGTCGACGCCCATGATCGGCCAGAAGAACACCAGGCCGACGGCGAGGAAGTGGCACATCATCGCGATGTGGCCCGCCCTGGAGTCCATCAGGAAGTCGAAGATCGGGGAGAAGTACAGCGCGTACAGGCTGGCGATGAACAGCGGGATGGTGAACGCCGGATGCGTGACGACCCGCATGAGCCTGCTGTGCAGGAACATCAGAAGCAGCTCGCGCGGCCCCTTGCGGTCGCGCCCGGCGGTCGGCAGCGCACGCAGCGCGAGGGTGATCGGCGCGCCGAGCAGGATCAGGATCGGCGACAGCATGCTGATGACCATGTGCTGCACCATGTGCACGCTGAACATGACCATGCCGTAGTCGTTCAGCCCGGTGCAGAGCACCAGCATGACGCTCAGGACGCCGACGACGAATGACACGGTCCGCCCGACCGGCCACGCGTCACCGCGCCGCACCAGCCGCACCACACCCCACCCGTACAGCGCGAGCCCCACCAGGCAGGCGACGAGGAAGAACGGGTCCGGGGACCATTCGAGCCCCCGCCCCAGCGTGAACGGCGGCAGATCCATGGTCGTGCCGTGCCCGCTGTGATCCATCCGCCGGCTCCTGTTTCGTACTGTTTGAGCGCTGTCTGTCCCACCCAGACTAGAACCGCCCCCGGCAGGCCTCGCGGCCGGGGGCAGGTTCTTTCAGGGGCGCGGGGAACTGCGCGATCAGCCACACACGACCCGCGGTCGGCGTCCACCCGCAGGACCGAGCTCTCACCCGTACGTCACAGAACGCACTCCGCCTCGGCGTACCGCTCCTGCGGAACGGTCTTCAGCGTCTCCACGGCCTCCGCCAGGGACACCATCTCGATGTCGGTCCCCCGCAGCGCGGTCATCTTGCCGAACTCACCCCGATGTACCGCCTCCACCGCGTGCCACCCGAACCGGGTCGCGAGAACACGGTCGTACGCGGTCGGCGTCCCTCCGCGCTGGACGTGCCCGAGAATCACCGGACGGGCCTCCTTGCCGAGGCGCTCCTCCAGCTCGATGGAGAGCTGCCGGGCGATGCCCGCGAAGCGCTCGTGGCCGTACATGTCCTTGCGGCCCTCGTCGTAACTCATCGTGCCCTCGCGGGGCTTCGCGCCCTCCGCGACGACGACGATGGCGAACCTCTTGCCCGCGGAGAAGCGTGTCCCGACCTTGGCGGCCAACTCCGCGATGTCGAAAGGCCGTTCCGGTACGACGATCGCGTGGGCGCCCGCGGCCATACCGGAGTGCAGCGCGATCCAGCCGGTGTTGCGGCCCATGACCTCGACGATCAGGACGCGCTGGTGGGACTCGGCGGTGGTCTTCAGCCGGTCGAGGGCCTCGGTGGCGACACCCACGGCCGTGTCGAAGCCGAAGGTGACATCCGTGACCGCGATGTCGTTGTCGATGGTCTTCGGCACGCCGACGATCGGCAGACCGCTGTCCGACAGGAGACGGGCCGCCTTGAGCGTGCCCTCGCCGCCGATCGGGATGATCGCGTCGAGCCCGAGTTCCTCAAGATGGCCCCTGGCCCGCTCCACACCGTCCCGCAGATGCGCGGGCTGGACCCGGGAGGAACCGAGCATCGTGCCGCCGCGAGCCAGGATGCCGCTCACCGCGTCGAGGTCGAGCTTGAGGTAGTCGCCTTCCAGAAGGCCTTTCCAGCCGTCCCGGAAGCCGATGACCTCGTCGCCGTGGTCGACGACGGCGCGGTGTACGACGGACCGGATGACGGCGTTCAGACCGGGGCAGTCGCCGCCGGACGTGAGGACACCAATGCGCATAGCCCGAAATACCTTCTCAACGTGGGCCGGGAACCGGACCACGCTGTCCGGCTGGACGCCGCCACCCTACCGGCGGCAGGGGGCGGCTCCGCAGGGTGCGTCCGCCTGCTGGACGTGCCCGCACAAGTGAGCGGACACGCCGCCGGATGGGCTGTCCCGGTGGGGTCAGGCCGGCTGCTGAGCGGCCGCGATGCGCTCGGAGCGGAGCGCCTCGTACCACCGGTCGTCGATCGGCGGCAGCGCGTTGACGTCGAGTGCCAGCTTGAGCAGCAGATCCGCGATCAGCGGGTTCCGGGCGAGCACCGGCCCGTGCATGTACGTACCGAAGACCGTGTCGTTGTACGCGCCCTCCGTGCCGTCGCCCGTTCCGTTGCCCTTGCCGAGGCGCACGTTCGCGAACGGGCGGGAGCCGGGGCCGAGGTGCGTGACGCCCTGGTGGTTCTCGAAGCCGGTCAGCGGAGGCAGACCGAGGCGTGCGTCGATCTCGCCGAACACGTCACCGACGCACCGCTCGCCCTCGCCGCGCGTGGAGGTCACGTCGAGCAGCCCGAGGCCCGGCTCCCGCTGCCCCAGGTCGTTGATGAACTCGTGGCCGAGGATCTGGTAGCCGGCGCACACCGAGAAGACGATCGCGCCGTTGCCGACCGCGCGCTCCAGGCCGCCGTCGCGGCGCAGCCGCTCGGCCGCCAGCCGCTGCGGCCGGTCCTCGCCCCCGCCGATGAGGTAGATGTCGCCGGAGGTGGGGATCGGCTGGTCGCTGCGTACGTCGAGACGGGCCACGTCCAGACCGCGCTGGCGGGCCCGGCGCTCGACGACGAGCGCGTTGCCCTGGTCGCCGTACGTGCTCAGCAGGTCCGGATAGATCCACACCAGCCGCAGGCTGTTGTCACTCATTCTCTTCGTCCTCCGGGGTTCAGTTGCCGACACGACGCCGCAGGTCCTGGAAAGCGGTGTAGTTCGCGATGACCTCGATCCGGCCGGGCGGTGCGAACTGCACCGCCTGGTCGAGGTTCTCGCACACCTGGAACGACTGGTTCGCGACCTCCAGACGCACGGCCAGGTCGAGCTTCCGGTCGCCGAGCACGAAGATCGGGTGGCCGGTGAGCCGGGTGTAGTCGACGTCCCACAGCCAGGAGGTGTCGGTGCCGTCGGCGCCGCGCGCGTTCACCGACAGGATCACCGGGGTCGGCGCCGGATCGATCAGGGAGAACGTCTCCAGCCAGCCCGCCGGGTTCTTGGCGAGCAGCAGACGCAGGTCGCGCTGCAGGAACTGCACCACGTCGTAGCGTCCGGCCACGGCCTGTACCTGGTACATGCGTTCCAGGGCGACCTGCGGCGGTACGCCGAAGACGGCGGCCACGGCGGCCGACGAGGCGGCGTTGGCCTTGTTGGCGCGGCCCGGCAGCTGGAGGTGGATCGGCCAGGCCGAACCGTGCGGGTCGAGGACGTGGTCCCCGGAGAGCGCCCAGCTCGGCGTGGGGCGGCGGAAACCGCACTCGCCGCAGAACCAGTCGTCGCCGGGGCGCTGCATCACACCGCCGCAGGACGGGCAGGACCAGGCGTCGTCCTTCCACATCTGGCCGGCGGCCACCCACACCACGTTCGGTGAGGAGGACGCGGCCCAGACGACCAGCGGATCGTCGGCGTTGGCCACCACGACGGCCTTGGACCCGGCCAGGCCCTCGCGCCAGTGCTCGGCCATCATGCGGGTCTCGGCGGCGCGGTCGAGCTGGTCGCGCGAGAGGTTGAGCAGGGCGATGCACTTGGGATCCGTGTCCCGCGCCACCCCGGAAAGGTACTTCTCGTCGACCTCGATGACGGCGAACCGTGATTCCGAGCCGCCGGCCAGCGCCGAGGTGATGCCGGCGGGCATGTTGGCGCCCAGCGCGTTCGACACGACGGGCCCCGCGGCCTGCAGCGCCTCGGCGATCAGCCGTGTGGTGGTGGTCTTGCCGTTCGTGGCCGACACCAGGATGACATCCAGGTGCTGGGCGAGCCTGGCCAGCAGATCGGGGTCGAGTTTGAGCGCCACCCGGCCGCCGATCACCGACCCGCTGCCGCGGCCCGCGGCACGTGACGCCGCCGCGACCGCTTTGCCCGCTGTCACGGCGAGCTTGGCCCGCGGTGACAGCGGGTCCGAGTTGCCTGCCATCAGTTCCCGATCCTCCTTGCGTACGGCGCCGCGCACTGCCCCCGGCAACGTGTGACCCTCAGCCTACCGAGATCCACTCGCAGGCCCGAACCGCGGCACCACTCCGGCGCCCGCGCGACATGGAGGACCGTACCCTTGCGGCCATGCGACACGGCTCGATCCCAGGCGCCCGAGGGCGCGTCCTTCCCCTGTCCCTGCTCGGCGACCCCGTGTTGCACGCAGGGTGTGAAGAAGTCACGGAGTTCGGTCCTCAACTGGCGGGACTGGTCGAGAACATGTTCGCGACGATGTACGCGGCGGAGGGGGTCGGCCTGGCCGCGAACCAGGTCGGTGAGTCGCTGCGGGTCTTCGTATACGACTGCCCCGATGACGACGACCGGCGGCATGTGGGGCACGTGGTGAACCCGCGGCTGGTCGAGGTGGACGGGGTGGTGCTGCGCGGGCCCGAGGGGTGTCTGTCGCTGCCGGGTCTTGAGGCGGGCACCGAGCGGTACGACCATGCCGTGGTGGAGGGGGTCACCGTGGACGGGGGGCCTGTGCGGGTGCACGGCAGCGGGTGGTTCGCCCGGTGCCTGCAGCATGAGTGCGATCACCTTGACGGTGGGTTGTACGTGGATCGGGTTCGGGGGTGGCGGCGACGGCGCGTCATGTGGCAGGCGGGACGCGCGCCTTGGGGGAGCGGGGCGAGGGACGGCGGGCTGACGGGGTGAGGGGCGCGGTCGGTGGTCGCCCGCGGGTTCGCTGTGGCCGGTCGTGCCCCGCGGCGGAGCCGCATATGTCGATGCGGAGCCGTATGGATCGCTACGGCCCCGCGTCCCCGAGGACACGTGCCCCCGAAGGCGAGAGGTCGAGATTGCGCCGTTCCCCGCGCCCCGAGGTTCCGCACGGTGGGTCAGAAGCCGGGGCCGCCCGCCTTGTCGCCCGCCGCTGCCAGGCGGCCCCAGAGGAGGTCGGCCAGCGCGCGGACCAATTCGGCACGGCCGCAGGGGCGTTCGCCCAGCCACCAGTCGCCGGCGGCGTGCATCATGCCGACGATGCCGTGTCCCCAGACGCGGGCCAACTGCTGGCTGTTCGGGCCGAGATCGACGCGCTCCTCTATGACATCGGCGAGTTCCTCGCCCATGCGGCGCAGCAGCGGGAAGGAGTACGCCCCCACGCCGAAGCCCTGGTCGCTCTGCGGGCCGCCCTCCGACGGATGCATCAGGAAGCGGTACACCTGCGGGCGGGCCTCGATCGCCGCGAGGTAGGTGTCGAGTGTGGCCTCCACGCGTTCCCGGCGCTCGGCGGGCGCGTCCAGCGCGGCGCGCAGTGCTCCGAGGAGGGCGTCGGTGTGGCGCTTGGCGAGGGCGGCGTAGAGTCCGCTCTTGTCGCCGAAGTGGCGGTAGAGGATCGGCTTGGTGATGCCCGCCTCCGCCGCGATGGCGTTCATCGAAGCGCCCGGGCCGTCGCGGAGCACCACCCGGTCGGCGGCCTCCAGCAGCTCGCGCCGTCGGCGGTCGGCGGACCTCTGCTGATCGGTCCGCTGCGTGGTGTCCATGTGCTCTCCCCACCCGTGCTGATTCGGTAACGCCTGCGCAACGTAACACCATGCGCCGGTGGTGCCTCGAACGGGCTGCCGACCTTGAACAGGGAGTTGACTTTTACTACCGACGAGTAACAGGCTACCGTTACCGCAAGTAACACGTGAGTGCAGCGCTGGAGGGGACATGGCCGAGTTCACCATGGAGCTCAACGACGATCAGAAGGAGGTCCGGGACTGGATCCACGGCTTCGCCGCCGACGTCATCCGCCCCGCGGCCGCCGAATGGGACGAGCGGGAAGAGACTCCCTGGCCGGTCATCCAGGAGGCCGCGAAGGTCGGCATCTACTCCCTGGACTTCTACGCCCAGCAGTACTTCGACCCCACCGGCCTGGGCATCCCCATGGCCATGGAGGAGCTGTTCTGGGGCGACGCGGGCATCGCCCTGTCCATCGTCGGCACCGGCCTCGCCGCCGTGGGCGTCCTCGCCAACGGCACCGAGGAGCAGATCGGTACCTGGATCCCCCAGATGTACGGCGACGCCAACGACGTCAAGGTCGCCGCCTTCTGCTCCTCCGAGCCCGACGCCGGCTCCGACGTCGCCTCGATGCGTACACGTGCGGTGTACGACGAGGCCAAGGACGAGTGGGTCCTCGACGGTACGAAGACGTGGGCGACCAACGGCGGTATAGCCAACGTGCACGTCGTGGTCGCGGTCGTGGACTCCGAGCTGGGCTCCAAGGGCCACGCGTCCTTCATCGTCCCGCGGGGTACGCCCGGTCTGTCGCAGGGGCAGAAGTTCAAGAAGCACGGCATCCGTGCCTCGCACACCGCCGAAGTGGTCCTGGAGAACGTCCGGATCCCCGGCTCCTGCCTCCTCGGCGGCAAGGAGAAGCTCGACGAACGGCTCGCGCGCGCCCGTGAGCGGGCCAAGGAGGGCAACGGCGAGCGGTTCAAGAACGCGGCCATGGCCACGTTCGAGGCGTCCCGCCCGGCCGTCGGCGCCATGGCGGTCGGCACCGCGCGGGCCGCGTACGAGGTGGCCCTCGACTACGCGAGGACGCGTGAGCAGTTCGGGCGGCCGATCATCGACAACCAGGGCGTGGCCTTCCAGCTCGCCGACATGCGTACGTCGATCGACGCGGCCCGGCTGCTGGTGTGGCGCGCCTCCTGGATGGCGGTGAGCGGCAAGCAGTTCACCTCCGCCGAGGGCTCCATGTCGAAGCTGTTCGCCAGCGAGACCGCCAAGAAGGTCACCGGGCAGGCGATCCAGATCCTGGGCGGGAACGGGTACACGCGGGAGTACCCGGTGGAGCGGATGCACCGGGACGCCGCCATCTACACCATTTTCGAGGGTACGAGTGAGATCCAGCGGCTGGTGATCGCCCGGACCCTGTCGGGGATGCCGATCCGGTAGGGGAACCTTCGACGGGGGCGGCCCCCGTCAGAGGGTTTTCAGGGGCGTGAGCTGCTCGATGTCGTACCGTGCCCGCAGCTCCTCGATCGCCTCGTCGTCCGGTGGACCCCCCGAGTCCAGGATCTTCAGCAACTCCTCGAAATAGCGTTCGTGGTCGGGCGGCGGGGACGCCTGGAAGAACATCCTGGCCGGGTCGCCCGTGGGGTTGGCGAAGGCGTGCGGGCAGCCGGGCGGTACGAGGATCACCGTGCCCGGTGTCGCCCGGATCACCCGGTTGCCCGAACTCGACTGCCAGCGCTGCCAGTTGTCGGGCGTCCGGACGAGGGGCTCGAAGGCGAGCATGTCCAACTCGCCTTCGAGGACGTAGAACAGTTCCTCGCTGCGCGTGTGGACGTGCGCGCCGACGTCGAAGCCGGGCGGCACGACCACCTCGAAACTGGACGACGCCCGGGAGTGCGCGCCCGTCACCTTGAAGGTCACGTGCTGGGCCGCGGCCCGGACCGTACGGCCGTGCCCCGGTGGCACCACCAGACCCTCGGACGGCGTGAGCGCGGTCACCAGGTGACGGGCAGGGCCTCGGGCCCGCGGATCAGCGCGCCGCGCCGCCACGGCACCTCGTCCGCCGAGACCGACAGGCGCAGTGTCGGGATCCGGTCGAGCAGCGTGTTCACCATCAGCTCCGACTCCAGACGGGCGAGCATGCTGCCCACGCAGTAGTGCGGACCGTGCCCGAACGCCACATGCGGGTTGGGGGCGCGCTCGAAGTCGATCCGGTCGGGGTCGGGGAAGACGTCCGGGTCCCGGTTGGCGGCCAGGTAGGACACGTAGATCGGGTCGCCCTTCCTGATCCGTACCCCTCTGAGGACGACGTCCTGCATGGCGATCCGGGACAGACCGACGGCGTTGCGGTGCGGGATGTACCGCAGCAGTTCGTCGAGGGCCCGGGGGCGCAGCTCCGGCTCGGCGCGCAGCCGGTCGAACAGCGCGGGCCTGGTCAGGAGGATGTAGAGCATCTGCCCGGTGTTGTTGGTGACGGCCTCGCCGCCGATCTGGATCGGACCCGCGAGCGCCATCGCCTCCTCCTCGGTGATGTCACCCCGGCCCACCGCCGCGCCGAGCAGCGAGGTCACGTCCTCGCCCGTGGCGCCGTGCCGCTCCGCGATCAGCTTGGCGAAGTACACCTCCATGTCCCGCTTGGCCCGTTCACTGGCCTCGGCGCCCTGCGAGGAGGAGAGGATCGCCTGCGTCCAGGTGTGCAGGGTGTGCCGGTCGTCGGCGGGGACACCCATCAGTTCGCAGATGACGGCCATCGGGAAGGGACACAGGACCCGGTCGATCAGATCGGCCGGCGGGCCGTCCCGGAGCATCCCGTCGACCAGCGCGTCGAGGGTCCGCTGGGCGTTCGCGCGCAGCCGCTCGACGCCTCGCGTGCTGAACGCGGCGTTCACCGCCCTGCGCAGCCGGGCGTGGTCGGGCTTGTCGACGAAGCTCATCGCACCCGGCGCCGGGATGAAGTGCGGCGCCAGCCGGGTGACCTGGCGGCCGAGCACCGCCGCGCGGCTGAACCGGAGGTCGTTCGTCACCAGCCGTACGTCCTCGTAGCGCGTGACCAGCCAGGCCCAGCCCTCGCCGTTGGGCAGCTGGATCCGGTTGATGGGGCCCTCGCGCATCAGCTCGGACAGGACGGGGTCGAAGTCGACCCCCGTCAGGTCCAGGGCCGGCCAGTGCCGTACCGGGGGTGCTGCCATCGTCTCTTCGTTCATGGTCATGTCAGAGGTCATGTCGCGCCGTCTCCTCGCTCGTACGGTGCCAGCGGCCCAGCGCCATCTCGGCTGTTATCCCCGGCCCGAAGCCGGCGAGCAGTCCGCGCGCCCTGTGATGTGAGCCCCCCTCGTCGAACAGCCGGCGCAACGCGTCCAGGACGACGGCGCTGGCGATGTTCCCGTACTCGGTGAGCGTCGCCCGGCTGAACCGGAAGGCCTCCGGTGCCACTTGGAGGAACTCGCCGAGGTCGTCGAGGATCCGCGGACCCCCGGCGTGGACGATGTAGAAGTCCAGGTCGGAGGCGTCCCAGCCGTGCAGGCCCGCGAGGGTCTGGAGGGCGGGAGCGAGCGGTTTCATGGTGGCCGGCACCCGCTTGTCCAGCAGGAAGTGGAAGCCGGTTGCCCGTACGTCGTACATGATCCAGTCCTCGGTCTTGGGGATCAGGTACGAGCCGTTGCGCTCCAGGCGGATGCCCTCGCCGCCCTCTCCGCGGACCACCGCCGCGGCGATCCCGTCGCCGAACAGGCCGTTGCACAGCAGCGAGCCGACACCGAGGTCGGTCGGCTGGTAGCACAGCGAGCAGAACTCGCAGGCCACTATGAGTGCGTTGGCCCCGGGGTAGGCCGTGCAGAAGTCGTGCGCCCGGTTGATCGCGGCGCCCCCGGCGGCGCAGCCGAGCTGCGCTATGGGTATCTGGCGGGTGTCGCTGGAGAACCCCATCGAGTTGATCAGCCAGGCCGTCAGCGAGGGCATCATGAAGCCCGTGCACGAGACATAGATGATCACGTCGATGTCGGTGGTCAGGACCTCCGCGTCGTCGAGCGCCCGCTGGACGACGGCCGGGACGCGGGCTTTCGCCTCGATCTCGTACACCTTGTTGCGTTCCGCGAAGCCCGGGTGCTTCAGCGTCTCCTCGATGGGCTGCACGATGTGCCGGGTGCGTACGCCGGTGTTCTCGATCAGTCTCAGCGCGAGCGGCAGCTGGGGGTGGTCGGGGTGGCGGGCGCGCGCCAGCGCGAGCGTCTGCTCCATCGTGATCACGTATTCCGGGACGGAGACCGCGGGTCTGCACAAAGTCGCCATGTGCCGTCGCCTTACTCTCGCCCGCCGGGAACGCCCTCTTCCCGGCGGAAGGGTGGTCCCACCACGATCACCCGGCGGAGCCCGGATATCGCGCCGGATTACGCCAGACCGGGGACACGGCCCGGCCTCCAGATGCGGCCAGAACCCGCCGGCGCCCTCTGGAACTCTGTGGTACGGCTCCTCAGCCGCCGGAGGCGCTCCCACTGCTGTGCGCGATGCACGCCACGTCGATGCGGTCGGCGAGCTTGGCCAGCTCGATGGTGAGCGCGGCGACGGTGTCCTCGTCGAGCGCTTCCTCCCCGGCTTCCACCAGATGCAGCCAACGGCCGCCCATCGTGCGCAGCAGCTTGCTCACATCGGCGGCAGCCACCTGCAGGGTCCCGCGGTCGTCGACGATCAGAGGCAGGGTCACTTCGCGGTTCACAGAGGGGATCGTAGCCGCGGAACACTCACGCTCCGTGCCATACCGTGGTGATGTTGCAGAACTCTCGGATTCCGTGCCCCGACAGCTCACGCCCGTAGCCGGACCGCTTGACCCCGCCGAACGGGAACGCCGGGTGGGACGCCGTCATCCCGTTGACGTAGACACCGCCGGCCTCCAGATCCCGTATGAAACGGTCGACCTCGGCCTCGTCGCGGGTCCAGACGTTGGAACTCAGCCCGAACGGCGTGTCGTTGGCGATGGCCACCGCCTCGTCGAGGTCGGCGGCCCGGTAGAGCGTGGCGACGGGCCCGAACGCCTCCTCGTGGTGGATACGCATCTCGGGGGTGAGGTCGGCGAGGACGGTGGGCGGGTAGTACCAGCCGGCCCCCTCCGGACGCTCACCGCCGCACAGCACGGTCGCACCGCTCTCGACGGCGTCGTCGACCAGCTCCGTCAGATCGTCGCGGCCCTGCTCGCTGGCGAGCGGACCGACGTCCGTGTCCTCCTCCAGCGGGTCGCCCATCGTGAGAGCCTTCATGCCCTCGGTGAAGCGCTCGGCGAAGGCGTCGAAGACGTCCGTGTGCACGATGAACCGCTTGGCGGCGATACAGGACTGCCCGTTGTTCTGCACCCGGGCCGTCACCGCGGTCTTCGCCGCCCGGTCGATGTCCGCCGACGGCATCACCACATACGGGTCGCTGCCGCCCAGCTCCAGGACGGTCTTCTTGACCTCGTCCCCCGCGACCGAGGCGACCGCGCGCCCCGCGGGTTCGCTGCCGGTCAGCGTGGCCGCCTTGACCCGCGGGTCGCGCAGGATGTCCTCGATCGCGCCCGAGCCGACGAGCAGCGTCTGGAAACAGCCCTCCGGGTAGCCGGCCCGGCGGAACAGATCCTCCAGGTAGAGGGCGGTCTGCGGGACGTTCGAGGCATGCTTGAGCAGACCGACGTTGCCCGCCATCAGCGCGGGCGCGGCGAAGCGGATCACCTGCCAGAGCGGGAAGTTCCACGGCATGACGGCGAGGACCGGCCCGAGCGGGCGGTAGCGCACGAGGACGCGGGAGGCGCCGGAGTCCTCGGCGTCGGCCGTCCCGCCCTCCTCGTCGGCGAGGAGCTCCCCGGCGTGGTCGGCGTACCAGCGCATCGTCTTCGCGCACTTCGCGGCCTCGGCGCGGGCCTGCTTGACCGGCTTGCCCATCTCGGTGGTCATCACCCGGCCGATGTCCTGCTGGTCCGCCTCCAGCAGGTCGGCGGCGCGACGCATGAGCCGGGCGCGCTCCGCGTACGACGTCGTGCGGTGGGTGCGGAACGCGGCCTCGGCGGTCGCGAGCCGGTGCTCGATCTCCTCGGCGCCCAGAGCGTCGTAGGTCTTGAGCGTCTCGCCGTTCGCCGGGTTCACCGTCGCGATGGGCATGCCTGGACTCCTTCTTCAGCGGTTCGGTTCGCTTCCAGGGCTGGCCCCTTCGGCTCACTCACCGGTCGAGTGCTCCACAAGCCGGTCGAGAAACTCCGCCTGCGCCTTGACGATCACGATCCTCGACCGGTCCAGGTCCAGCCACTCCACGCGGTCCAGTTCGGGGAACTCCCGGACGCGGCCCGAGCCCCGTGGCCACTCCATCGTGAAGGTGCCGGGGACCATGGCCGACGGGTCGAGATCCGCCTCGACGGCCCAGGCCGTGACGACCTTGCCGTTCGTCTGGGTGACCTCGCCCAGGGGGACGGCCTCGCCGTCGGGCGGCGGCAGACCCAGCTCCTCCTCGAACTCACGGCGGGCGGCGTCCCAGGCCGCCTCACCGGGCTCGTACTCGCCCTTCGGTACGGTCCACGCTCCGGCGTCGCGCCTGGCGAAGAACGGGCCGCCCATGTGGCCGAGCAGCACCTCGACGCCGCGCTCGGAGCGGCGGAACAGCAGCAGGCCCGCGCTGCGTCTCGCGGCGCCGGTCACGGCGCGACCCCCGGGTGCGCGGCGAGCAGCGTCTCGACGGTGTCGGCCTCCGCCGGGGTCTTGTCCTCGCGGTAGCGCACGACACGGGCGAAGCGCAGCGTGACGCCCAGCGGATAGCGCGTGGAGCGCTGCAGACCGTCGTACGCGATCTCCACGACCAGCTCGGGACGGACGGTCACCACGAGGCCGCTCTTCTCGCCGTTGTCGACGGCGAGTTCCTGGAGCCGCTCGGTCTGCCAGGCCAGCATCACGTCCGTCAGGCCCTTGAAGGTCTTGCCCAGCATGGCGAACGAACCGTCCGGCCGGCGCGCGCCCAGATGCAGGTTGGAGAGCTTGCCGGTGCGCCGCCCGCTGCCCCACTCGGCGGCCAGCACGACCAGGTCGAGCGTGTGTACGGGCTTGACCTTCAGCCAGGAGGCTCCACGCCGGCCCGCGCTGTAGGGGGCGTCGAGGGCCTTGCAGACGACACCCTCGTGGCCGCGCGCGAGCGTCTCGGCGCTGAACCGTCCGGCGGCGGCCCGTGCCGTCTCGTCCGCGGGATCCGGCACGAGGACGCGTCGTACCCGCATCGGCTCGGGGACCAGCCGGGCGAGCTCCGCGTGCCGGTCGGCGAAGGGCAGGTCGAGCAGGTCCTGGCCGTCCACGGACAAGGCGTCGAAGAAGACGGGGGAGACGGGCACGGCCTCGGCGGCGGTCGCGACGTCCACGCGGGAGCCCACGCGGCCCGCGGTCTCCTGGAAGGGCCGGGGCCGCCCGTTCTCGTCGAGCGCGATCACCTCCCCGTCCAAAATGAAGTGATCGCCCTTCAACTCCCGGGCCGCGTAGGTGAGTTCGGGCAGCCGGTCGGTGATGTCGTCCAGGGTGCGGGTGTAGACACGTACGTCGTCGCCGTCGCGGTGGACCTGGACGCGAATGCCGTCGAGCTTTTCCTCGACCACACAGGCGCCGAGCTTGTCGACCGCCTCGGCGACGGACGGGGCGCTGTGCGCCAGCATCGGCAGCACGGGCCGGCCGACGGTGAGCCGGAACGCCGCCAGGGCCTGGGGGCCGTCGGCCAGCAGCCGCTCGGCCACGCTCTGCAGCGAACCCGCCAGCATCATCGCCCTGCGTACGTCGGCGGAGGGCGCGCCGGTCGCCAGGGCGAGGCCCTCGACCGCGACGGCGTCGAGGGCCCCCTGCCGCACCTCACCGCCGATCAGCGCGAGCAGGAACCTCTGCTCGGGCTCGGTGGCCGCACCCAGCAACTCCCCGACCAGTCGTGCCCGCTGCGCCTGCGAACCGGTGCCTGACACCGCGCCGAGTTCGGTGAGGCGGGTGTCCACCTCGCGCACGGTCAGGGTGGGCTCCTCGGCGGGCGGAACGGGCGAGCGGAGGATCTTCCAGCCGACACCGAGCCGCCCCTGGGGCAGGCGGCCCGCCAGATAGGGAATGACGATCGGCACGTCGTCCGCCTCCGCGTCCCGGAACAACTCCGCGAGCAGGGCGACCTTCCGGGACCGCGCCGAGGTGGCGGCGACCTCCTGGGACACACGGGCGAGCCGGGTCAGCAGCATGCAGCCATGGTGCTACGGAGACGTCCGGACTACACCTGGGCGTCGCGCTCCCAGGCCTGGGCGGTCACGTTTCCTGGACCCGGGCGGTCGCGTCTCCTGGACCCGGATGGTCGCGTCTCCTAGACCCGGACGGTCGCGTCGAGGTCCGCGAAGATCAGTTCTCCGTTGATCGTCGCCCCCGCCCGGTAGCCGCCGCTCGCCGCGTTCACGACCTGCTCGCCGAACCCCGTCGCGTTGCCCGCCGCCCAGACGCCGGGCACGCTGGTCAGACCCGTCGCGTCGACCACGGCGTACGAGCCGAACGGTGTCTCCTGGAGTTCGGCGCCCAGCCGCTCCAGCAGGCCGGTGCGCGGGACGGGCCGGGGCGCCACGAACAGCACCGAGCGCTCGTGCGCCGTGCCGTCCGCGAGACGGACCCCGGTCAGCCGGTCGTCGACGACGTCCAGTCCCGCGACCTCACCCGGCACCACGGCGACCCCGGCGGCGGCGAGCCTGCGCAGGTCCTCGTCCGCGAGGTCCTCCTCGGCCACCGTGTGCAGGAACAGGGTCACGTCCTTCGACCACTGGGAGACCATCAGGGCCTGGTGCACGGCCATCGGGGTCGAGGCGAGCACGCCGAAGGCCTGGTCCCGGACCTCCCAGCCGTGGCAGTAGGGGCAGTGCAGCACGTCCCGGCCGAAGCGCTCGGCGACCCCGGGCACCTTCGGCAGTTCGTCCGCGAGGCCGGTGGCGACGAACAGCCGGCGCCCGTGCACCGCGCGCCCTCCTTCGAGGGTCACGTCGAACTCTCCGCCCGCGTCCCGCGCCACGTCCACCGCCCGGTCCCGGACGAGCTCGACGCCGTACCGGGCGATCTCCTCGCGTCCCACGGAGAGGAACTCGGCCGGTGACATTCCGTCCCGGGTCAGATATCCCTGCATGTGCGCGGCGGGCGCGTTGCGCGGCTCGCCCGCGTCGATCACGAGCACGCTCCGGCGTGCGCGCCCCAGGATGAGCGCTGCGGACAGTCCGGCCGCGCCGCCGCCGACGACAACCACCTCGTATGAATCGGTCACGGTGACCACCTCCACCCAGAAGGTCACCCCTCAGCCCCCATATTGACAAATGTCTTTGCCGAAACTGCAATATAAGAATGAGCGAGCAGCAGGACCACACGGACCACGAAGATCACGAAGGGCACGCCGCCGAAGGCGCCGACACGGAGAACGTCCTCGCGGAGGTCGGCCCCCGGCTGCGCCGCGTCCGCAAGGAGCGCGGCGCCACCCTCGCGGGCCTGTCCGCCGCCACCGGCATCTCCGTGAGCACCCTCTCCCGCCTGGAGTCCGGCCTGCGCAAACCCAGCCTGGAACTGCTGCTGCCCATCGCCCGGGCCCACCAGGTGCCCCTCGACGAACTCGTCGGAGCGCCGCAGGTGGGCGACCCGCGCATCCGCGCGGCGAAGCCGATCGTCATGCACGGCCGTACGCACTGGCCGCTCACCCGCCAGCCCGGCGGCCTCCAGGCCTACAAGGTGCTCGAACCCCGGCGGAAGGAGGAGCCGGAGCCGCGTACCCACGAGGGCTACGAGTGGCTGTACGTGCTCTCCGGGCGACTGCGCCTCGTGCTCGGCGACCATGACGTCGTGCTCGGCGCCGGGGAGGCGGCCGAGTTCGACACGCGGGTGCCCCACTGGTTCGGGTCGACGGGGGAGGGGCCCGTGGAGTTCCTGAGCCTCTTCGGGCGGCAGGGGGAGCGGATGCATGTACGGGCGCGCCCGAAGCGCGGTGGCCAGGCCGACTGACACCGTCCGGCGCCGACTGTTCCCTGATCGGCAAGCGACCGCTTAGTATGCGATTGACCCCGAGGCGCGAACAGAACAGACACAGTCCCGTGGAGGCCCCGCATGCAGGCATGGCAAGTGCACGAGAACGGCGAGCCCGGCGCGGTGATGCGGCTCGCGGAGGTGGAGCGGCCCACGCCCGGCGACGGCCAGCTCCTCCTCAAGGTGCGCGCGGCGAACATCAACTTCCCGGACGCCCTGATGTGCCGCGGGCAGTACCAGGTCAGGCCGCCGCTGCCGTTCACACCCGGCGTGGAGATCTGCGGCGAGACCGAGGACGGCCGACGGGTCATCGCCAACCCCACCCTGCCGTACGGCGGCTTCGCCGAGTACGCCGTCGCGGACGCCGCCGCCCTGCTGCCCGCTCCCGATGCACTGGACGACGCCGAGGCGGCCGCGCTGCACATCGGCTACCAGACGGGCTGGTTCGGCCTGCACCGGCGGGCCCGGCTGGAGGCCGGTGAGACGCTGCTCGTGCACGCTGCGGCGGGAGGGGTCGGCAGTGCGGCGGTGCAGCTCGGCAAGGCGGCGGGAGCGACCGTCATCGGCGTCGTGGGCGGCGCGGGCAAGGCCGCGGTGGCCCGGGAGCTGGGCTGCGACGTCGTCGTGGACCGGCGCGCCGAGGACGTCGTCGCCGCCGTCAAGGAGGCCACGGGCGGCCGGGGCGCCGACGTGATCTACGAGCCCGTCGGCGGGGACGCCTACACCCAGTCCGCCAAGGTCGTGGCCTTCGAGGGCCGCATCGTGGTCGTCGGCTTCGCGAGT
The DNA here is from genome assembly GCF_040651415.1 of Streptomyces sp. NPDC048484. NCBI lineage: Bacteria > Bacillati > Actinomycetota > Actinomycetes > Kitasatosporales > Streptomycetaceae > Streptomyces > Streptomyces sp. NPDC048484. The sequence continues at coordinate 266,223 of NZ_JBEZJY010000003.1, forward strand.
GGCACGATCCCCAGCCCGGGGCTCAACCACGCCTTGGTGAAGAACTACTCGATCATGGGCCTGCACTGGGGCCTCTACAACACCAAGAACCCGAAGCTGGTCCTGCACTGCCACGAGCAGCTGACCGAGCTGGCCGCCCGAGGCGCGATCAAGCCGCTCGTCAGCGAGCGCGTGCCGCTGACCGGTGCGGGCGCCGCCGTCCAGCGTGTCGCCGACGGTGTCACCACGGGCCGTGTCGCCGTGGTGCCCTCACTTGAGACCCCACCTGAGACCTCACCTGGGACCTCGCTCGGGAACGGAGCAGTCGCATGAACGACGCCGCGAGCAGGGGCGGGACCGCCGTCGACGCCGCCGAACTGCGCCGCCGCACCCAGGAGTTGCTGGCCGCCAACCCGGTCGGCGGCACCGACCGCGTGGACTTCCTCAAGGCCCGCTTCGACGCCGGTCTCGCATGGGTGCACTACCCCGTGGGGCTCGGCGGCCTCGACGCTCCGCGTGCCCTCCAGGCCGTCGTGGACGCCGAGCTGGAGGCCGCGGGCGCTCCCGACAACGACCCGCGGCGCATCGGTATCGGCCTCGGCATGGCCGCCCCGACGATCCTCGGCTTCGGCACCGAGGAGCAGAAGCGCCGCTTCCTCAGGCCCCTGTGGGTCGGCGAAGAGGTGTGGTGCCAGCTGTTCAGCGAGCCGGGTGCGGGCTCCGACCTGGCCGCCCTCGGCACCCGCGCCGTGCGGGGTGAGGGGAGCGATGGGGGTGATGGAGGAGACTGGGTGGTCAACGGCCAGAAGGTGTGGACGTCCAGCGCCCACCTCGCCCGCTGGGCCATCCTCATCGCCCGCACCGACCCGGACGTGCCCAAGCACCGCGGCATCACGTACTTCGTCTGCGACATGACCGACCCCGGTGTCGAGGTGCGGCCGCTGCGCCAGATCACCGGCGAGGCCGAGTTCAACGAGGTCTTCCTCACCGACGTCCGCATCCCCGACGCGCACCGCCTCGGCGAGGTCGGCGACGGCTGGCGGGTCGCGCAGACCACGCTCATGAACGAGCGGGTCTCCATCGGCGGTATGCGCATCCCGCGCGAGGGCGGCATGATCGGCCCCGTCTCGAAGACCTGGCGCGAGCGCCCCGACCTGCGCACCCACGATCTGCACCAGCGGCTGCTGAAGCTGTGGGCCGAGGCCGAGGTGGCCAGGCTCACCGGCGAACGCCTGCGCCAGCAGCTGGTCGCGGGGCAGCCGGGTCCCGAGGGCTCCGGCATGAAGCTCACGTTCGCGCGCCTCAACCAGGAGATCAGCGGCCTGGAGGTCGAACTCCTCGGCGAGGAGGGCCTGTTGTACGAGGACTGGACGATGAGCCGCCCCGAGTTCGTCGACTTCACCGGCCGTGACGCCGGATACCGCTATCTCCGCTCCAAGGGCAACAGCATCGAGGGAGGAACCAGCGAGGTCCTGCTGAACATCGTCGCCGAACGCGTGCTGGGCCTGCCCTCCGAGCCGCGCACCGACAAGGACGTCGCCTGGAAGGACCTCGCCCGATGACAACGCCGACAACGCCGACAACGCCGACAACACAGCGCGCACAGCCCGACCTGCTGTACTCGGAGGAGGAAGAGGCCCTCCGCGCCGCCGTCCGTGACCTGCTCGCCGACCACTGCGACCCGGCCGCTGTGATCGCCCGCACCGAGTCCGGTGCGCCGTACGACCGTGAGGCATGGAAGGCGCTCGCCGAAGGCATGGGCCTCGCGGGACTGCTGGTGCCCGAGGCGCGCGGTGGCCAGGGTGCCACCCACCGGGAAGCTGCAGTCGTCCTGGAGGAGTTGGGCCGCTCGGTCGCGCCCGTGCCGTATCTGACGAGCGCGGTCGTCGCCACCGAGGCACTGCTCGCGTGCGACGCCGACGACCTGCTCTCCGAGCTGGCGTCCGGCCGGCGTATCGGCGCCCTCGCCGTCGCCCTGAACGTCGCTCCGGGCGGCGCCTACAGGACCGTACGGGTCGCAGGCGGCTCCCTGCACGGGGAGTTGACCGGTATCGCTGACGCGGCCGCCGCCGATGTGCTGCTCGTTCCCGCCGAGGACGGCGGGCTGTACGCGGTCGACGCGGGGGCCGTGACCGTCACCGCGCAGGTGTCCCTGGACCTGACCCGGCCGGTGGCGAAGGTCGTCCTCGACGCAGCGGCCGGCCGTCGGATCGGCGACGCCGCGCCGGCCGTACGCCGGGCCCTGCGCGCCGGAGCCGGACTGCTCGCCTCCGAGCAACTCGGCCTCGCCGAATGGTCCTTGACGGAGACGGTCCGCTATCTGAAGGAGCGCAAGCAGTTCAACCGCCCGGTCGGCGGCTTCCAGTCGCTGAAGCACCGGCTGGCCCAGCTGTGGGTGGAGACCGTCAGCACGCGCGCCGCGGCGCGCAACGCGGCCGACGCGCTCGCCACCGGGAGCGCGGACGCGGACGTGGCGGTCGCTCTCGCCCAGTCGTACGCGGCGCCGGTCGCCGTCCACGCCGCGGAGGAGGCGCTTCAGCTGCACGCCAGCATCGGTATGACCTGGGAACATCCGGCGCACCTCTATCTGAAGCGCGCCAAGGCCGACTCGATCGCGTACGGCACGGCGGGCACCCACCGGGAGGCGCTGGCCGCGTTGGTGGACCTCCAGGCCCCCTGACCCACACGGCACCCTGACCCACACGGCCCCTGCGGCCTCACACGCCCGAAACACCCGGCACGCCCGGTACGCCGGCAACAGCACGGCTCGCACGGCACGAAGGCCCGCTCCCGTCCCCGGAACCCGCCGGACGGGAGCGGGCCTTCGCCCTGCCCGCCCCGCTCCGGACACCGGGGTGCACGTGAACGCACAGCGGCAGTCCGGCCAACTCCCCGCACGACTCTGCTCCTCGGGCATGTCGGCGCCTCATACTCTCCCCAGTCCCGACTGCGCTCGACCGGGACGCCCCGTGACCCCGTACGGCACTCCCAGGGAGGCAGACATGGCCCTCACCACTCGTCGCAGAGCCCTCACCACCCTCGCCGCCGGCCTGGCGGGCAGTATCGCCCTGCCCGCCTACGCACAGGCGGGCGAGGACCGGCACCGCCCGCGCCCGCTGTGGCGTGCCCACGCGCACAACGACTACCTCCATCCCCGGCCCCTCCTCGACGCGCTCGACCACCGCTTCGGCAGCGTCGAGGCCGACATCTACCTGGTCGAGGGCCAACTCCTCGTCGCCCACGACCCGGTTGAGCTCGACCCGGCCCGCACCCTGGAATCCCTCTACCTGAACCCCCTCGCCGCCCGGGTGAAGGCCAACCGGGGTTCGGTGTACCGGGGGTACCGCAGGCCCGTCCAACTGCTGATCGACATCAAGACCGAGGGCTCGTCCACGTACCTCGAACTCGACCGCCGACTGCGCCCCTACCGGCACCTGTTCACCACGTACGCCCATGGCCGGGTCCTCCCCGGCGCGGTGACGGCCGTGATCTCCGGTGACCGCGCCGCCCGGGTGCCCATGGAGGCCCAGACCGTGCGGCGCGCGTTCTACGACGGCCGTCTCCTCGACCTGCTGGCTCCCGTCCCGGCTCCGGCCTCCTTCATCCCGCTGATCAGCGACAACTGGACGCTCAACTTCACCTGGCAGGGCGTGGGCGCGTTCCCCGAGGCCGAGCGGCAGAAGCTGCGCGGCATCATCTCGGCTGCGCACTCCCGTGGACAGAGGATCCGCTTCTGGGCCACCCCGGACCTGGCGGGCCCCGCCCGTGACGCGGTCTGGGGCGAACTCCTCGCAGCGGACGCCGACCACCTCAACACCGACGACCTCGCGGGCCTCGAAGCCTTCCTTGACGCCAACCGCCAACCGGCGGGTGCAGGGCGGTAGGTGCTGGGCGTGCGGCGCAGGGCGTAGCCCAGCACTTTCACGCGGAGTCAACACACGTTCGGCGGACACGTCGGCCGCCCGGACGAACCCTCCGTTACGCCAAACTTGCGGCCGAAAGCCGCGGTGTGGGCGTGGCGGAGGAGGTTGACGGTGGCCATTTCCATCTCTGTGGTGCTGCTGCTCGTGGTTCTGACGGTGATCTTCCTGCGCAACGGCGCGCTGAAGCTCTCGCACGCCGTGGTCTGTGTCCTGCTCGGCTTCTATCTCGCGAGCACGAGCATGGCGCCGACCATCCACAACGGGCTCACGGCGACCGCCGACATCGTCAGCGCTCTCAGACCGTGAGCCCGCAGGGGGACTTGTGCGCGCCGGGCTTGTGCGCGCCGGGCCTGCCCGCCTCAGGCCGGCGCCCGTCAGACCCGTGCGCGTCAAGCCGCTGAGAACACGCCGATACCGTTGGGCACCGGTCGTTCGGCCCCGCCGCTGGGATGGTTGCGCACGGTCGCGGTGGCCGACCCCGGCTCCCGGGCGGCCAGCGTGGTGGAGCCGCCGCCGTCCAGACTGAACGCGTCCCGCGAACCCAACTTCTTCATGGCGGCGGCGACTTCCGCGATGGTGAGACCGGCGCGGAACTCGGGAGCCCCGTCCAGGGCCAGAAGCAGCAGCCGGGTGCCGCCGTCCGAGACGCCCGCCGCGGTCCGTACCGCCGCCGTCACGTTGTCGAGGCCCGCGAGCGGCTGACCGCCCCGCAGGACCGGGTAGCCGCCGATCGCGAAGTGGTACGGGGTCTTCGACGTGGCCGCCACCAGACGGTGCCGCACCACGACCCGCTCGCCCACGGACAGCTTCCGCAGCTGCTGGGCTCCCGCCTCCCTGCCGACCAGAACCGTGGTGTCCGAAGCGATGGTTCCGCTGCCGGGAGTGTCGGCCGATGACACGACCTCGCCGTCCTGGACCGTCACCTCGTGGGTGTCCGTACTGCAGGGCGCGGCCCGGTCGGTGTCCGTCCCGCACGTGGCCCGCACCCGCGAGGCCCGGCCCCAGTCCGAGGTGAACATTCCGACAGAGCCCACGGGCAGGGCGTACTGATTGAGGCCGCCCAGCGGAAGCCGCGTCCCGTCGGTCTCGACCGAGCCGTCGAGGGACAGGCTGTCGAGGCGGGCCCTGTGGTCCGTACCCACGCCGAGCACGTCCTCGGTGCTCGTGCCGGGCGGCAGGGCGGGGCCGAAGCGCTGGCCGTCCGGCACCGCCGCCTTGAGCGTCTGTCCGTCCGCGACGGCCGGGCCGACGGACGCGCCGGTCGCCTCGACGCCGGGGTGCTGACTCTCGGTGATGTTGAAGAAGTCGCCGTTGACGCCCGCGACGGCACCCTGGGCGTCGGTCAGCCCCGAGACCGTGGACCGGGCCGCGACCGCGCCGGGGTGGAGCAGGTCGACGCTCACCCGGGGATCGCGGAGATCGACGCTGATCACATGTGCGTGCGCCACACCCTTGGCGGCCGGGATGTCGAACTCTGTGTAGCTCACGCCCGGCGCGAGCCGACTGAAGCCGGGCGCGGCGCCGGCCGGTGCCGCCCCGACGAGGGCGGCCCCGGCCAGCGCGCTCCACGCGGCGAAGACCGTCAGTGCGGTTCTGAGTGGTCCGGTGCGTCGTGTCACGGTGCCCCTGCTCTCTCCGCTGTCTCCTCAAATGGCCCAGGACACAGGGGAGTTCACCACAGAGTGGGTACCTTGACGATGACTACGCGCCGACGAGGCGCGAACGGGTCAGGAAACGTACCCCTTCGGGTGCCTCCAGGGACTGATGGAACATCAGCGGACCGTGTACGGTCCGCAGTCTGCGCAGCCGTCAGCGCGGCCAGGCTCATCAGCGAGCCGGCGCCCCGCTCATGCCGACGCGGAATCTGCCTCCAGCGGGAAGTGGCACAGCGCCGTGTGGGAGTCGGCCTCGCCCTGCGTGCCCCGCACGACCAGCGGCGGCGACTTGGTGGCGCACAGGTCCTCGGCATGCCGGCACCGGGTGCGGAAGCGGCAGCCGGAGGGGATGTCGAAGGGCGAGGGGATCTCTCCCTGGAGCAGGATCTCCCGGTCGCCGGAGGCGTGGGAGGCGTCCAGGACCGGCGCGGCCGACATCAGGGCCGCGGTGTAGGGGTGCTGGGGGCGGTCGAAGACGTCCTCGGTCTCGCCGTTCTCGACGACCTTGCCCAGGTACATCACGGTCACCCGGTCGGCGATGTACCGCACCACGGACAGGTCGTGGGAGATGAACACGTAGGCGACGTCGAGGCGTTCGCGCAGTTCCGACAGGACGTTGAGGACCTGGGCCTGTACCGACAGGTCCAGGGCGGAGACCGGCTCGTCGCAGACGATGAGGTCGGGGTCCAGGGCCAGCGCGCGGGCGATGCCGATGCGCTGGCGCTGGCCGCCGGAGAACTCGTTGGGGTAGCGGTGGGCGTCGCTGTCGCGCAGTCCGACCAGGGACAGCAGTTCGCGGACGCGTTTCTCCCGGGCCTTCGCGTCGGGTACGACGTCCCGGTGGGTGCGCCAGGGCTCGCCGATCAGGTCGGCGGCCGACATGCGTGCGTTGAGCGAGGCGAAGGGGTCCTGGAAGACCATCTGGACGCGACGGCGCCAGGCCAGCAGGTCCCTGCCGCGCAGGGCGAAGGGGTCGGTGCCGTCGAACCGCACCGTGCCCGCGTCCGGGCGTTCCAGACCGAGCAGCACCCTGGCGAGGGTGGACTTGCCGCAGCCCGACTCGCCGACGAGTCCGAGGGTCTCGCCCCGGCCGAGCCGTATGTCCACCCCGTCCAAAGCGGTCAGCCGGCGGCGGCCGTGGCCGAAGGTCTTGGTGACGCCGCTGACCTCCAGCAGGGGCCGGGACTCCTCCGGTCCGTCCGCGCGGGGTCCGTCGGTGGCGGTGGCGCTGGTCTCAGGCACGAACAAGCTCCTCGGAGAAGTGGCAGGCGGCCGAGCGTCCGTCGCCCGAGGGACGCAGCGACGGCCGTTCCTCGACGCAGCGCTCGCGCACCAGCGGGCAGCGGTCCTGGAAGACGCAGCCGGACGGCACCGCGCTCAGCTCGGGCGGGCTGCCGGGCACGGCGGGCAACGGGCGCCCGCGCACGGCGTGTTCCGGAACCGAGTCGAGCAGTCCCCGGGTGTAGGGGTGGCGGGGGCCGCCGAAGACGTCGCGTACCGGCCCCTCCTCGACGACGGTGCCCGCGTACATCACGACCACGTCGTCCGCGCGCTGGGCGACCACCGCCAGGTCGTGCGTGATCAGGACGAGGGCCATGTCCCGCTCGTCCTGGAGGTCCCGCAGCAGCCGCATGATCTGCGCCTGCACGGTGACGTCCAGCGCGGTGGTGGGTTCGTCGGCGATGAGCACGTCGGGGTCGAGGGCGACGGCCATCGCGATCAGCAGCCGCTGCCGCATGCCGCCGGAGAACTGGTGCGGGTAGGAGCGGGCCCGCTGCCGCGGCTCGGGGATGCCCACGCGGGTCATCAGCTCGATCGCCTTCTCCGCGGCCTGGCGCCGGGAGAGCCCGCGGTGGATACGGAACGGCTCGCCGATCTGCCGGCCGACCGGCTGTACCGGGTTGAGGGCGGTCAGGGCGTCCTGGAAGACGATCGACAGCACGGGGCCGGCGAGTTTGCGGCGCTCCGCCGGGCTCATCCGCAGTGTGTCGCTGCCCCTGAGCCGGACGGCGCCGCCGGTCACCTCGGCCGCGGGGTCCAGCAGTCCCACGACCGACAGCGCGGTCATCGACTTGCCGCAGCCCGACTCGCCGAGGAGGGCGAGAGTGCGTCCGCGGCGGACGCTGAAGCTGACGCCGTCGACGGCGCGTACCCGTCCGGAGGGTGTGTCCAGGTCGACGCAGAGCCCTTCGACGTCGAGGGCGGGCGTGTCGGCGGAGGGCGGTGCGGGGAGGGCGGTGGTCGTCACGGGATCATCTCCGGGGGTACGGCGGCGGAGGCACCGCGGCGCTTCGTGGGCAGCGTCAGTCGCCAGCGCTGGGCGGGGTCGGTGGCGATGCGGGCCCAGGCGGCGAGGACCGTGGCGGACACCGTCGTGAGCACGATGGCGAGCCCCGGGAGCACGGTGATCCACCAGGCGGTCTGGAGGTACTGCCGTCCCTGGGCGACCATCAGACCCCAGCTGACGTCCGGGGGCTGGATGCCGATGCCGAGGAAACTGAGCGAGGACTCGGTGAGCATGACGAAGCAGAAGTCGAGAGTGGCCACCGTCAGGAGCGTCGGCAGGGCGATCGGCAGGATGTGCCGGTAGATGATGTTCCGGCTGGGTGTGCCGAAGGTGCGGGCCGCGTCGACGAACAGACGGCTGCGCAGTTCGGCGGCCTCGGCCCGTGCGGTGCGCAGATACACCGGGATACGGGCTACGGCGAGGATCAGTACGATATTCAGCGCGCTCGGCGAGAACACGTACAGCACGACCACCGCGATCAGCAGCGAGGGGAAGCTGAGGATCACGTCGGCGACGCGCATGGCAATGCTCTCGCGGCGGCCCCCGTGGTAGCCGGCCCACAGGCCGAGGGCCGAGCCGATCAACAGCGAGCACAGCACGGCCGGAACGGCCACGGACAGGGTCGTCGTGGCGGCGTCGACCAGCCGGGCCAGCACGCTGCGTCCGAGGACGTCGGTGCCGAGCAGTCCGTACACCCCGTCGCCCAGGGACGGTGGCCGCAGGGAGGCGTCCAGGTCCTGCTGCTGCGCGCGGTCGCCGATGACGAGGCGGCCGAAGAGCGCCACCAGGGCGACCACGCTGAGGATGACGGCCCCGACGGCCGCCGCGCGGTCACGGCCCAGCATCCGCCACCAGCTTGCGCGGTGGGGCGCGGACGAGATGTCGTCCGCGGTGGTGGGCTCTTTACGGGTCATGCTGCTTCCTTCGCTCACGCCGGCACCGCCTGTCGCACACGGGGGTCGGTCAGCGCGTGACAGACGTCGACCAGGATGTTGAGCGCGAAGATCGTCACCGCGGTCAGGAGCACGGCCGCCTGGAGGACCGCGAAGTCGCGCTGGAGGATGGAGTCGATCATGAGTTTGCCGATGCCGGGCCAGCCGAAGATCGTCTCGACGATCACCGCACCGTTGACCAGGCCCACCGCCAGGTCGCCGGCCACGGTCAGCACGGGCGTCACCGCGTTGCGCAGGGCGTGGCCGAAGATCACCCGCTGGGGCGTGGCGCCCTTGCTGCGGGCGATCTTGACGTAGGGGGCGGAGAGCGCGGAGACCATGCTGCCGCGCACCACCTGGACCAGCACGCCGAAGGGGCGGATCAGCAGGGTGGCGATGGGCAGCACCCAGATCTCGGGTCCGCCGAGGGTGCCGGAGGTCGGCAGCCATCCGAGGCTCACACCGAAGACGAGCACGCCCATGATGGCGAACCAGAAGTCGGGGATGCTGGCGGCCGTCATCGACAGCAGACTGGCGATCCGGTCGACCAGGGAGTTGGGACGGTAGGCGGCCAGGCTGCCGACCAGTATCGCGCCGGTGATCGCGAGCAGCATGGTCACGCCGGCGAGCTGCAGAGTGACCGGGAAGGCGTCGAGCACCATCTCGGTCGCCGACTGCCCGGTCCGCAGCGAGGTGCCGAAGTCCAGGTGCGCGGCGTCGACGAGGTAGTTCCACAGCTGCGCCGGGACCGACAGGTCGAAGCCCTGGGCGGCGGAGAAGTCCGCGCGCTGTTCGGCGGTGGCGCTCAGCGGGAGGTAGAGGTCGACCGGATTGCCGGTCATGCGGGCGAGGAAGAAGACGCCCAGCACCACGCAGAGCAGTGGGATGGCGCTGGAGACTATGCGTTTGCGCAGGAAGGGGAACATGTCAGGGCTTCGCCGCCTTCGCCGGGCTGACCTCGGCCAGCCGCATTTCGTCCCCGGTGGCGGAGTTCGGTTTGTACCGGATCGACGGTGACAGGCCGAGCAGTCCGCTCATGTGGGCGATGTGGGTGTACTGGACGACGTCCTCGTTCTGGCGGGTGAGCACGTCGGCGAAGGCCTTCTGGCGCTTCTCGCCGGACAGCAGGCCCGCGTCGGCGACGCGCCGGTCGAGGTCCTTGGTGCCGAAGGCGGACTGCGGGCCGTCGCTGAGCAGGTACTGACTGGTGGTGAAGGCCGCGTCACCGGCCTGGTTGCCGTGCATGATCAGCAGGGCGATGGGTCCGACGTTCTTCGGCAGCGGCCGTAGCTGGTACTGGAGTTGCGTGGCGGTGTCGGCCATGCGTACCCGTACGCTCAGTCCGATCTGCTCCATCTGGTACTGGAGGGCCTCCGCGGTCTCCGACACTCCGGAGAACATGCCGTTGCGGGCGACCAGGGTGATGGTGCGGCCGGTGGGTACGCCGTCGGCCTTCGCCTCCTTCACCAGGGCCCGGGCCTTGTCCACGTTCTGCCGGGTCGGCTCGATCTCCTCGCTGTGTCCGACCACTCCGGGCGGGACGAGCTGACCGGCCGGTTCGGCCAGTCCGCCGAGCAGGGCGTCGATGATGCCCTGGCGGTCGACGGCCATGTCGATGGCGCGCCGCACCCGCAGGTCGTCGAGCGGTGCCTCGCGGCCGTCCAGCCGCAGTGCGGTCGTCTCGTTGTTGGGGAAGGCGGCGGTCGTGTCCTTCTCCGCCTCCATCGAGTCGAGCGCGACGGCGATCTCCGCCTCGTCCTTGTCGATCATGGCGGCCCGGACACTGGCGTCACTGCGCCAGACGTAGCGGGCCCGCGGGAAGTCGGGAGCCTTGCCCCAGTAGTCGTCGTACCGGTTGAGGGAGATCGCGGTTCCGGCCTGCCAGGAGCGCACCGCGTACGGGCCGGTACCGATCGGGATGCGCACCTTGGCCTTGGTGTCGGTGGTGCGCGGCACGATCTCCACGAAGCTCAGGCGCAGCGGAAGAATGGGGTCGGGCTCGGGGGTGGTGACGGTCAGCCGGTTGTCGTCGACCGCCTTCACCTTCAGGTCGTCGTCGCCGAAGACGTAGCCCTCGACGTTGCAGGCGAGGTCGGAGTTGACCGCCCGGTCGATGGAGAAGGCGGCGTCCTCGGCGGTGAACGGCTTGCCGTTCTGGAAGGTCACCCCGCTGCGGGTGTCGAAGCTCCAGGTGCGGGGCCCGGTCTGTTTCCAGCCGGTCGCGAGCAGGGGGTGCAGGTCGCCGGAGACGGGATCGCGCTCGACCAGGGGCTCGGTGATGTTGGACCGGACGACGACGCCGGTGCCGGTCAGTGAGGCTTCGCAGGGTTCCAGCGTCGGTGGTTCCTGGGTGAGCACCACGCGCAGGGTGCGGCCGTCGGCCCGGCCGGCGTCGCCGCCGGAGCTGTTGGCCACGGCGCAGCCACTGGACACCAGCACCGTGCCCGCCAGCAGCAGGGCGGTCGTCGTGCGGGGCCGCCGTCGTCCGGGCGGAGTGGAAGAAACGGAGGACTTCATCGTCGGCGTATCTCCGGGGGGAGTGCTGAGGTGTCACGTTCCGAGTACGGGATAGCCTCCAGTCGCTGTCTACAATTGCGTACTCGGTCCGCATCTGTGAACGCCGAAGTTAAACCGGCGCAGTGGCAGCGTCAAGAGATGGGCGACGACGGATCTTCTCGGGTCTGTCGCCGTCACGGCTCCCGGACCTCTCGGGAGTGCGCCCGGTCCGGCTCCGCGGCGGCGGCGCGTCACCGGCTGTCGCCGCGCGGCCACCGGCCCGGTCCACCCCGGAAGTCACCGAGCGCGCAGGTCACCGAACCCTCCACCCGCAACACCCGCAACACCCCAACACCCCCAACAACGACGGGAGTACCACCGTGTTCCACTCCACCGCCCCCGCTGATCCGGCCGCCCCCGGCACCGTCCTCCAGGTGTCTCCGCTGCTCCCCGCCTTGGAGAAGACGCTGGCCGAGCGCCACCGCACCGTACGTCTGCACGAACTGCCCGACCCCGCCGCCTACCTGCGGGAGGAGGCCGGCGATGTGGTGGCCGCGGTGACCAGCGCGCGGTTCGGCGTCGCGAACTCCCTGATGGACGCGCTGCCGCGACTGAGGGCGATCGTCCACTTCGGCGTCGGTTACGAGACCACGGACGTGGCCCATGCCCGGGCGCGGAACATCGACGTCAGCAACACCCCCGACGTGCTCACCGACTGCGTGGCGGACCTCGCCGTCGGCGGTCTGATCGACGTCATGCGCGAGCTGTCGGCCGCCGACCGGTACGTGCGGGCCGGCCGGTGGAGTGCGGCGCCCTACCCGCTGACCTCCAGGGTGAGCGGGAAGCGGGTGGGCATCCTCGGGCTGGGCCGTATCGGCCGGGCCGTCGCACGCCGGCTCGAAGGATTCGGCATGGACATCGTGTACTGCTCGCGGGTTCCGGTGGCCGACGTCCCCTACCGCCACCTGTCCACCGCGCGTGAACTGGCCGCCGAGTGCGACGCGGTCGTCGTCACGGTCGCGGGCGGGGCGGACACCCGGGGGCTGGTCTCGGCGGAGGTGCTGGAGGCGCTCGGCCCCCGGGGTTACCTGGTCAACGTCGCGCGCGGCAGCGTCGTCGACGAGCCGGCCCTGGTCGCGGCGGTGCGGGAGGGGCGGATCGCGGGGGCGGCGCTCGACGTCTTCGCCGACGAACCGAACGTGCCGCTGCCGCTGCTGGAATCCGACCGCGTGCTCCTGCTGCCCCACGTGGCCAGCGGGACGCACGAGACGCGGCAGGCGATGGGCGACCTGGTGCTGGGCAATCTCCAGCGGTTCCTGACGGAGGGGATTTTGCTCACTCCGGTTCCGTAGGCCCCAGGAACTGGACGGGCGGTGTCCCGCTCTCGGGCGGGACACCGCCATTGACAGTTGCGCGACCGACTGTCTACAAATGAGAACGCCGACTACATATGAGGATGGCCGCATGGCAGGGAACGCAGCACGCATCGCCGACGTCACCGTGACTCCCGTGGCCTTCCGTGACTACCCACTGCTCAACACGGTCGGGGTGCACGAGCCCTACGCGCTGCGCACGATCGTCGAGATGACCACGGAGTCCGGCGTCACCGGCATCGGCGAGACCTACGGCGGCACGGTCCACCTGGAACGGCTGCGCCGCGCCGCCGAGGAGCTCACCGGCCTGGACGTCTGGAACCTCAACGACCTGGTCGCCCGCACCACACGCGCGCTGGGCCCGGACACCTCCGGCGGCGACGGCATGTCCGGGATGGTCACCGGCAGCAGCGCCGTGGACCGGGTCATGTCGCCGTTCGACGTCGCCTGCCTGGACATCCAGGGCAAGCTGATCGGCAGGCCGGTCAGCGACCTGCTGGGCGGAGCCGTCCGCCCCTCGGTCCCCTACAGCGCCTACCTCTTCTACAAGTGGGCCGCACACCCCGGGCAGGAGGACGACGACTGGGGCGCCGCCCTCGACCCGGCGGGCCTGGTCGACCAGGCCCGCCGCATGATCGGCACGTACGGCTTCTCCGCCATCAAGCTCAAGGGCGGTGTCTTCCCGCCGGACGAGGAGATCGCGGCGGTCAGGGCCCTGCGGAAGGCATTCCCCGACCTGCCGCTGCGCCTCGACCCCAACGCCGCCTGGAGCACGGAGACGTCGCTGCGTGTCGCCCGCGAGCTGGCCGGAGACCTGCAGTACCTGGAGGACCCGACCGAGGGCCTCGACGGCATGGCGGCCGTGGCCGCGGGGACACCGACACCCCTGGCGACCAACATGTGTGTCGTCTCCTTCGACGACCTCGCCCCGGCCGTGGCTCGCGGCTCCGTGGGCATCGTCCTGTCCGACCACCACTTCTGGGGCGGTCTGCGGCGCGGCCTCCAGCTCTCCGCGATCTGCGACACCTTCGGCCTCGGCCTGTCCATGCACTCCAACTCCCACCTGGGCATCAGCCTCGCGGCGATGACCCATCTGGCGGCGGCCACCCCGCACCTCACGTACGCCTGTGACACGCACACGCCCTGGAAGCAGCCGGACGAGGACGTCGTCGACACCGAGGTGCTGCGGTTCAGCGAGGGCCGCGTCACCGTCCCGACGGCTCCCGGCCTGGGTGTCGAGCTGGACCGGGACGCGCTCGCCCGGCTCCACCGGCAGTACCTCGACTGCGGACTGCGCGACCGCGACGACACCGGTTACATGCGCCGCGTCGACCCCTCCTTCTCGACCACGACCCCCCGGTGGTGACCCGACCGTGCGCATCATGCTCAACCACCGCATCCTGAGCCGCTTCCACGAACCGCTCAGGGCCCGTATGCAGGGCCCGCACACCTGGCTGGAGTCCAGCGACTGGACCGCCGAACGGATCTCCGAAGCCATCACCGACGCCGAGGTGTTCGTCGGTTCACAGCTGACCGCAGAGGACGCCCGGCGCGCCGGACGGCTCCGGCTCGTGCATGTCGTCGGCGCCGGCTACGACGGCATCCCGCTGGACGCGCTCGGCCCGGAGGTGTCCGTCACGACCACGCACCACCACGGCCGTTCCATCGCCGAGCACGTGCTCATGTCCGTCATGATGCTGTCCCGCGACGTCCTGGGCGCCGACCGCGCGCTACGGGCCGGACAGTGGCGCAACGTGGCCGTCGACCCGGAACTGCCGTTCGGGACGACGCTGGAGGGCCGCCGGGTGGGCGTCATCGGTTTCGGTGAGACCGGCACCGAGGTCGCCCGCCTCTGCCAGGCGGTGGGTATGCGGGTGCGTGCCGTGCGGCGCGACCCCTCCGCGCCGGTCCCGGACGACCTGCGGACCGACTGGATCGGCGGCAACGACCGGCTGCCCGGTCTGCTGGCCGAGTCCGACGTCGTGGTGGTCACGGTTCCCCTCGGCCCCGCCACCCGCGGGCTGATCGGCCCCGCCGAACTGGCGGCCATGGGACCGGGAACCCTGCTGGTCAACGTGGCACGCGGGCCGGTCGTCCAGGAGGAGGCGCTCTACGAGGCGCTCGACTCCGGTGTCATCGCCGGCGCCGCGCTCGACGTGTGGTGGTCCGGGCCGCCGCAGGCGCCGAGCCGGCTGCCGTTCCACCGACTGCCCAACGTGCTGATGACTCCGCACCACTCAGGTCACACCACCGACACCTTCGCCGCCCGCGCGGCGGAGATCGCCGACAACATCAACCGCCTGCAGCAGGGGCGGCCGCTCCGCAACGTGGTGCACGCGGACGCCACCACGACCCCCTGACCCAGCCCCGTTCCACCCACCGTCCCGCTGTTCAAGCCCGCAGTCCCAGGAGTTGGAGACCCCCATGCTCGAAGGCGTCCTCTTCTTTCCCGTCACGCCTTTCACCGACACCGGCGACATCGACCTCGCCGCCCTGCACCAGCACGTCTCGGCCGGGGTCGACGCCGGCCCCGGCGGCGTGTTCGTCGCCTGCGGCACCGGTGAGTTCCACGCCCTGGACGTCGAGGAGTTCACCGAGGTGGTACGGACCGCCGTCGACGCGGTGGCCGGACGGGTCCCGGTGTACGCCGGAGCCGGCGGCGCGCTCGGGCTGGCCCGGCGCTTCGCACGGGCCGCGGCCGAGGCCGGCGCGGACGGCCTGCTGCTCATGCCTCCCTACCTGGTCGACTCGCCCGCTGAGGGACTGGTCGCGTACGTCCGCGCGGTCGCCCAGGAGACCTCCCTGCCGGTGATCGTCTACAACCGGGGGAACGCACGATTCGACGAGCGTATGGCGGCACAAGTGGCCCAACTGCCCACGGTGACAGGCCTGAAGGACGGCACCGGCGACCTCGATCTGGTGGCTCGCATCATCCCGGCCGTGCGCGAGGCACTGAGCGCGGCCGGCAAGGACTTCCAGTTCTTCAACGGCATGCCCACCGCCGAGGCGAGCCAACTGGCCTACCGCGCCCTGGGCGTGAAGCTGTACTCCTCGGCCGCGTTCGCCTTCGCACCCGACATATCCCTCGCCTTCCACCAGGCGGTGGAGGAGGGGGACCACCAGCGGATCGACGCGCTCCAGCGGGCCTTCTTCCACCCCCTGGTCAGGCTCCGCAAGCGGGTCCCGGGATACGCGGTGGCCCTGGTGAAGGAGGGGGTCACCCTGGAGGGGATCAAGGCCGGACCGGTCCGCCCGCCGCTGACGTCCCTCGGCGCGGGGGAGATCGAGGAACTGGCGGCCATCATCGCCGAGGGGCGTGCCGTACTCGCCTCCTGATTCGCGAGCCGCGAGCCGCAAGCCGCAAGCCGAGCCGAGCCGCAAGGCGTCGGCCGCCGATCGTCGGTTCGGGAGGTGGTGGCGCCCCAACCGACGCTTCCCAGGTTGCGGTCGCGGCTGTTCGCCCGACGGCGTGGCCAGGGGGACGCCGAGGGCCACCGGCGTGCCGAAGCTCGGTGTGCCGTCGGCGCTCCAGGTGAACTTCTGCGCCCGGGTGCTCCGGTGGCACGCGTGGCGGCGGTGGAACCAGTCTGACCGCCGCCCGGGTGTGGAGCACTCCCGCGCGCCTCAGTCCGCCTTGAGGGCGGTGAGGACGTTGAGCCGGGCCGCCCGGCGGGCGGGCCAGAGTCCCGCCACCACGCCGACGAGTGCGGCGCCCGCGAGGGCCACGGCGATGCGGCCCCAGGGGATCATCATCTCGTACCCCTGGATGCTGTCGGAGGCGAGCCTGCCCGCGGCCCAGCCGAGGAAGATGCCCGCGCCGATGCCCAGAAGGGCCCCGAACAGCGAGATGAGGACGGACTCCAGATGGATCATCCGCTTGGTCTGCTCGGGCTGGAGCCCCACCGCGCGCAGCATCCCGATCTCACGGGTGCGCTCGAACACGGACATCGCGAGGGTGTTGACGACTCCCAGGACGGCGATCACCACGGCCATGGCCAGCAGCCCGTACAGCATGTTGAGGAGCAGGGTGATGGCCTCGCCACCGGCGGAATCGGCCAGGTCGGCGGTGTCCCGCAGCCGGATGAGGGGGTTCTGGTCGAGTGCGCGCTCCAGGGACCGCCGTACCGTCTCGCCGTCGCCGTCCTTGGTGTGCACCAGGACCGAGTTGTCCTCGATCTCCTTCAGATGGGGCTGGAGGGTGGCGAGCGGCATCATGGTGGTCGGTAGGAATTCGTCGTTGCGGTAGATGCCGCCGATCCGCAGGGTGTCCCGGCTGCCGTCGCCGTAGACCACCGGAACCCGCCGGCCCATGGCCAGTCCGTAGGTGTCGGCCGTGGTGGTGTCGATCAGCAGGTTCTTGCCGCCGCCCGCGCCCAGTGCCGCGAGCGACCCCGACGCGAAGCTCGGGTCGAGGAGGTCGCCGATGCTCCGGGCGTCCACACCGCTCAGGTTCAGCTCGTTGCCGCCGATCCGGACGACGCTCTGGCGCCGCGGGCTCAAGGAGGTCACGGCCGTGGACTTCGCCAGGGTGTCGTGGACCGACGCGGGCAGGTAGTCGCTTTTCCTCGACGAGATCTCGAAGTCGGCCGTGACGGTGTTCTCGGCCCGCTGGTGCAGCGATGTCGTGGCGGACACCGCGACCACCGTGAGGCCGGTGACCATGGACAGCCCGATCATCAGGGCGGAGGCCGTGGAGGCGGTGCGCCGGGGATCGCGCCGGGCGTTGCGCGGGGCCAGTGTGCCCGGGACACCGAAACGGCGCAGGAGGGGCCCGGCCAGGGCGATGGCCGGACCGGAGAGCGCCGGGGTCACCACGATGATGCCGATGAGCAGCAGGGCGGACGGGAAGAGGACGATGGTGCGGCCCTGCTCGCCGCTGGACGCCGCGAACACCACGCCGAGCACACCGATCACGATCACGGCGACCCCCATGGCGTTGCGCCTGCGGAGACTGCGGGCAGGCGGGGGTGTGTGGAGCGTGGACAGGGCGGCCACGGGAGGCACGGAGGCGGCGCGGCGGGCCGGCAGATAGGCGGCGAGCATGGTGACGACGACACCCACCAGGAACGAGACCAGCACGGTGCCCGGAGCGATGACCAACGGCCCGTCGGGGATGCCGGATCCGGTGGACGCGAACAGCTGCTGCATGCCCATGGCCACGCCGATACCGAGGAGGAACCCTGCGGCCCCCGCGCTCAGCCCCAGCAGGGCGGCCTCGATGAGGACGGAACGGGTCACCTGACGGCGGTCGGCGCCGACGGCCCGCATCAGGGCCACCTCTTGCGAACGCTGGGTGACCAGCATGGTGAAGGTGTTGCCGATGACGAAGATGCCGACGAACAGGGCGATGGCCGCGAAGACGAGCAGCACCTGGCTGAGTCCGTCCGCTCCCTCGGCGGCCTCGGCCCGCTGCTGCTCGCGCAACTGCGCCCCCGTGCTGATCTCGGAGCCCTTGGGCAGCAGGTCGCGCGCCTCGGCCGCGAGCCGCTGCTCGGAGGCGCCGCGCTCGGCCACGAGGGAGAAGCCGTCGTACTGACCCGGCTTCAGCAACAGTTTCTGCGCGGTGGCGTCGTCGAAGTACACCGCGGTGCCGCCGGATCCGGAGGTGTCGTCGGTGCGGACGACGCCGACGAGTTTCTTGTGCAGCACAGGTCCGTCGATGGCCAGCCGAACGGTGTCGCCCACCTTGTAGCCGCCCTGGTCGGCGGTGCTGGTGTCCACCAGCACCTCGTCGGGCCCGGTGGGGGCGCGTCCGGTGGTCAGCGGGTGGCGGTCGTCCTTGCCGTCGGCCTGGGGGAAGTAGTTGCCCGCCATGGCCACGTTGTCCTCGCCGAGGGGGCGGCCGTCCTTCGCGGCCACGGCGGCGAACCCTTCGACGGAGCCGGTCACGGACGCCACGCCGGGCAGCCGCTGCAGGCGCCGTAGCGTGTCCTCCCCCACGGTTCCGGACTCGCCGGATTTCTCGTTGAACGGCGGTGTGGCCTGGACCGAGACATTGCGCAGGGTGGCGAGGTAGCGCTCCTTGTAGGCGTTGCCCACGGTGTCGGTGAAGACGAGGGTGCCCACGACGAAGGCGACGCCGAGCAGAACGGCGAGCATGGTCATCAGCAGGCGGGCTTTGTGCGCGAGGACGTTGCGCAAGGCGGTGCGGAACACGGGCGGCCTTCCGGGGGGGGGTGCCGGGGGAGGGGTGCTCGGGGAGCGGGACGCGCGTCAGGCGCGGGGCGTACGCGCGTCAGGCGCGGTGAGCGGACGTCAGGCGTGGCGTGGGCGTCAGACCTGGTGCGCGGGTGCCAGGCGTCCCATGCGCTCCAGGACGGCCTCGGCGGTGGGCGCGTGGAGTTCGTCGACGATGCGTCCGTCGGCGAGGAAGACGACGCGGTCCGCGTAGGAGGCGGCAGCGGGGTCGTGGGTGACCATGACGACGGTCTGGCCCAGCGCGCTCGTGGAGCCGCGCAGGAACTCGAGGATCTCGGCCCCGCTGCGGGAGTCCAGGTTGCCGGTGGGCTCGTCCGCGAAGACGATGTCGGGCCGCCCGGCCAGCGCGCGGGCGACGGCGACGCGCTGCTGCTGGCCGCCGGAGAGCTGGCCGGGCCGGTGGTCGAGCCGGTCGGCCAGGCCGACGGTCTGGATGATGCTCTCCAGCCAGGCCCGTTCCGGCTTGCGGCCCGCGATGTCCATGGGGAGGGTGATGTTCTCCATGGCGCTCAGGGTGGGCAGCAGGTTGAACGCCTGGAAGACGAAGCCGATGCGGTCGCGGCGCAGCCGGGTGAGCTGACGGTCGTTCAGGGAGCCGATCTCCGTGTCACCGAGGCGGACCGACCCGAAGGACAGCGAGTCGAGACCGGCCATGCAGTGCATCAGGGTGGACTTCCCCGATCCGGAGGGACCCATGATCGCGGTGAACTGGCTCTGGACGAAGCCGACCGTGACCGCGTCGAGGGCCACCACACGGGTGTCCCCGGTGCCGTACACCTTCGTCAGGTCGGTGGCATGGGCCGCGTAGTTCTCCGGAGCGGAAGGGGGCAGGTTTGCGTGCATGCCGATCCTCGGTGGACGCTTGATGGATTGCCCCTCGTGGCAGAGGGTGTCGCCGCTGATGGCGACCTCCATGAGCCTCCCGCTCGGCCGCCCGCCGGCGGATCCCCCGAACGTCCGGTACCGCATCCACCGATCGGGGGAGATCGCCGCGGGGCCGGCGTTCCGGCCCGACCGCAACGACCGCCGGACCGCTCCTACGACGCGATCGCTATTCGGCACGACCCGAGCGGAAGGCCCAGGCCGCGACCTCGACCCTGTTGCGCAGGCCCAGCTTCGCCTGGACCGACCCCAGATGGGTCTTGACGGTGCTGGGCGCGATGTACAGCTCGGTGGCGATCTCCGGGTTGGTCAGTCCGCGGGCGACGCCCTGGACGACCTCCTCCTCGCGGTCGGTCAGCGGTTCGGCCGGCTCGGATGCGCCGCGTCGCCGCGCTTTGGTGAAGTGCTGCAGCAGGCGGAGGGTGATCTGCGGGGCGACCATGGCGTCCCCGCGGACGGCCGACCGGACGGCCTCGGTCAGCAGCACCGGACCGGCGTCCTTGAGGAGGAAGCCCGACGCTCCGTTCGACAGCGCCGTATACACATATTCGTCGAGGTCGAAGGTGGTGACCACGACCACCTTCGGCGCTCCGGGACGACCGCCGCCGGCCAGTCGGCGGGTGACCTCCAGACCGTCGGGCGGAGGCATCCGGATGTCCACGAGACACACGTCCGGCCTCGTCTCGCGGGCCAGTGTCAGGGCCGAGGCCCCGTCGGCGGCCTCGGCCACCACCTCCATGTCGGGCTCGGCCGACAGCACCATGCGGAACCCGGCCCGCACCAGATACTGATCGTCCGCGATAAGGATGCGTATGGTCATGCCGTCCTGCCCTCCCGTAGCCGCGACCCGGGTCGTACGGCGTGCCGCCCGCGTGCAGGGGCGTTCCGTGAAGACTCGTCGGGGTGCAGCGGTACGGAGGCGTAGACACGCCACCCGCCTTCGGGCCGGTGCCCCGCCTCGAAGGCGCCGCCGAGCAGCTCGACCCGCTCCCGCATGCCCATGATGCCGAAGCCGCCGCCGAGCCGTCCGAGGCTGCCGCGGTGTCCGGACGGAGAGCCCTGTCCGTCGTCCTCGACGACCAGTTCGGCGTGGCGTGCCGCGACCCGGGCGGACACGTCCACCGACCGCGCTCCGCGCGCATGGCGCTGCGCGTTGGTCAGGGCTTCCTGCAGGACGCGGCTCAGTCCGCCGGTGACCTCCGCGGGGACGTCCCCCGGCAGCTCCTGTCCGAGGTCCAGCCGGATCGGCAGTCCCGTCGCCCGTGTCTCGTCCACGATGCGGGTCAGCAGTTCGCCGAGGTTCTCCGGATGCCGCGGGGTCTCGTCACCGCGCATCGAACCGATCAGACGCCGCATCGACGTCAGCGCCTCGCCGCCCGCGTGCTCGACGGCCTGGAGCATCTCGTTCAGCATCCGCGGGTCGGGGGTGCCCCGGCCGGTGACATGGCGCACGGCCTGCAGCTGCACCACGATCGCGGTCACCTGATGGGCCACGGTGTCGTGCAGGTCGCGGGCGAGCGCGAGCCGTTCCTCCTGCCGGACCAGTTGTCCGGTGCGTTCCTGTTGGACGTCGTGGAGGCGCAGCACCAGGCCGCAGACGAAGGCCAGGGCCAGTTCCAGCACGGTGCTGCTGGAGAAGTCGCCGGGATCCGAGTCCCGCAGCACCGGCACGGAGAACACGCTGATGCCCAAGGCCGCCACGACCACCGGGGCCCACCGGGGCGTGCAGCGGCGCACCGCCACGGCGAGGAGGACCATCAGGCCCATGAGTTCGCTGCCGCTGCTCTCGCTGGTCACCATGTTCACCGGCAGCAGGTGGAAGGCCACCGTGGCCACGAAGGTGCCGGCGCAGGCCACCAGCGCGACCCGCGGGACCCATCGGGAGTCGCGCATCAGTGCCAGCACGGCCATCGCCCCTGCCAGGGCTCCGGAGCAGACCGGCACCCAGTCCCCGACGAAGGCCTCCGTGTCGAGGGCCGGGTCGAAGATGATCCGTGCCCGCACGTCGTCATAGACGGAGAAGAGGAACACCAGCGCCAGCGCCGAGATCAGGATCCGACCCGGCCGACTTCGGTAACCGGCACGCCGGTCGGAGGACACAGATATTCGCACCCGCGCCACCCTACGCACCCACGGAGCGATTACCGCCCGTCCTTCCTCGCGCGGGTCGGTGGGCACGGGCACGGGCATGGGCATGGGCGCGGGCCGCACGTCGCGCACCCGCGTCGGCGTCCAGTACGTGGGCCGCGTAACGGAACTTCCTTACGGGCGGTGGGCGCCCTAGCCGACACGTGGCTGTCGGAGGGGCTGTTCACCCGGGCCGAGCGGGACCGTGTCGTCGCGGCTGCCCCGGGCACACCACGCAGGTAAGGCATACCTAATGACGTCAGATAACGTTCTGCGTGCAACTACTTGTACTCGCCGGACGCACGCATGTTTGGAGTCGGCCTTGCCGCACACGATCGACACCGCCGGAAGAGGGCCGGGCACCGTGACCGAGGAAGGCTGGGTAGAGCTGAGGTCGAGCGCCGAACTGCGTGAGCTGCTGGGAGAACCCTGGCCCATCGTGATCGAGAAGGTCCACGACCGGCTCGCCGACCAGGACCGGGACATCATCGCCCGCTCGCCCTTCTGTCTGCTGGCCACCTCCGACTCGCACGGCAACTGCGACGTCTCCCCGCGCGGTGACGCCAAGGGCTTCACGCACGTCGTCGACTCCGGCACGCTCGCCCTGCCCGACCGGCCGGGGAACCGGCGCGGCGACAGTTTCCACAACATCCTCGACAACCCGCATGCCGGGCTGCTGTACCTGATCCCGGGCAGCAAAGAGGTCCTGCGGGTCAACGGCCGGGCCCGCATCCTCACTGACGCCCCGTTCTTCGAGGCCATGACCGTGAAGGGTTTGCGCCCCGCGCTCGCGCTGGTCCTGGAGATCGACGAGATATACCTGCACTGCCCGGCGTCGCTGCGTCGCTCGGGAATGTGGGACCCGGCGTCGTGGGACCCGGGGTCTCCGCAGGCCGACTGACAGGCTGAACCGGTATGCGGCGGGTTGGGGCCGGTATGCGGACACCCCCTCTCCAGTGCAAATAAGGTTAGGCTAACCTTCGTCAGGTGAGACCTGGTGAAGAAACAGCCGGCACGCCGCGTCTGCGCGGTCATGAACTGTCGGCCACGAGCGTGA
The DNA here is from genome assembly GCF_040651415.1 of Streptomyces sp. NPDC048484. Lineage (NCBI taxonomy): Bacteria > Bacillati > Actinomycetota > Actinomycetes > Kitasatosporales > Streptomycetaceae > Streptomyces > Streptomyces sp. NPDC048484. The sequence continues at coordinate 289,132 of NZ_JBEZJY010000003.1, forward strand.
CCGTGTCGTACGACGGCGTCGACGTCGTGCACGACGCGGCGGTCGCGCTCCGGCCCGGTGAGGTGACCGCCCTGGTCGGCCCCAACGGCAGCGGCAAGTCGACGCTCCTGCGGACGATCGCCCGGCTGCAGCGGGCCCGCCACGCCACCCTCAGGATCGACACCGGCACCGACGGCCTCGCCCTGAGCGCCCGTGAGTTCTCGCGGCACGTGGCCCTGCTGACCCAGGGCCGCCCCACGCCCAGCGGACTGACCGTGCGGGACGTCGTCGAGTTCGGCCGCTACCCCTACCGGGGCCGCTTCGGCCGCCCCGACCCGGACGCGTCGGCCGCGGTCGACCGGGCCCTCGCGCTGACCGGTGTCACGGACCTCGCGGGCCGGGGCGCCGACCACCTGTCCGGCGGGCAGTTGCAGCGGGTGTGGCTCGCCGGCTGCCTCGCCCAGGAGACCGGTGTCGTGCTGCTGGACGAGCCGACGACCTACCTCGACCTGCGCTACCAGATCGAACTCCTCGATCTCATCCGCGACCTGGCGGACGATCACGGGATCGCCGTCGGAGTCGTCCTGCACGACCTCGACCAGGCAGCGGCCATCGCCGACCGGATCACCCTGCTCGAAGCGGGCCGGATCGTCGCCGACGGCCTGCCCGAGGACGTCCTGACGCCGGAACGCCTCACGGCTGTCTACGGCATCCGGATCGACGTCGACGCGGACCCTCTCACCGGCCGGCTGCGCACCCGCCCGATCGGCCGACACCACACCCGACACGCGCGAACCACTCGAACCACTCGAACCGAAAGGCTCGGCACCACCACATGAGACGCCTCCTCCTCACCGCGGCCACCACCACCGCCGCGGCGCTCACCCTTGCCGCGTGCGGCACCACCGAGCCCGCCGCCGACAAGACCGACAAGGCCGGCAAGGCTTCCGAGGCCCTCACCCTCACCGACGGCTCCGGCAAGAAGGTCAAGCTCGACGGCCCGGCCACCAAGGTCGTCGCCACCGAGTGGAACGTGACCGAGAGCCTCGTGACCCTCGGTGTCGACCCGGTCGGCGCCGCCGACGTCAAGGGCTACAAGACCTGGGACTCCGCCGTCCCGTTGCAGAACGAGCCCAAGGACATCGGCACCCGCGGCGAGCCGAGCATGGACACCGTCGCCTCCCTCTCGCCCGACCTCGTCGTGGCCACCTCCGACCTGCCGGCCGCGGCCCTGAAGCAGCTGCGCGAGATCGCCCCCGTGCTGGAGGTGAAGTCCGCCGACGGCTCCGACCAGATCGGGCAGATGCTGGAGAACCTCGACCTCATCGCCGAGGCCACCGGCACCACCGACAAGGCGAAGACGGCCCGCGCCGGTTTCGAGGCCAAGGTCACCGAGGGCAAGAAGGCCCTCGCCGACGCCGACCTCGCCGGCGCGGAGCTGGCCTTCGCCGACGGCTACGTCACCGGCAACCAGGTCTCCCTGCGCCCGTACACCAGTGGTTCGCTCCTCGGGAGCGTCAACGAGCGTCTCGGCCTGAAGAACGCCTGGAAGGTCAAGGGCGACGCGGCCTACGGTCTCGGGACCACCGACGTCGAAGGTCTCACCGGCCTGCCGAAGGACACCCGGTTCGCCTACATCGGCAACGACGACGACAAGAGCGCCACCCCGTTCACCGGCGTGCTGGCGAAGAACGCCGTGTGGAAGTCCCTGGCGTTCGTGAAGGCCGGTGACGTGCACCGACTGCCCGACGGCATCTGGATGTTCGGCGGTCCCGGATCGATGGAGGCGTACATCGACGCCCTCGTCGACGCGCTGACGAAGTAGACGCCCCAGAAGGCAGCAGACGAAGCAGCAGCAGACGAAGCAACGGAGCCATGGCCGTCACCGCAACGACCCCCGCCACCCGTCCGTCGGCGGCAGCGTCCTGGACGGGCGTGGCCGCGGCGACGGCCGCGCTCGTCCTCCTGGTCGCGGCCCTCGCGGTCGTCGACATCACCCAGGGCACCGCCGCCGTCGGACCGGCCGAGGTGTTCAAGGCCCTCACCGGGCAGGCCGACACGGCCGACTCGTCGGTCGTGATCGCCTCCCGGTTGCCGCGGATGGCCGCCGGCATCCTGGTCGGCGTCGTACTCGGTGCGGCGGGCGCCGTACTGCAGGCCGTCAGCCGCAACGTGCTCGCCTCCCCCGACACCCTGGCGGTGAACGCCGGTTCGTATCTGGCGCTCGGGCTGGTCGGAGCCACCGGCGTCTCGCTCCCGCTGCTCGTCTCCTCCGGCGTCGCCTTCGCCGGCGGACTCCTGGCCGCGGCCGTCGTACTCGCCCTGTCCGGTCTCGGTACGGGCACCGTACGACTGGTCCTCGCCGGCACCGCGCTGGCACTGGGCCTGAACTCCGTGACGGAAGGCCTGCTCCTGCTGTTCCCCGAGCAGACCGAGGGCCTCTACCAGTGGAACCAGGGCAGCATCAGCCAGAACGGCTTCGACGGCGTCCTGCAGATGCTGCCCGTCGCCCTGGTCGGGTTCGTCGGCCTGCTGCTGACCGCCCGCCGGGTCGACGCGCTCGCCCTCGGTGACGACGCCGCACGCGGTCTCGGCGTCCCGGTCCGTGCCACCCGTGTGACGGTGGTCGTACTGGCGGCGCTGCTGTCCGCGGCGGCGGTCACCCTCGCCGGGCCCATCGGCTTCGTCGGCCTGTGCGCCCCGGCCCTGGTGCGTCCACTCGCCCGCCGGCTCCGGGGCTTCTCCCGTGTCCGTACGGCCATGCCCGTGGCGGGCCTGGTCGGTGCGGGCCTGGTCCTGGGGTCGGACGTGCTGCTACGGGCCCTCGTGCCCTCGAACACGGCGGTCGCCGTGCCCACCGGCGTCGTCACCAGTCTGGTCGGCGCCGTCTTCCTGGTGGCGATGGCCCTGCGACTGCGGGACACGTCCGGAGCCGAGGCGCCGGACCGGTTGCGCATCCCCAGCCGGACGGCATTCCTGGTGACGGTGGTCGCCCTCGTCGCCGTGGTCGTCGGCGTCACGCTCGCCGGCGTCCTGCTGGGCGACAGCAAGCTCCTGCTCGGCGACGTCGCGAACTGGGCGCAGGGCCGGGCCGGCCAAGCGGTGTCCTTCGTCCTCGAAACCAGGGTGCCCCGGGTGCTCGCCGCCCTGTGCTCGGGTGCGGCACTCGCGCTGGCCGGCACGCTGGTCCAGGCCGTGACCCGCAACCCGCTCGCGGAGCCGGGGGTCCTCGGCGTGTCCGGCGGCGCCGGACTGGGCGCCGTCCTGCTCGTCACCACCGTGCCGGCCGCCGGCACCTGGAGCGTCGCGGGAGCCGCGTTCGCGGGCGCCGCCGTGACCTCCGTCGTCGTCTTCGGGCTGGCGGCCCGGGGTGGTTACCAGCAGAACCGCCTAGTACTCGTCGGTATCGGCGTGGCAGCCGGTACCGCGGCGCTGATCAGCCTGCTGATCGTGCTCACCGACCCGTTCAACGCCACGAAGGCGCTGACCTGGCTGTCCGGTTCGACGTACGGCCGGACCATGCCCGACGTCCTCCCCGTCGCGCTCGTGCTGCTGGTGGGCCTCGTCGTCGCGGTCGTCCGGCGCACCGAGCTGGACCTGGTCTCCCTGGACCAGGACACACCACGGCTCCTCGGCCTGCGACTGTCCCGGGCCAGGCTCGGCTTCCTGGTGGTGGGCGTCATGCTCAGCGCGACCGCCGTGGCCTCGGCCGGCACCATCGGTTTCGTGGGCCTCGTGGCACCGCACGCGGCCCGTGCCCTCGTGGGCCGACGGCACGTACGGGTGGTACCGGTGGCGGTTCTCCTGGGCGCCGCCCTCGTCGGTACGGCCGACCTCCTCGGCCGTACGGTCATCGCCCCCGCCCAGCTGGGCGCCGGCCTGATGACAGCGGCGATCGGCACGCCGTACTTCCTGTATCTGCTGGTGAGGAGCCGACGGTAGGCCTGAGCGGATTCTGCGCAGGCCCACCCCGGAGGCGTTTCGAAAACCTTACTGAACCTTACTGGCTGATACTCACCCTGAAGATCTTGTCCGAGCCGTCCGCCTCTCCTCCGTTGTTGTCGCTGTTCGTCGTCGACAGCCAGAGCTGGTCGGCGCCAGGCACCTTGGTGACCGTACGAAGGCGTCCGTACGAGCCCACGTAGTACGCCGTCGGCGTACCGACGTTCTCCGTGTCACCGGTGATCGGGATCCGCCACAGCCGCTCCCCGCGCAGGGATGCCATGTAGATGACGTTGCGGACGATGGCGATACCGCTCGGAGAAGCCTCGGAAACGTTCCACGTCTTCTTCGGATTGGTCATGCCGGACACGTCACAGGTGCCCTCGCAAGTCGGCCAGCCGTAGTTGGCGCCCGGCTTGATCAGGTTCAGCTCGTCCTTGGAACTGTTGCCGAACTCCGCCTCCCACAGACGCCCGTCGCGGTCGAAGGCGAGACCCTGCGGATTGCGGTGGCCGTAGCTGTAGACGTAGTTGCCGAACGGATTGCCGGGGGCGGCCTTTCCGTCCCTGGTCATCCGTAGGATCTTGCCGTTGAGCGAGTTCTTGTCCTGCGCGAGGGCGGGCGTCTGGGCCTCGCCGGTCGAGACGTACAGATAGCCGTCGGGGCCGAAGACGAGCCGGCCGCCGTTGTGGTAACGGTTCTGCTTGATGCCCTGGAGGAGGACCGTGTAGCCGGTCAGCGAGCTGCCGTTGTACGTCATGCGGACGACCCGGTTGCCCTCGGACGCCGTGTGCATGAAGTACACGTAGTGGTTGGTCGCCCACTCGGGGTCGACCGCCACCCCCATCAGTCCGCCTTCGCCATTGGTCGTGACGGCGTTCGGTACCGTCCCGACCTGCGTCTTCGTCCCGTCCTTGGTCACCTTGGAGACCCGGAAGTCGTCCCGCTCGGTGACCAGCGCGGTCTGTCCGTCGGGCATCCAGTACATGCCCCAGGGGATGGTCCAGCCGCTGGAGACGGTGGCGATCGACGAGGGGACACCGCCGTCCGTCACACACGCCTTCGTCGTGAACGAGACGGTGTTGCTCTGCTCGGACACGTTGCCCGCCGCGTCGCGCGCCACCACGTTCAGCGTGTACGGGCTGTCGCAGGCGAGTCCGGTCAGCGAGGTCGAGGTACCCGTGACGGTCTTGTAGACGGTGCTGCCGCTGCGTACGTCATAGCCGACGACCGCTTTGTCGTCCGTCGCGGCGCCCCAGCTCAACCCGGCGCCGGTGGCGGTCACATCGGCGGCCGACAGCGTACCGGGCCTGCTGGGCGCCGTGGTGTCGGTGCTCTTCGAGGTCGTGCAGTCCACGACCGGGCTGGCGGGCGAGGCGTTGCCGGCCGCGTCCCTGGCGATGACCGTCAGGTTGTAGGTGGTGTTCGGGCTCAGCCCGGTCAGCGCCCTGGAGGTCGCACTGCCGGCGGCCTCGCTCATCTTGTTGCCGTGCTCGTAGATGTCGTACGCGACCACCCCCGCGTTGTCGGTCGAGGCACCCCAGGACAGGGTGAGCCCGTCCTCGGTGACCGCCGAGCAACTGGGCTGCCCCGGCCGGCTCGGGACCTGCGTGTCGGTGGAGGCGGGTTCGAAGTCGAGGTAGTCGGTGTTGGCCAGGCCGCCCGAGGCGGTCGCGGTGAGCCGGATCTTGTTACTGCCCGCGCCGACCTGGACGGAGACCGTAGCCGTGGTCCAGTCGGACCAGGTACCGGTGGACGGGAACGAGTAGCCGACCTTGACCACGGAGCCGTTGACCGCGATGTCTGCGGGACGGTCCGCCGTCGTGCCGTTGGTGTACCGCAGGGCGAGCTTCGCGTTGCCCGCGGCGGCGGCGTCGACGGTGAACTCGACGTAACTGCCCGCCGAGTTCGGGGTGTTCACGAATCCGGTACCGGAGTAACCGGGGAAGTTGTCGTCCACGGTGGAGCCCGAGACGTATGACGCGTTCTCCGACTCGTAGCGGGTGGGGGCCGCCGCGGCGGCCCCCGGCACGGCCTGGACGAGTCCGGCACCGAGCAGCAGGGCCGTGCTCGCGGCGATCCGACGGAAGCATTTCATGGTTGTCCCTCCTTTCATCGGGGTGTCACCCGGACCTTTCATTGGGGTGTCACCCGGATCAGACGGGTCTCGCCGGGCCGGAGGGTCGCGCTGTACGAGTCGGCGATCGTGCCCTTGTCGGAGCCCGACCACAGGTCGGTGACGTGGCCGGAACCGGTGAACCCGACCTGTGACCAGTTCACAGCGACCGTGGAGTTGCCGGAGGTGCCGGTGTTGAAGAGCGCCACGACATACGCGCCGTTGCTCTCCTTCTTGCTCCAGACCTGCTTGACACCGCTGTTCACGATGCGTCCGGCCGCGACGCCGTCCTGGTCGACGCCGATGAGACGTTCGTTCGTCAGCATGGCCTTGTCGACGGAGGTGAGCTTCGTCAGATCGGTGCCGAGCAGCAGCGGTGAGCCTGCCATCGCCCACAGCGTGAAGTGCGAGCGGCGCTGGTCGGCGGTGAGCCCGACCTGGTCGCCGTTGCCGATCTCCAGCGAGTCGAGGTCGTTCCAGCCCCCGGGACCCGCGTACTGCTGCCAGTTGGCGGCCGAGGTGAAACGGGTCGAGATGTGCGACCAGTCGGTGAGGGGATAGCCGCTGCCGTTCGCGTCCGGCCCGCAGTAGCACTCCACATCACCCTGGGTGCGCCAACTGTTGGCCAGCTTCCGCCAGGTGGGAGCGTCCGCGATCGGGAGGTTGTTGGAGAGCGCGTAGTTGATGGGCCGTCCGGTCGCCCGCAGCGCCTTGTCCCAGGCCTGGACGTCCGGGATGTCCTGGCTGCCCACTCCGTCGATCTTCAGGTAGTCGACGCCCCAGGAAGCGAACTGTTTCGCCCACGAGTCGACGAACTCCTGCGCGCCCGGCTTGGCGTAGTCGATGTAGTACATGTTCTTGCAGTTGTAGTTCTTCTCGGTCTTCGAGGTGTCCGCGATGTCCTTCGCGTGGTAGGACGTCCCCTCGATCGGCGTGTTCCTGGTGACGGCGTTCTTGGCGATGCCCGGTGTCACGTAGAAGCCGAACTTCAGCCCCTTGGAGTGGAGGTAGTCGGCGAGCGCCTTGATTCCGGACGGGAACGCGGCCGAGTCGACGGTCCAGCGCCCGTAGGAGTCCACGACGAACCCGTTGGAGTCACACTTCTGCCAGAAGTCGTCAAGATTCACATAGACGAATCCCCGGTCCTTGAGCCCGCTCGACACCAGGGCATCCGCCTGTGCCTTGATCTTCGCCTCGGTCGGCGAGCGGCGCACGAAGCTCCAGCTGCTCCAGCCCATGGCGGGGCGGGCCGACTGACCGTTGTCGGAGGCGGCGGCCGGGTGCCCGCCGCCGAGCGGCGGAACCGCGGAGACGATCAGCAGCCCGGCCAGGGCGGCCACCAGCCATCTGATGCGGATACGTGTCATGATGCTGACCCCTTCGCATAGGCGGTCCCGATCCAGGCCTCGTCGATCCGCAGCCGCTTGTAGCGGGCGGTGTCGGTGGCCGCGGCCCAGGTGCTGTCGATTTCAAGCCGTACGTACCGGGCGTTGGCCGCGGTCAGGTCGATTCCCTGGATTCCCCGGCGGCTCGGCAGCTCGCCCGTCTTGACGGCGCTTCCCCAGTTGGTCCCGTCGTTGCTGAGGAACACCTGGTAGCCCTTGATGCGGGCGGACTGCTCGGTGTCCGAGCGCGCGTAGGCGACCGAGTCCTCACGCTGGTTGAGCCCGATGTACTGCACCTTCTTCGAACTGCCGAGATCGAAGGTGAGATCGACCGGCAGCGTCTTGTTGCTGTCCCAGTAGGTCAGGTGGTCACCGTCCCCGGCAGCCGACGCCCCGTGACCGCTCGCCGAGGCGCTCGCGCTCACACGGACCCCCGGGAGAATGCCCTGGCGTCCGGCGGTCGTGACCTTGAAGACGGTGTCGTACGGATCCCAGTTGCCGAGCCCGTTCAGGGTGAGCACTCCGCCGGACTGCGACCACGAGACCGCCGCTCCCGTACGGAGGTTGGTGACGGAGGCGATGCGGTAACCGTTGTCGCGGATGCGCAGGGTGCTGGTGGAGGGCGGCGTCAGCACATGCACGTACTGGCGGTTCGGGTCGCGCTTGCTGATCGTCGTCACCCCGTGCGCGCCGTCGTTCCAGAACCCGGGCTTGAGGCCGCCGTACATGTAGCCGCCGCCCTCGGTGCCCTGCAGCGACTCCCGGATGGGGTCGAGGTAGGAGTCGGCGAAGTTGTTGAAGTCGGCCTGATTGCTCGGGAACCTGCCGTCGACCTGGGCTGTCTCGGCCATCAGCGCCTTCACGGACGAGCCCGCGTTGGTGACGAGCCGGCCGAGGGTGAGCATCTTGTCGACGGTGGGGTTCGAGCCGTCGTACCACCACGCCCCGCTGGACGGCAGCTTGAAGTCGGCCTCGGTGAGCCGGGGTGCGGCGGTGTAGGTCGCCTGCGGGTAGTCGTACGACGGGGACATCCCGGTCTTCTGCTCGTTGCTGATCATGTCCATGATCGGCGTGTCCTCGTTGTTGTTGCTGAGCGTGTAGGAGGGCCGCTTCTGCTGGATCTGCGCGTAGAGGTCGTGGCTCTCCCAGTACGCGTTGTCGTTGTCGATCCAGAAGCCGCCGAGGTCGGGGTAGCGGTCCATGACCTCGAAGAAGTTGTCGTACGAGAACTGCCCGAAGCCGTCACGGGTGGTGAGGTCGACCGTCTTGCCCTTGTAGGAGGAGTACGCGTCCGAGTCGAGCCATTCATGACCGCCCTCGTTGTGCCACTGGGGGTCGTCGGTCATGTAGAGGATCACCTTGAGACCCTTGGCCTTGGCGGCGGCGGTCAGCTCACCGAGGAAGTCACGCTTGGTGGAGCAGCTGCCGGGGATCTTCGACGGCCAGGGACGGGCATAGCCGAGCCGGCTGTGGAAGGTGGCGAGCACGAGGTACTGGGTGTGCAGCTTCTGGGCCTCCTTCACCCAGTAGTCGGGAGTCCAGCCACCGCCGGTGACGTCGTTCTCCCAGTCGGCGCAGTTGGTGTGGGCGGGGGCGGTGCGCTGCCCCCAGTGCAGGAAGAGTCCGCCGACCGAGCCCCGCAGAAAATCCTGCCGGGGATTCTCCAGGTCGAGCGGCTTCGCGGCGGCCGCGAGCTGTGGGGAGGCCGGCGCGGAGGGCTGGGTCAGGCCGAGCATGATGGCGAACGCGAGGAACACGGTCGCCGCCCAGCGCTTGCGCTGCTGCATGGATCAGCTCCTCAGACGAGTTGGTAGCCGCGCAGATTGCTGAGCAGCAGGTAGCAGTCCTGCAGCGACCCCGAGGTGTCGCCGAGGGAGCGGTAGATGCCCCACTTCGGGCGGACACGGTCGGCGAGAAAGGTGTCCACGCCGGTCTTCGACTTGTCGATGACGGTGGTCGAGCCCTTCTTGAGGATCCAGCGGACCGTGCCCGCGGAGCCGTTGCCGACCTTGATCTGGAAGTCGACATCGATCCAGGTGTTGTGCAGCGGCTCCAGATCCGTGCGGCCGATGAGGATGTCGTCGATGGCCAGCTTCAGTTCGATGGTCTGCACGCCGTTCACGCGGCGCAGCGACTGGACGACGAGCGGCGAGGTGCCGGAGCCCGGCTGCTTCATCTGCATGATGTGGGTGAAGGTGGTGGTCGCCTTGAGCGAGCTGGGGATGTACATCGAGTACGTCACCCGCCAGGTCTGGCCCTCGGTCCACTTGAGGTAGTTGCTGCCGGAGCCGTTGCGTAAGCCGGTGACCTCATGGCGCTGCCGGTCGGTCGAGGTGTCGCGGTCGACGGTGTGCATGTTGAAGCGCCAGTTGGCGCCGGTGGCGAAGATGTGCGGGGAGGCGGCGGGGTGTGAGTCGGCCCGGTCGTCCTCGATGGTCTCGAAGGCGCCGAGCTTGTCACTGCTCGCCGATGGTGCCCACTTCTGCTGCCAGGAGGCGGCGGAGGCGGCGGAGGCGGTGGTGGCGGGCAGGCCGCCGAGCGCGGCTCCCGCGGTGGCGCCGAGCGTCGCGCCGAGCAGGGTTCTCCGGGAGGTACTCATGGCTGACTCACCTCGTCCTGAGTGGGTGTGTGCCGGGTGCGTGGTGTTGCCCTGAGCTGCTCGTTCATGATCAGAAAGGCGCCGAGGCCGTGGAAGTCGTTGGTCTCCCGGGGCCGGGCGGCATAGAAGGCGTAATCGCCGACGTTGGTGCCGATGGAGATGTCGGCGAGGTTGGTGCGCCCGTCGGAGCCGAGCGAGACCTTGGCGAGGACGCCCTCGTAACCGCGCTGGGCGACGGACTTGTAGTGCTTGTCGAGGTAACCCTGCTGGGCGCCGCGCGAGAGGGAGTAGGTGAACATGCTGGAGCACGAGGTCTCGGTCCAGTTGCCGCTCGTGCTGCCCTTGTCGATGACCTGGAACCAGCGGCCGGTCGCTGGATCCTGGTACTTCTCCAGGCCCTTCGCCAAGTTCCGCAGAATGCGGATGAGCTGAGGCCGGCGTGCGTGGTTCGCGGGCAGCGCGTCCAGCACGTTGACCATCGCCATCGAGTACCAGCCGACCGCTCTGCACCAGTGCTCGGGAGCGAGTCCGGTTTCCGGATCGGCCCAGCTCGCGGTCTTCGACTCGTCGTAGGCGTGCTTCAACAGGCCGCCCGGGACCTGGAGATGCTTGCCGTACACGTACAGCTGCTTGGCGGCCTCGCCGTTCGCGTACGCCGAGTCCCCGAACTCCTTGCCGTACTCGACGAGGAACGGGTTCACCATGTAGACGCCGTCCGACCAGAGCTGATGGGCGCGGCTGCTGGTGTCGGCGTGCCAGAAACCGCCGTCCGACGTGCGCGGGAAGGTGTCGAGCCGGTCGCGGATCTTCTCGGCCGCCTTGCGGTAGCGGTCCTCGCCGGTCTCGCGGTGCAGGATCACCAGCAGCCGTCCGGCCTGCATGCTGTCGAGGCTGTTGAAGCCCTGGTCCATCGATCCGTCGCTCTTCACGAAGCGGTCGACGTAGCTCTTGATGTACGAGAGATAGCGCTCGTCGTGCGTGCGCTGGTAGGTGAGGTACTGGCCGTAGAGATACAGGCCGACGGGGTACGACCAGCTGCCGATGGTGCTTGGCGTGTAGCGGGCCGTCGTCGAGTCGACCATGGCGACGGACCAGTCGGTGGCGGCGGCCGGCCGCGCGACCGCCGCGGGTTCCAGGGACGTCGCCGGGGCGGTCGCGGGAACCGTCAGCAGCCCGGCGGTGGCGAGTACCCCCGCCGTCAGTGCGGCGCCAAGACGTCTCATGATTCTCTCTCTCGGTCGGTCGACCTCGGTCAGGTCGGCAGGTTCGATCGCCTCGACAGGCGCAGGCGAGGTCCGTACGTGGCTCGGAGGCTTGTTCGGCGGCTTCTGCGCCGACGAGATCGCGCAGGAGGCGGTGGCCCGGATCGCGTACGAGGTGGCGCCGGGCGAGTACCGGCGTTCCGGATGGGAGCGGTCGGGTTCGCCGGTCAGTGCGGTCAGTGCGGTCAGTGCGGTCAGTGCGGCCGGTTCGGCGGGTCCGGCCGGTCAGGGCGCACGTCCGCCGGCGGCAGCCGCCGAACGAATTCGGTGGTGCGCGGAGCGCGGGCGCGGGTGCGGGTCCAGCCGGGGTGGCGGTGGATGACGTCGGGGGCGTCGAGCGCGGACGGGCTCGTTACCGGGCGCCGGGTGCGTGGGCGGTGACCTCCGGGGCGGTCCCGACGGCCGGATCCCCGGGCGCCTCCCAGGCCATGTCATCCGATGTTTCCTGAATGATCCGTTCCGTGTGCTGCGTGTCGTACACCGTCTGCATCATGTGCGCGTACCCGCTTTCCCGAGAGGTGGGGGGCGTGGGACCCGAAAAGGCGTCAGGCAGGAGCTGTTGTTCACACTCGTGTACTTGGTTCAGTAGCGTGCAACAGGGTTCCGGTATGGGCGCACACGGTCAATGGTCTGAACCGATAAGGTCGGATCAATTTCCGGCCATTCTCCGGCCCGCCCCCGGTTCGCGCCCACCGATCCACAGTGTTCACAGCGAATCCACCGGTCAGGAACGCGCCGCTGTCCCTGTCCGGCCCGGGGCCGGGCGGCGGCCCCGGGGGATCACGACCGGCCGGGTACCAGCACGGCCCGTCCCTGGATCCGCCCCCGCCGCAGGCGTTCGAAGGCCTGCGCCGCCGCGGTCAGCGGGATCTGCTCCGTCTCGACGTGCAGTGCCCCCGAGCGGGCCAGCGCGATGACCTCGACGAGTTCGGGCCGGGTGCCCCAGAACGGCAGTGAGAGCCGGAAACCCGGCGGGAGGTGGCCCGGCTTGCGCACCGTCAGGTGACCGCCGCCGCTGCCGACCACCGCCAGTTCTCCGCCCGGGCGCAGCACGTCGGCGGCGAGTTCGAGGGTCGCGTCGTTGCCGACGAAGTCGAGGACGGCGTCCACTCCCACGCCGCCGGTGGCCGCTCTCAGCGCATGGGCGGTGTCCGCCCCCATCAGGGTGCTGAGGTCCGCGCCGGACCGGTCCGCGAGGGCGAGCGCCTCGGCGCGGACGTCGACCGCCAGCACACGGCTCGGTGTGATCGCGCGCAGGATCTGGACCGCGACATGTCCGAGCCCGCCGACGCCGATCACCGCGGCGGTGGTGCCTTCGCCGAGGGCGTGCCGCAGTCCGGCGATGGCGTGGTAGGAGGTCAGGCCGGCGTCGGAGAGCGGCGCTGCCTGGTCGGCCGGCAGATCGCCGATCGGCACCAGGTAACGGACGGAGGGGACGAGTACGTAGTCGGCCATCCCGCCGTCCCGGCCGAGTCCGGCCCCGTGCCAGTCGAGGTCGCCGCGCCGGTCGCAGTAGTTGTCCCGCCCGGCGGCGCAGCGGGCACAGGTGCCGCAGCCCCACGGACCGTAGAGCACCACGCGCTCACCCACCGCGAGCCCTTCGGCGCCGGGGCCCAGGGCCGCGACGTGTCCGGCGACCTCGTGGCCGAGCGTGAACGGGCCCCGGTAGGGGAGTGCACCCGCAGCCGCGTCGACGACATGCACGTCGGAGTGGCAGAGTCCGGCGGCTTCCACCCGCAGAAGCACCTCGGCCTCGTGGGGGATCGGCCGTTCGATTTCAGCCAGCGTCGGTTCCTGTCCCCAGCCCGTCAGCCGCACCGCCCTCATGCTTCTTCACCGCCCTCACGCCGCATCGTCCCGGGTCTTGTCAGTTCGATGCCGCTCACGGTAACAGAGAAGAAGTAAGTTCAGTTCAGTATCAATACCGATGAGCGGTGAGGGAGTCTCGGGATGATCGGGGATGCGCAGGCGGGCCGGTTCGAGGGCAAGGTCGCGTTGGTGACGGGCGCCGGCTCGGGGATGGGTGCGGCGGCGGCCAGGCAGTTGGCCGCCGAGGGGGCGCGAGTCGTCGTGCTGGCCGATCTGAACGGCGCGGCGGTCGCGGCTGTCGCCGGGGAGCTGCCCGCGGGTCGGGCCGTTCCACTCGATGTGGCGGACGCGGACGCGGTCGACGGAGCCGTCGCGGACGTGCTGCGGGAATACGGGCGGCTCGATGTCCTGGTGCACGCTGCCGGGGTCGACGACCCGCAGGCCAAGCAGCTGATCGCGGACGCGTTGGTCGAGGGCCGCCCGCCGGAGGTCACCGACCGGCTGTCCGACGCGGCCTGGAGGCGCGTCATGCGGGTCAACCTGGACGGCGCGTTCCATGTGCTGCGCGCCGCGGTGCGGGCCATGCGGCCGGCCGGGGCGGGTGCGATCGTCGTCATCGGTTCCTCGTCCGCCTTCGACACCCCGGTCGGCTATCCCCACTACGCCGCGTCCAAAGCGGGGGTGCACGCGCTGAGCCAGGCGGTGGCCAAGGAGGTCGTCGCGTCCGGGATCCGGGTGAACGTGGTCGCGCCCGGGCCGACGGAGACCGGGATGGCGGCGCGCACGCCCGAGGCGCTGCGCAGCGGTTTCGCCGACCCGAGGGTGCGTCCGTACGCGACACCCGAGGAGATCGCCGACATCGCCCTCTTTCTGGCGAGTGATGCCGCGGCGAACCTGGTGGGTGCGGTGCTGCTGGCCAATGGCGGCCGTTTCACGGCCTGATCGGCGCCCTGTCCGGCCCCGGCCCCGAATCAACTCGTGCAGGGGTATTGCCTGCCCGGGGCTTGATGCTTACGGTTCATGAATTGAGTTCAGTTTGCAATGCGTGCAGAGGGTGCTGAGGCGCCGGGCGCGCGAGCGCTCAGCGCGAGGAGACGGTCGACGTGGATCAGTTCCTGCTCGTTCTGGTGAGTGGTCTCGCCAGCGGTGCGGTGTACGGCCTGATGGGCCTGGGGCTAGTAATCATCTATAGGGCGACGGACGTGGTGAACTTCGCACTCGCCAGCCTGGCGGCCCTGGGGCTGTACGCCGCGCTGGCGCTGTACGACCGCGGGCTGCCACTGGTTCTGGCGGCCGTGGCGGCGATCATCGTGACCGTGGCGATCGGCCTGGCCGCCCGCGAAACGGTGATCAGGCCGCTCGCGCAGGGAGAGCTCCTCTCGGCGCTGGTCATGACCATGGGCATCTCGCTCATCGCGGAGAGCGCCATCAGCACGATCTGGGACGACCAGCCACGGCTCTTCCCGAGTCTGGTGGAGGGATCCGTCTCTTTCGGAGGCTCGGCCATCCCGACGCAGAGCCTGCTGACCATCGCCGTGGCGGCCGTCGCGATGGCGCTGGTGGCGTATCTCTTCGGACGGACGACCATCGGCTCCGCCATGCGCGCCGTCGCCGAGTCCGCCGACACCGCGCAGATCCTCGGCCTCGGCTCGCAGCGCATCGCCCGGATCGCCTGGGCCCTCGGGCTCGCCCTGGGCGTGCTCGCCGCCATCCTCTACGCGCCCCGGGCCGGGCTGGTGCCGACCGTGCTCAGCGCCCCGTTGTTCCGTGCCTTCGCCGGGATCTTCCTCGGCGGCCTGACCAGCATGTACGGCGCTGTCATCGGCGGGCTGACGGTCGGGGTCCTCGACAACGTGGCCGCGAGCTACGTCTCGGCCGGCTACCGGGACACCTTCGTGTTCACGTTCACCATCCTCGTGCTGCTGATCCGCCCGCAGGGGCTGTTCGGTGTACGCACGTTCCAGCGGGTCTGAGGGAGCGGTCCATGTCTGTCGTCAGTCGTTCCAACCTGGCCAGAGCGGTACTCGGGCCGCTCGCCGCGGCAACGCTCATCCTCATGCTGCACGCCGGGGCGTTTCCCCCGTACCAGGCGTACTCCGTAGGGCTCGCGGCCGTCTACACCGTCCTCGTCCTCTCGGTGAACCTCCTTGCCGGATGGGCCGGTATCTGGTCGATCGCCCACCCGGCGTTCTTCGCCATGGGCGCCTACTTCGCGGCGTACGGCAGTACGCACGGCTGGTCGACGGAGCTGGTGCTGCTCGGCGCGATCGGCTGCGGTGCCGCCTTCGGGGCGTTCCTCGGGGGTGCGGGCGCACGGTTCTCCATGCTGTACGTCGCCCTGCTGACGCTCGCGTTCACCATGGTGTCACTGGAGGTCATGGGCCAGTGGACCAACGTGACCGGCGGTGACCAGGGCATTCCGATGGAGAAGCTGGACAGCGCCCTGGGTCTCGGCACGCTCTCCAGCGCCGGTACGCAGGCGCAGTACATCGCCGTGGGTGTGGCGGGGATCGCGCTCGCGGTGGCCGCGCTGGCCCGGCCCGGCGCCCTGCGGATGCGGATGGTCGCCGCCAAGTCCCACCCGATGGCGGCCCGATCCGTCGGCATCGCGCCCGAGGCCCAGTCGGCGCTCGCCTTCGCTGTCAGCGCCGCGTTCGCCGCGGTGGCGGGGGTGACACTGGCGCTGGTCGTCGGGTTCGTCAGCCCTGACCCGTTCTCGCTGGCCCTGGCGATCTCTCTGATCGCCGCGTGTGTACTCGGCGGCCAGGGCACGCTCCTGGGCGCGGTCGTCGGAGGCGCGTACCTGACCTGGGCGCCCACGGCAGCCGAGAGCGTCGGCGTCCACCAGCCGATCCTGCAGGGCGTCGTGCTCATCACCGCGCTGCTGTTCCTGCCGGGCGGAGTGGCGCCCTTCCTCGGACGGATGGCGCGCCGGCTGCTGCGGCGGACCACGACGCACCGGCCGACCCCGGCGGAACTGCCCGAGGAGACGCCGCAGAAGGTACCCGCACCCGCCGCGACCGCCCGCGAACTGCTGCGGCTCGACGAGGTGTCGGTCACCTTCGGCGGACTCAGGGCGCTCGAAGACGTGTCGATGTCCGTCAGGGCCGGTGAGACCCTCGCGATCATCGGCCCGAACGGTGCGGGCAAGACGACGCTGCTGAACGCCCTGTCCGGGCTCGTCGGAGGCGGACGGGTGGCGGGCAGCGCCCAGTACGGCGGCACATCACTTCTGAAGAGCCGCGCCACCGCCCGACGCAGGATCGGTATCGGCCGCACCTTCCAGCACGCCGAGACGTTCCCCGAACTCACAGTCCTGGAGAACGTCCTGTGCACCCGACGCCGTATCACCGCGCACCACCGGGCCAGAGCCGCCGAACTGCTGGAGAGCGTGGGACTCGCGTATGTCGCGGACCGCTTTCCGGCCGAGCTGTCCTTCGGCCAGCACAAGCGCCTCGACCTGGCCAGGGCGCTCGCGGAGGAACCCGAACTGCTCATCCTGGACGAGCCGTTCGGCGGTCTCGACGCCGGTGAACGCAACCTGCTGGCGCGGCAGATCGTACGGCAGCAGGAGCGCGGCACCGCCGTCGTGATCATCGACCATGTCCTGGACGACCTGTTCGCCGTCGCCCACCGGGTGCTCGCCCTCGACTTCGGCCGGCCGATCGGAGAGGGCGAGCCCGGCGAGATCCTGGACGATCCCCGGGTGCGCTCCTCCTACCTGGGCGAGGGCGGTGCCCGAGGCGAACTCCCGCGCCGGGACGGCGCCGAGAGCGCCGCCGCGCGACTTGAGGGCGTGGAGCACGCCTACGGCGGGGTCACCGCCCTGCGCGGTGTCGACCTCACCATCGCCCAGGGCAGCATCGTCGGGATCGTCGGCGCCAACGGCGCGGGCAAGAGCACACTGGGCCGGATCCTGCACGGCTCGCTGCCGCCCACCCGCGGCCGGCGCGCGGTCGACGGGAGCCTGCGCAGCGCGCTGGTGCCCGAGGGCCGCGCACTGTTCAAGACGCTTTCCCTGCGGGAGAACCTGGAGGTCGCCGCCTACGCCGCGGGCATCAAGGGGGCGGAACTGCGAGCGCGCCTCGCGGAGACCGCCGAGTGGCTGCCACCGCGGCTGCGCGAGCGGATGGGCGTACCTGCCGCCGGGCTCTCCGGCGGCGAGCAACAGATCCTGGCGATCGCCCGGGCCCTGATGGCGCAGCCCGACCTGCTGATCGTCGACGAACCGGCGCTCGGCCTGTCCCCGGCCATGGTCGACGAGGTGTACGCCCGACTGGGGCGGCTCGCCCACGAGGGCATGACGGTGGTCCTGCTGGAACAGTCCCTCGGCCGCGCCGCAACCGCCTGCCACGAGGTGGTGGTGCTGCACGAGGGCGGCATCGCCGTCCGCGGCGAGCCGAGCGACCCGCTGTTCCGCACGCGTGCGGAACAGGCCTACTTCGACGGCCAGGACGACGCTTCCGTGGCTGCCGCCCAAGGCTGAGGCCAAGAGGCCAAGCCAAGAGGCCAAGAGGCCAAGATGTCCGCCCCCTCTCGCCACAGGAGAACCGCGTGCGCACAGAAGACGCCGACCTGCTGATCATCGGCGCGGGCATGGCAGGGCTGACCGCCGGTGCGCGCGCGGTGCGCGACGGCCTGTCCGTCGTGGTCGTCGAGATCGGCACGGACGTCGGCGGCTCCGCACGCTTCGCCGGTTACGCGTGGACCGCCCCCAGCCACGACGTCATGGACGAACACAATCCGCGCGGGGACAGCGCGCTCAAGCGTGCGCTGGTGAACCGGTTCGCCGACGGAATCTCCTGGATCCGCTCCGTCGGCGTGGAGGTCAAGGACGCACAACGCGTCCTCAGCTTCGGCCGCGGGCATCAGTTCGACACGAACCACTACGTCGACACCTGCCGTCGGCTCATCCTCCACGGCGGTGGTGAGCTGCTGCTGGAGACCCGCACCGAGCGGCTGGTGGTCGAGCGAGGCGTGGTGGCCGGCGCGGACCTGAGGGCGGCCGACGGCACACGCAGGCAGGTGCGTGCCCGGACCACACTCATCGCCACCGGCGGATTCCAGGGCGACCCCGCCCTCCGCACCGCTCATGTGCATCCGCGCGCCGACCGGATGCCGCTCCGCTCCCAACCCCACAGCGACGGCGGCGGTTACCGTCTGGCCACCGGGGCCGGGGCGGCCACCGCCTCGGACGACGCGGGCTTCTACGGCCACCTCGTCCCCAGCGGTGTCCCCTTCGCCGATCCGGCGGACTTCGTCGACCTGTCGCTGTACTACAGCGAGCACGCCGTCCTGTTCAACCTGCGCAGCGAGCGGTTCGTCGACGAGACACTGGGCGACCACCTCACGGCCATGGCACTGCTCGACCAGCCCGAAGGCCGCGGTCTCCTCGTCGCCGACGCCCGGGTGTTCCGTGACTGGATCGTCGGCTCGTACGTCGAAGGCGCCGTCGCCGTCGACAAATACGCCCTGGCGAGCAAGCGAGGAGGGCGCGTCGGACTCGCCGAAGACCTCGACGAGCTGGCCTTTCTGCCCGAGGAGTGGGGCTACGACGGCGAGGCCGTCCGCGATGCCGTCAAGCAGTTCAACGAGCGGGCTTCGGAAGGGGCGGAGCAGCGGCCCGGCCGGAAGCTGGACTCCCTGCCGCTGGACGAGCCGCCCTACTACGTCATCGAGACGGTGCCGGCCATCACCTTTCCGTTCCACGGCGTGCGCGTCGACGACCGGGCGCGCGTGCTGCACGACGGCGGCCGACCGATCGAAGGTCTCCTGGCCGCCGGGTCGGACACCGGCGGCCTGTGGCATCGCGCCTATGCGGGCGGTATCGCCTCAGCCCTCGTGTTCGGACTCACCGCCGCGGACACGGCCCGAGAGATGACACACCCCCAGGCCCTGTCGTCGCCGCCCGCTCTACCGCACAAGTTCCATGGAGGTCCCATGTTCCGCCGTCACCCAGAGATCGACCCCCAGCTGTTGTCCGAAACCGATGAGCAGCGACAACTGCGCGCGGTCCTGCGGGACTTCTTCACCGAAGCGAGCGGTTCCGAGGACGTCCGCCGACAGTCGGCCACCGCGCGGGGATACGACGAAGTGCTGTGGGCGCGGCTCGCGGGCGAGATCGGTGTCCACGGCCTGGCCATTCCCGAGGAGTACGGAGGGTCCGGCTTCACCTTCGCCGAACTCGCCGTGGCCCTGGAGGAGTCCGGGCGCGCGCTGTACTGCGCCCCGCTGCTGCCCACCGTGGTCCTCGCCGCGCACGCCCTGCTGGGCAGCGGCGACCGGCAGGCGTGCGAGCGCCACCTGCCGCGGATCGCGGACGGGACACTTACCGCCACCGTCGCCGGTTTCCACGAGGACGGACCCGAGGTCGACGCCGAACCCGGCGCCCACGGCTGGGTGTTGCGCGGCGCAGCGGACCTCGTGCTCGACGGGGCCGGAGCGGAGCTGATCGTGGTCCGGGCGCGCACACCCGACGGACCACGACTGTTCGCCTGCGAGCCGGCCGTGGACACCTGCCTGCGGACACCCCGCCGGGTGCTGGACGAGACCCGCCGCCAGGCACTGGTGGAGTTCCGTGGCGCGCCCGCCACCCCCGTGGGGGAGTCGGGACAGGTGACGGCGACCCTCGACGCGGGGCGGGCCGCGCTCGGCGCCGAGCAGGTCGGCGGCAGCGGCCACGCCTTGGACGCGACGGTCGAGTTCGTCGCGAACCGCCATCAGTTCGGACGCCCCATCGGCTCTTTCCAGGCCGTCAAGCACCGGCTGGCCGACGTACTGGTGGCGCTGGAGGCGGCGCGCTCGGCATCCGCGTACGCGACGGCCTGCGTGGCCATCGCGTCGCCCCAGCTGCCGGTGGCCGCCGGCGCCGCCGCTGTGGTCTGCTCCGAGACCTTCCGCCTGGCGACGGCGGAGTACGTCCAGCTGTACGGCGGGATCGGCTTCACCTGGGAGCACCCCGCCCACCTGTACGTGCGGCGGGCCCGCAGCAGCGAGGTGCTGTTCGGCACGGCGGACCGGAACAGGGCCCGACTCGCCGAACTCACCGGTCTCGCCTCCTCGTCCGCCGCGTGAACGGCAAGCAGAGCCGCATGACGCCATGCACATCGGCCACGGTCGCTACCTCAGCCACGGCCGCCACCCCGTCCATACTGGCCACCCCGTTCACGCTCGGCGGCCTCGTCCTGCGTAACCGGCTCGTCGCCACCGCACACGCCATCGCCGCGGTCGCCGACGGTGCCCCCACCGAGGCGGACGCGTCCTACTGGCGGCGCCTCGCACAGGGCGGCGCCGCCATGGTGATCACCGGCGGCACCGCGGTGGCGCCCGAGTCGACCCTGCCTCAGCGCTATCTGACCGAGGCCTGGCGCCCAGAGATCAAGGACGCCGTACGCCGCCGGGCCGAGGCCATCACCGACGGCGGTGCCGTCGCCGTCGCACAACTCGTCCACCTCGGCCGGGAGACCCTGGGCGCCGGTACCTACTACGCGCCGGTCTCCGCGGCCGCCGTCCGCTCACCGCGGGAGGCGACCGCGCCGCACGCGCTGGGCGCCGAAGAAGTACGCCGTGTCGTCGACGCGTTCCGCGTGTCGGCGGCCAACAGCGTGCAGGCCGGTTTCCAGGGGGTCGAGCTGCACGCGGGCCACGGCTATCTGCTCGCCCAGTTCCTCTCCCGCGTGAACAACACCCGCGACGACGAGTACGGCGACCGCATCGCCCTGCTCGCCCAGGTGATCGACGCGATCCGCGGCGAGATCGGTGAACTCCCCATCGGCGTACGGGTGTCGGTGGAGCCAGGCCACGACTCGGGCCACGACTCCGGCCTCGGCCTGGACGATCTGATCGAACTGCTCCCACAACTGAGCGCCGCGGCGCCCTTCGCGTACGTCAACGTCACCACCGGTGTCCGTAACACCTACGTCCCCGGCATGGCCATCACCCGGCCGCCACTCCTGGAATCCGTGGTCCGGCTCCGCGCGGCGCTCGCACCGCCGTTGCTGATCAGCCAGGGGTTCCGGACGGCGGCCGACATCGAACGGGCGCTGGACGCCGGCGCCGATCTGGTCGGCATGGCACGGCCGTTCATCGCCGACCCGGACTTCGCGCGGAAAGCGGTCGCCGGCGACGAACGCTCCATACGCCCCTGCACGGGGTGCAACGAGGGCTGCCGGACCTTCGAACCCACCGGCTCGTGCTCGGTCAACCCGGAGCTGGGCCCGCCCGGCTCAGCGACCCGCCCCGCGGTCCCCCTGCTGCTCACCCGGCCCGGCTCACGGCGGCCAGGCCCTCGGCCTGGTTCACGTCCCGGTTCCCGGCGCGGCCCGGTGGCCGTCCTGGGCGCGGGTCCCGCGGGCATGGAGTGCGCGATGGCGCTCGCCCGTACCGGCAGAGAGGTGGTCGTCTTCGACCGTGCGGGAGAAGCGGGCGGCCAGGCGCGCCTGGCCGCCCTCGCCGCGCACCGCTCCAGCTGGCAGACGTTCGTGGACTACCAGCGCGGCCAGTTGGCCGACCTCGGCGTACGGGTCGTGCTGGGCACCGCCCCGGCCCCGGCCGAACTGGCCGAGTACTCCGCGACAGTGCTCGCCACCGGAGCCGAGGAGGCGGTCGTCCAGGTGCCGGGCGGGCTTCGGACACTCACCAGTACGGACTTCCTCCAGCGGTACACGGATGTCGTGCCGGGCGCGCCCCGGGTAGCCGTCCTCGACGACGGCTTCGGGTGGTGGCAGGGCGTCAGCGCCGTCGAGAGCGCGCTGGCGGCCGGCGCCCGCGAGGTCACGCTGATCACCCCCGGCAACGGCTTCGCGACGGGCCTGTCGCCGGAGAACCGCACCCAGTTGATGAACCGGCTCGCCGGCGCGCCGCTGCGCATCGCCGCGATGAACACGGTGACCGACACAACGGCCGGCGGAGTGTTCCTGCGAAACGTCCTGGACGGCCACGAGGGGAGCCTCGACGCCGACATCCTGGTGACCGTCGGCGAACGCCGCCCACACCGCCCGGAGTTCACCGCGGCCGACGGCCGGACCGTCCGCGCCGTCGGCGACTGCGTGGTACCGCGCCGCGTCACCCACGCGGCCTTCGGTGCGATGGGCACACCGGTCGTGACGCTGGCCCAGGTCACGGACCTGCCGCTGGACACCGTCGCCTCCGTGGTGGGCCGTCAGACTCC